>PABG01000095.1 GCA_002699185.1 Gammaproteobacteria bacterium | reverse complement strand
GGAGTGAGGAGTGAGGAGTGAGGAGAAGCGTAGGATGGGTGGAGCGCAGCGCAACCCATCGAACCCCACCCCGCAGCAAAGAGAAACATGAAGCGTGAGGCACACAACATCCTGGTGATCCGCCACGGCGCCTTCGGCGACCTTATCCAGTGCAGCGGCGCGCTGGCGGATCTGCGTGCCTTTCACCGCGACGCCCGCATCACCCTGCTCACCGAGCCCGCCTACCGCGCCCTGATGCAGCGCTGCCCGCATGTCGATGCCGTGATCACGGACGCGCGCCTGCCGCTGCGCCGGTTGCGCGAACAGCTGGCGCTGCGCCGGCGGCTGCAGGCGGAAGGCTTCGATCAGGTCTATGACCTGCAGAACTCCGACCGCACCGCCCTGTACCGGCGGCTGTTCCTGCCCGGCATTCCCTGGTCACGCGACACCGGCACGGTAGCACCCGAGGACCCGGACCTGGAGCGCTACCGGGCCCAGCTCGCCGCCGCCGGCGTGCCGGTGATGCACACGCCCGCGCCCGACGTCGGCTGGATGGCCGAGGACGTCACCGCGCTGCTGGACGCCGCCGGCGTGCGCCGGCCCTATATCGTGCTCATCCCCGGCAGCGCGGCGCGCCATCCGCACAAGCGCTGGCCGCACTATGCCGAACTGGCCGCGGCCCTGCAGGCGCGCGGCCACGAAGTGGTCACCGCACCCGGCCCGGACGAACTGGAGCTGGCGCGGACCCTCCCCGGCCGCACCCTGACCGGCCCGGACGGCTGGCTGAACTGGTTCCAGCTGGCCGGGCTGCTGCGTGGAGCCGCCTTCGTGGTGGGCAACGACACCGGCCCCAGCCACCTCGCCGCCTGCCTGGGCACGCCCGGACTGGCCCTGTTCGGCCCGCACACCACGCCGCGACGCACGGGAATCCTGCGGCCGCAGTTCGATGCCATGGCGGTATCGGATCTGAGCCGATTGAGTGTGGAGACAGTCCTGGCGCGGATCGGATCGCGTTTACCGTAGGATGGGTGGAGCGTAGCGCAACCCATCGCTGCCTGGTGATGGGTTACGGCGCAAGCGCCTTCACCCATCCTACTCTACTATTCCGTCGTTGCGCCCAAATCAACGGCATTCGATTCAGAAACCCTTCAACCATTTCACGCCGCCGCGCAATGCATCCCAGCTTCCGGTCAGCGCGAACTGCGCCCGCCGCAGCCCCAGGCCCAGCCGGAAGGCTGCCGGGCCGACCGCGCGATCCGACGCCAGCCGTCCGTGCAGATGCGCATCACGGTCGGAACCGGGGCCGCGCTGACCGATGTCGGAGAAATCGGAGAACTGCCCGACCAGGGTGGGCGAGATGGCCGCAACCCGGCAGTGCGCGGCCAGGTGGCGGGCATACCAGCGATCGATGGCCCGGTGCCGGGCCAGCCAGGGCCAGATGGCAGCCTCGGTGGGCAGCTGGCGCAGCAGCCAGTCATACAGGCTGGCACGGACGATATAGGCATGGGTGGTATAGGCGCCCTGCACGGCAAACATCCCATGGGCGTCATCGAGCGCGCCCAGTCGCTGCAGCGGCCCCAGACAGCGGCTGTAGCCGAGATAGCAGATATCCCACTGCGCCGCCGCCAGCGCCGGCGCCCGCAGCGCCGCATCCAGCCCCGTGCGGAACTCGACATCGTCCTCCAGGATCAGCAGGCTGCGCCAACCCTGCGCACGCGCCAGTTCGATCGCGCGGCGATGCGACAGCACGCAGCCGGCCCGACCGGCCCAGACGCGGTCGCGTCTGCCGCCGCGGAACCAGGGCCGCCCGCCGTAGCCCGGCAGTCCGGTGCCGGCCGTCGCCGCCAGGCGCTGCCAGCCGGCCAGGGCGGGCACGGCCGCCGCCTGCTCGCGGAAACGCGCCAGCCGGTCGGGGCGGCTGTCGAGGTTGATCAGCACCACCCCCTCAACCGGGGGAGCAACCTCAGCGGAACTCGGTATAGGACTTCTCCTCGACGATGCGCGAGCCGCACAGTGCGTTGATCGCCTTCTTCAGTTCGGCGCGGCGGTCGTTCTGCATATAGACCGAGCGCGCCAGTTCGATGAAGCGCTCACCGAAGTCTCCGCGCGCCTCGCAGTCGCGAATGGCGTCCTCGATCTCCCACAGGGCGGCATTGACCTGCTGCAACGCATCCTCCAGCCGGTCCAGTTCCGGCGCGGCGGGCAGCTTCTCGTCCCGCACCCGCGACAGCACCCCGAACTCGTGGCGCACATTGGCCAGCTTGGCCGGGTCACGCATGCGCTCGGACTTGATGCGCAGGATGGTGAGCTTGTCGATCAGCTCGCCGGCGCCGACTTCGATCAGGATGGTGTTTTCGGTAGCGTTCATGCGTTTCCTTCTACAGGCGCATTCATTGACTGGGCGACATCAACGCAGAGGCACAGAGTCTCTGTAGGATGGGTGGAGCGAAGCGTAACCCATCGCCTCCAGCGGCCTTGTGATGGGTTATGGCGCAAGCGCCTCCACCCATCCTACAGGCGCCTTCTCGACCATGAGACATCAACGCAGAGGACGCAGAGGCACAGAGGCGCAAAGTTATTGCAATAAAAATTCCTGGCGTCTCCGCGTCTCTGCGTCCTCTGCGTTTCCATCACAGGCGTTGGAGCAGGCACCGCACGCGGGCGCGGGCCTTCTCCCAGGCCTGTTGCAGCGCCACGCCCGGGCGCGCCCGGCGCAGGGCATAGCGCGAATACAGCTTCCCGCCCGGCGCGGCCGCCGCCGCGCCATCGTGCCGCGCCTCGATGAGGCCACTCACCACGGCGAAGAAATTATACTCCTCCAGCACCCGCCGGCGTGCCTCGCGGATGGCGGGCAGGCGTCTCTCATACTCGCCGTCGTCGGCCAGCACCGCCTTGATGGTACTCAAGGCGCGGTCGAAGTCGGTGATGTCGATCGGGACCAGGCTGTCGGCGGGGAAGTAATCGGTCACGTTCGGGCAGCCGTAATAAAAAGGCAGGGTGTAGCCGAGGAAGGCGTCGGCCAGCTTCTCGGTCCAGTGATGCGGGCCGACATGGTTCTCGATGGCAACATGACAGCGGTAGGCATCCAGCGCCCCGGCCTTGTCATCCAGCGCGCGTATGTCGCCGCCGCCGCGGCCATGGACCTCGAGTTCCGGCAGGGCCGCGCGCAGCCGGCGCATGAAGTCGTGGCGCTGGCGATGGCGGGTATGGCGCTGGCGCTTGTCCGACCACACCAGGGAAATGGCGCGGGTCTTGTGCGGCGGCGCCATGGCGGCCAGTTCATCCCAGGCGATCAATCCGCTGCCGCCCATGCCATAGAACCAGCGCAACGCCGGCTGGGCATACACCCGGTCCGGATGCGGCAGCGCCCGGGGCTCCTGGCTGGTCAGCACGCAGCCGAACTGGTCGGTGTAGGCGCGGCCGTAGGTCTTGATCGACGCGGGTTCGGTGGTCACCAGCAGGGTGTGCGCACGCGGACAGGCCAGTTCCTCGACCCGCAGCGAACGCCGCTCGCCGGCCCGCGGCGGCAGGTCGTCGTAGACCACCAGCCAGTCGTAGTCGCGCCCGTCCGCATCGAAGCTGAAGCGGCAGCGGCCCCAGCGCCGGTCCGTTCCCGGCAGCTGACGCTCCCACACGCCCGGCGCCTCGCGGCTCAGTACCTTGACCCGGATCGGCGCCGCCGTACTCATCCGGCCAGTTCCCGGTACAGGCCGAGGGTGGCATCCAGCATGGTCTGCAGATCGTAGTCATGACTGGCCGGGATCTCGGGGGGGCGGGCATGGAGTTCGCGCACCGTGCGCTCCAGTGCATCCAGGTCGCCCACCGGCACCCGCCCGGCCGGGAACAGCCGCGCCAGCACCTCGCCCACGCCGCCGTGGTCGTAACCGGCCACCGGCACGCCCATGTACAGGGCCTCGACCACGCTGCGGCCGAAGGATTCGGGCCTGCGCGAGAGCGACAGCACCAGATTGGAGACGGCGTAGATGTCACGCACGTCCATGCGGTGACCGGTGAAGGTGATGTGCGCATCCAGGCCGCGGCGGCGGATCTGCTCGTGCAGCCCGCGCGCATAACGCCGGCGGCGAGGGTCCTCGCCGCCGACGATCAGGCCGTGCACCGGCAGCCCGGCGGCCACCAGCCGCGCCATCAGTTCAATGAAATCGCCATGCCCCTTGAGCCGGGTCAGCCGCCCCGGCAGGGTCAGCACGAAGCGCTCCAGCAGAAAGGGGTATTGGTCGAACCAGGCCCGGGCCCAGGATTCGGGCGGGCGATAGCCGTGGGGAAAGACAGCCGGGTCCACGCCGCGGGGGATGGTGACGATGCGCCCCGGCGGCACCCGCGGGTAGTGGTCCAGGATGTAGCGCTGCGCGGTGTCGGAGACGGCGATCACCCGTTCGCCGCGGGTCATGACACTGCTGTAGCGCCCGACCGAGTAGAGGCCGTGCACGGTGGTGACAAAGTGCGGCCGGTCGGCCTCCGCCAGCCCCTGCCAGGCCCGCCAGGCCACCCAGGCCGGCATGCGGGAACGCGCGTGGAGGATGTCCACCCGCTGCTCGTGCAGAAAGGCACGCAGTCGCCCCGCCCAGCGCAGGGTCAGGGGCGACTTGGCCCCGATGGGCCATTGCAGATGCCGGCTGCCCTGGCCGGTCAGGCGCGAGACCAGCCGCCCACCGCCGGAGATCACCCAGGAGTCATGCCCGCACCGGACCAGTTCGCGCGCCACCTCGAGGGTGCCGCGCTCCACCCCGCCGCCATCGAGGGCGGGCAGCAGCTGCACCACGGTCAGGGGCCGGCCGGACATCCCCGCCGCCTCAGTTGTCGCCCGGCCAGCGCTGCAGGATGAGCTCGGCGCAGCGCCCGGCCTCGTCCAGCGGCTCGCGCATGGGCGCGAGCTTCTTGCCCGTCAGCCAGTCGGCGTAGCGCACCACCTGCTCGTTCTGCAGCAGGGTGCGGGTGCCGGTGGAAACCCGGTTCCTGCCCTTGGCCGGGACATCCAGCAGCCCCACCGCCGCGCCCGCGGTCAGGGCCTCGTAGACCATGGACACACTGTCCTCGCTGACCCAGACGCTGTCGGCCAGGGGCAGCCGCTGCACCAGCCAGTCGGGTTCGAGTCCGCGCCAGTCGTGCAGGCTGAGCCGGCGCAGCAGGCCCGGCTCCAGGTGCTGGCGCAGGTAGGCCAGCCAGCCCGGGGGCGTGCGGCGGGAGGTGGTCAGTTCCCAGCGATGATTGGGGAAGTGGCTCACCACCGAGCGCACCTGGTCCATCATGTGCTCGTCCTGCCAGTCGTAGTGGCGCGAGGGACCGCCGATCAGAAACAGGCCCAGGGCGCGGTCCTTGACCGGCGCGGGCCGGATGCGGTTGAGCACGCCGCGGGTGGTGACGACACTGGCGCAGTCCGGGACCGCATCGTGTTCGGGGATCAGGTTCAGGTCGAACCAGCGGCAGGGCAGGCTGGGCTTCATCAGGACCACGCAGCGTCCGCCGCGGGCGCGGCGGGCGGCCAGCAGGGACAGGTGCGTGGCATGGCCGGCGCCGATGATCAGATCGGGGGCCGGCAGATCGGCGCCGGGCGGATAGCGGCCCGCCGCCCAGTACAGCAGCGCCGGCAGGCGCGCGGCGCGGGCCGGCTCATACACCTCGATCGCCGTGCGGTCGCGCAGCGCCGCGATCAGGCCCGCGCTCTGGTTGTCATGGCCGGGCACGCCATCGACGAAGCGCCAGATCACCCGGGGCCGGGACTGCGTCATGCCGGCAGGCCCTGCGCCCCCTTCAGTCCCGCTCCTTGAGCACGTAGTGGGCGCCGCAGTAGGGACACTGCGCCTCGCCGGTGGCCTCGATGGGCAGGTAGACCCGCGGATGCGAGTTCCACAGGCTCATGGACTCCAGCGGACAGTGCAGCGGCAGGTCGTCACGGGTGACCTCGTAGCGGTTGCTGGCGTTGGGGGTTTCGTATTTATCGGTGCCAGCGGCGGCGGCGGTGTTGGGGTTGGTCATTATGTTTCCTCCGGAAACAGGTGCTGGGTTCTAGCTGCAGGCCGGAATAAGGGCCGGATGGCCCGTTTCCGGCATTCGGCCCCGGCTTGCCGGGAACGCTGCGCTTATCCCGGCCTACGATCTGAGGGAGGGTGAGAAACGTCCGTGGCAGCTTTTTCACCCCCTCCCGGCCTCCCCCATTCAGGGGGAGGAGATTTCGTGCCCGGCTGCGCCGGGCGTTCTATACATAGGTCAGCCACTCCGGATGCACCTGGTGGCGGCCGTGCACCACGTCGAAGTACAGGTTCTGCAGCTGCTCGGTGACCGGCCCGCGGGTGCCGCTGCCGATGGCCCGGTTGTCCACCTCGCGGATCGGGGTGACCTCGGCGGCGGTGCCGGTGAAGAAGGCCTCGTCGGCGACATACACCTCGTCGCGGGTGATGCGCTTCTCGCGCACGCTCAGGCCCAACTCGGCGGCCAGCCGCAGGATGGTGTCGCGGGTGATGCCCTCCAGCGCCGAGGTCAGATCCGGGGTGTAGAGCACGCCGTCGCGCACCAGGAAGATGTTCTCGCCGCTGCCCTCGGCGACGAAGCCCTCGGCGTCCAGCAGCATGGCCTCGTCATAGCCGTCGGTCAGGGCCTCGTTCAGCGCCAGCATGGAGTTCATGTAATTGCCGTTGGCCTTGGCCCGGCACATGGTGATGTTCACATGATGGCGGGTGAAGGACGAGGTCTTGATGCGGATGCCCTTCTGCATGTTCTCCTCGCCCAGGTACGCGCCCCAGGCCCAGGCCGCGACCATGACGTGGGTCTGCAGATTGTCGGCGCGCAGCCCCATGCCCTCGGAGCCGTAGAAGCACATGGGCCGGATGTAGGCCGACTCCAGCTTGTTGTCGCGCACCACCTGCAGCTGGGCCTGGTTCAGCTCGTCCTCGCTGTATGGCATGTGCATCTTGAGGATATGGGCCGAACGGAACAGGCGTCGGGTGTGATCCTGCAGACGGAAGATGGCCGTGCCCTTGTCCGCCTTGTAGGCGCGCACGCCCTCGAACACCCCCATGCCGTAGTGCAGGGTGTGGGTCAGGACATGGGTGGTGGCCTCGCGCCAGGGCACCAGTTCGCCGTCCATCCAGATGACGCCGTCACGATCGGCCATCGACATCTTGTAATTCTCCTGTGGCTTCTATCCAAACTTCGTCATTGCGAGGAGCGAAGCGACGAAGCAATCTCATGAATCTGCGGTCGGGATTGAGAGATTGCCGCGCTTCGCTCGCAATGACGGGAATCTTTCAATCAGCCGGGGAAAATCGCTGCTCAACACGAGCTACGAGCCTTCACCTTCGAATATCCGGTCCATATCCCCAGTGATGTAGGTCGGGTTAGCCTGAAAGGCGTAACCCGACACTCGCCGGGGCATGTCGGGTTACGCTGCGCTAACCCGACCTACGACTCCTCACGCTCGAATATCCGCTTCCAGATCGCCAGCACCGCCGCCCGGGTCTGGATGAATTCACCCTCGTAGACCACGGCCGGCACCTCCTGCAGGGTCAGGTTGTGCACCCGCTTGCGGTAGGCCCGGTAGGCGTTGCTGAGCACCCGGACATCGTCCTCCGGCATCAGGCCGGCTCCGGCCAGACCTTCCAGCAGCCGGATATTGTCGCTGTATCTTACCAGATCGGGATGCGCGTGCGCCCAGCGCAGTACCCCGTACTGGACGATGAATTCGATATCGGCGATGCCGCCGGGGCCCTGCTTGAGATCAAAGCGGCCGGACTCGCGCACGGCCAGCTCGGCGCGCATGCGGCTGCGCATGTCCCGCACCTCCCGGCGCAGCCGCTCCGGATCGCGTTTGCGACACAGCACCTCCCGGCGCACGGCCTCGAAGGCGGCCAGGGTATCGGGGTCGCCGGCCACGCCGCGGGCGCGCACCAGGGCCTGATGTTCCCAGGTCCAGGCCTCCTCGTGCTGGTAGGCGGCAAAGGCGGCCATGTCGGTGACCAGCAGGCCGGAGGCGCCGCTGGGACGCAGCCGCATATCCACCTCGTAGAGCACGCCGGCCGGGGTCAGGGTGTTGAGCAGGTGGATGATGCGCTGGCCCAGGCGGGCGAAGAAGACGGCATTGTCCAGCGGCTTCGGCCCCTCGGTGCGGGCCTCCTCGCCCTCGCCGTCGTTGAGAAAGACCAGATCCAGATCGGAGCCGTAGCCGAGCTCGATGCCGCCCAGCTTGCCGTAGCCGATGATGGCGAAGCCGGCGACGCGCCGCGCCTTGCCGGTGCCGCAGCGGGGCGCGCCGTGGCGGGCGACCAGATGATCCCAGGTGATGGCCAGCACCTTCTGCAGCACCAGTTCGGCGATGGCGGTGAGGTAGTCGCTGACCACCATCAGGGGCGTGGCGCCGGCCACGTCGGCGGCGGCCACCCGCAGCACTGCCATCTGCTTGAAATGGCGCAGGGCGTCCATCTGCGCCTCCAGGTCGTCGGCGGCGATGTCCTCGAAGCGCCGGTCAAGCATCGCCTCCAGCTGCTCCCGGCTGGGCGGGGTGTAGAGGGTGCGCGGGTCCAGCAGCTCGTCGAGCAGGATGGGATGGCGGGTCAGTTCGGCGGCGATCCAGGGGCTGGCGTCGCACAGCTGGACCAGCTGCGACAGCGCCATGGGGTTTTCCACCAGCAGGGCCAGGTAGGCGCTGCGCCCGCTGATGGTCTCCAGCAGCCGCACCAGCCGGGCCAGGGTCTCGTTGGGGTCGCGCGCCTCGCCGATGGCCGCCAGCAGCAGCGGCATCAGGCGGTCGAGGCGATCGCGCCCGCGCTTGCCCATGGCGCGGCTTTCCAGGCTGTGGTGCAGCTGACCCAGCAGCCGGCGGGCCTCGTCGGGATGCTCGAAGCCGATCTCATCCAGCAGGGCCAGGGCGGCCTCCTCGTCGAGCTGGTCCTGCCACAGACCGGCCAGGGCCTCGGTCTCGCGGTCGCCCTCCTCCCGGGTGTGGGGCGAACCGAACACCTGCTGGAACTGCTCCTCGACGAAGCGGCGGTGCCGGTCCAGCTGTTTGAGAAACGCCGCCCAGTCGGGGAAATCCATGGCCAGGGCCAGCCGGGCCTGCCCGACCGCGTCGGTGGGCAGTTCGTGGGTCTGTTCGTCGGCGAAGGCCTGCAGCCGGTTCTCGGTCCGGCGCAGGAAGCCGTAGGCCTGGATCAGGCGCTCGACGGCATAGCCCGGCAGCAGGTCCAGCCGGGCCAGGTTGCGCAGCACGTCCTGCACCTGGCGCAGCCGCAGCCGCGCCTCCTGGCCGCCGCGGATGAGCTGGAAGGCCTGGGCGATGAACTCCACCTCGCGGATGCCGCCGGGGCCGAGCTTGATGTTGTCCTCCATGCCGCGGCGCTGGACCTGGCGGGTGATCATGGCCTTCATCTCGCGCAGCTGCTCGAAGGCGCCGTAGTCCAGATAGCGGCGGTAGATGAAGGGGCGCAGCAACGCCATCAGCTCGGCGGCCTGGTCCGGGTCGCCGGCCACCGGATGCGCCTTGATCAGGGCGTAGCGCTCCCACTCCCGGCCCTGCGACTGGTAGTACTCCTCCAGCATGTCGAAATCCATCACCAGCGGGCCGCTGTCGCCATAGGGCCGCAACCGCATGTCCACCCGGTAGACGAAGCCCTCGCCGGTCTGACGGTTGAGCACATCGATCAGCTGCTGGCCCAGGCGGGTGAAGAATTCCTCGCAGCTGAGGCCGCTGCGTTTGCCCAGCCGTCCGGGCTCGGGATAGGCGAAGATCAGGTCGATGTCGGAGGAGAAGTTCAACTCCCCGGCCCCCAGCTTGCCCATCCCCAGCACCACCAGCGACTGGTCCCGGCCGGCGCTGTCCTTCGGCGTGCCGAGTTCCCTGCACTGCCAGCCATGGAGCCGGTCCAGCGCCACCTGCAGACAGGCCGTGGCCAGCTCGGTCAGTTCGCGCAGTATCTCGTCCAGTCCGGCCCAGCCGGCCAGGTCGCGCCAGGCGATGCGCACCATCTCGCGGCGATGGAAACGGCGCAGGGCCTCGCCCAGGTCGAAGGCGTTGAGCGCCCCGGCGGTCGCTGCCTCGGCCCGGGTCCGCAACTCGCCGCGCGCGGTGTCGGCGAGCAGTTCACCGGACTCCAGCAGTTCGGCCAGCAGCGCCGGTTCCCGCTCGCAACTCTGGGCCACGAACTCGCTCGCCGCCCACACCCGGGCCAGGGGGCGCAGAAAATCCGGGTGCGTGGGGACGCGCGCCGCCTTGGCCTCGGCCCGTTCGCGGTAGCGTTCCCAGGCCCGCTGCACGCCCTCGCGCAGTTCCTCCGGCAGCCCGGCGGCAATCTCCTCAAATGTGACGGGGTTCACACGGATTCCTTAATGTCGTGTTTTCTCGCGGGTTTGCGGCTGGCTCCGTAGCGAGAACGGGCACCGGAAGAATTTCGCTCAGTCGGATTTTGCCGTCATTGCGAGCGCAGCGCGGCAATCCCGTCACGCAGAATCAACCGGTTGGAGATTGCCACGGCGCTGCGCGCCTCGCAATGACGGCCTGTCCGGGGCTGACGCTACTGTCTCAAGCCGCCCCGCAGCAGGCCGACACAGTGACAATGAATCCTTACAAGAGCGTCTGCTTGATACGCCCCCTCTCCCCGCCGGGGAGAGGGCCGGGGTGAGGGGTCACGGTTTTTGCGCCCTCACCCCTACCCCTCTCCCGCAAGCGGGAGAGGGGAACCATCAATTGAACAACCCGGGGTGAATAAGAATGGAATTCAAGGATTATCTCAAGATCATGGTCATGAAGGACGCCTCCGACCTCTATCTGAGCACGGGGGCGCCGCCCTGCGCCAAGTTCCACGGCCAGCTCAAGGTGGTGGAGAAGGCCACCATGACACCGGAGCGCATCCGCGAGATCGCCTACTCGCTGATGAGCGAGACCCAGCAGAAGGACTTCGAGAGGAAGCCGGAAATGAACCTGGCCATCTCGGAGCACAATGTCGGCCGCTTCCGCGTCAACATCTTCAAGCAGCGCAACAGCATCGGCATGGTGGTGCGCAACATCAAGACCGAGATCCCGGCGTGGCAGGACCTGGGGCTGCCGCCCATCCTCACCGACGTCATGATGAGCAAGCGCGGCCTGGTGCTGTTCGTGGGCGCGACCGGTTCGGGCAAGTCCACCTCGCTGGCCTCGCTGATCGACTACCGCAACAACAACGCCACCGGCCACATCATCACCATCGAGGATCCGATCGAGTTCATCCATTCGCACAAGAAGTCCATCGTCAACCAGCGCGAGGTCGGACTGGACACCGACTCCTATGAAGACGCCCTGGCCAACACCCTGCGTCAGGCGCCGGACGTGATCCTGATCGGCGAGATCCGCCACCGCGAGACCATGGAGCATGCCATCTCCTTCGCCGAGACCGGCCATCTGTGCCTGTCCACCCTGCACGCCAACAACGCCAACCAGGCGCTGGACCGCATCATCAACTTCTTCCCCGAGGAGAAGCGCGACCAGCTGCTGCTGGATCTGTCGCTGAACCTGCGCGCCTTCATCTCCCAGCGCCTGGTGCAGACCGTCGACGGTCAACGCACCGCGGCCATCGAGATCCTGCTGGGCACGCCGCTGGTCAAGGAACTGGTGCGCCGCGGCGATGTGCACGAGATCAAGGAGGTCATGGAGAAGTCCGAGAACCTGGGCATGCAGACCTTCGACATGGCGCTGTACAACCTCTACATGGAAGGCCGGATCAGCCTGGAAGAGGCGCTGCGCAATGCCGACTCGCCGAACAACCTGCGCCTGCGCATCAACCTCACCGCCGAGGACGCCGAGCAGGCCCTGGCCGAGAAGAGCGACTCCTTCAGCCTGGAGGAGGACGACAGCCCCAACAGCAACATCGCCACCGCCGGCGGCGGGTTGGGGTTGAAGCTGGCGGATGAGTGAATTCGAGTGAGGTGTGAGGAGGGTAGAACGTAGGCCGGGATAAGCGCACGGCGCGTTCCCGGCAGTCTTGCGCAGCGCAGCAATGCCGGAAACGGCCTTCGGCCTTATTCCGGCCTACCAGCTGCGCTAACCCGACCTACGCCCTTTCCCGCCCCCGATTGTTGGGCTTCGCGCTGCTCAGCCCAACCTGCCTGTCGGACATAAAAAAGCCCCGGCCAGAGTGGCCGGGGCAAGCCTCACAGGGGTGGAGGAGTACGTGTTCGGCGAGAAAACATGGCCTTGAGTGGAGGGAGACAATGTCAACCGAACGGCCCCTGTACACACTCCTAGACGCCGCCCCTGTCAGATTTATTCCTACTCCCCCTTTCCACACTCCCCGAGCGGCCCCGCTGCGGACCGGCCGGCATCGCGGCCCGGACGGCGCCGGGCTGATTTTTATGGAATAATCTGTTCCGAACAGCCGTCTTGATTTGAAACAACAGCCACCCCCTGAAGCAGGGGCGGCCCGCAGCCGGCACCACAACCGCCGGGGGCTAGAGGAGAGACAATGAAACTGGTCAAACTTTTCGGCCGGAACCAGGCGTTTCGTCAGCGTCTGGAAGGCAACCGGGAGCGGCTGTATCGCATCGCCTACTCCTGGTGCCACGAACCGGCCCTGGCAGACGATCTGGTGCAGGAGACCATGGAAAAGGCCCTGAAGAAATCCAGCCAGCTGCGGGAACTGGAGGCGCTGGACACCTGGCTGTTCAGCATCCTCAACAACGCCTGGCGCGATCATTTCCGGCGCAGCCGCGACACGGTGGATATCGACGATATCCCCTTCGTCAGCGACTCCTCGCCGGAGGACGAGGGCCACACCCACCAGGTGGTCACCGAGGTGCGCGGTGCGATCGCCACCCTGCCCATGGGCCAGCGCCAGGTACTGACCCTGGTGGACCTGGAGGGCTGCTCCTATATCGAAGTGGCCAACATTCTCGGGGTGCCGGTGGGCACGGTGATGAGCCGGCTGTGCCGGGCACGCCGGGCGCTCAAGGAACGCCTGCTGGGCACCGATCTGATGCGCGATGCCGCCACAGACGACAACCCGACCCGTATCAGGAGAATCAAGTAATGTCATCCGACGACAAGCTCATCTCCGACGAGCATCTCAATGCCTTCATCGACAATCAGCTCGATGCCGATGAAAAGAGCCGCATTCTGGCGACCATCAAGTCGGACAGCGAGTTGAGCCACCGCGCCTGCGAAATCAAGCGCCTGCGTGAACTGGTCCAGCACGCCTACGAGCTGCCCTCGGCACGCACCGATCGCGGCGGCCATGGTCGCGCCCTGCGCGGCTCATTGCAGGCCGTGGCTGCCGCCGCACTGCTGGTCGTCGGCGCCGCGGTCGGCTGGATCACCAATGCCCAGCTGCATCCCGGCCACAATGACCTGGACGTCAAGGCCATGTACCTGGACGAGGAAAGGGCCTTTCAGACCGCCCGGGTCGACGAGGCCCCCACCGTGCAGGGCGGGCGCAAGATTCTGCTGCACATCAGCTCCGACGACCCGCAGAAGCTGGAACAGGCGCTGGACACCACCGAACAGCTGCTCCAGACCTATCGCGCCCGCCACATGCCGGTCGAACTGGAACTGGTGGCCAATGCCGGCGGCCTGAACCTGCTGCGGGCCGACATCTCGCCCTTCGCCGACCGTATCGAGGATCTGCAGTTCAGGTACGAGGAACTGACCTTCTTCGCCTGCCAGACGGCCATCAATCGCATGTTGGAGCGCGAACACCGCGACCAGGTCCCGCCGCTGCTGCCGCAGGCCCTGACCACGCCCAATGCGCTGGACCAGATCCTGACCCGGCTGCAGGAGGGGTGGGTGTATATCAGCGTGTAAGCGAGCTGCTTGCGCGGATACGGAAAACGGGCCCTTGCGGCCCGTTTTTTTGATGACGGAAACAGAGCGTAGGTCGGGTTAGCGCAGCGTAACCCGACATGCCGCGGTGGATGTCGGGTTACGCCTTCCAGGCTAACCCGACCTACGGTACTAACCCGACCTACGGTACTTATTCCGGCCTACGGGCTACCCTTCGGGTCAGGACGGGTGGATGGCACAAAAAGAAACCCCGCCACGGGGGCGGGGTCTCTCTGACGAACGACGGGTTGTCGCGCGGTCGGGCTTACATCATGCCCATGCCGCCCATACCGCCCATGCCGCCCATGTCGGGGGCGCCGGCACCCTCGCCTTCCTCGGACGGCATGTCAGCCACCATGCACTCGGTGGTGATCATCAGGCCGGAGACTGAGGCGGCGTTCTGCAGGGCCGAGCGGGTCACCTTGGTCGGGTCCAGGATACCCATCTCGATCATGTCGCCGTACTCGCCGGTGGCGGCGTTGTAGCCGTAGTTGCCGCTGCCTTCCTCGACCTTGGCCAGGATGACGGAGGGCTCTTCACCGGTGTTGCCGACGATCTGGCGCAGCGGCTCTTCCATGGCACGGCGGGCGATGTTGATGCCGACGTCCTGGTCGTGGTTGTCGCCCTTCAGATCCGCAATGCCGGCACGGGCACGGATCAGGGCCACGCCGCCGCCCGGCACCACGCCTTCCTCGACCGCCGCACGGGTGGCGTGCAGGGCGTCCTCGACGCGGGCCTTCTTCTCCTTCATCTCCATCTCGGTGGCGGCACCGACCTTGATCACGGCCACGCCGCCGGCCAGCTTGGCCACGCGCTCCTGCAGCTTCTCGCGATCGTAATCGGAGGTGGCCTCCTCGATCTGGGTGCGGATCTGGGTCACGCGCGCCTCGATGTCTTCCTTCTTGCCGACACCGTCGATGATGGTGGTGTTCTCCTTGGTGACCTGTACCTTCTTGGCGTTGCCCAGGTCGTCCAGGGTGGCCTTCTCCAGGCTCATGCCGGTCTCCTCGGAGATCACGGTACCGCCGGTCAGGATGGCGATGTCCTGCAGCATGGCCTTGCGGCGGTCGCCGAAGCCGGGGGCCTTGACGGCGCAGACCTTGACGATGCCGCGGATGCTGTTGACCACCAGGGTGGCCAGGGCCTCGCCCTCGATGTCCTCGGCGATGATCATCAGCGGCTTGCCGGCCTTGGCCACGCCTTCCAGCACCGGCAGCAGTTCGCGGATGTTGGAGATCTTCTTGTCGTGGATCAGGATGTAGGGGTCATCCAGCTCGGCACTCATGCTCTGCTGGTTGTTGACGAAGTAGGGCGACAGGTAGCCGCGGTCGAACTGCATGCCCTCGACCACATCCAGCTCGTTCTGCAGCGACTGGCCTTCCTCGACGGTGATGACACCTTCCTTGCCCACCTTCTCCATGGCATCGGCGATGATCTTGCCGATGGACTCGTCGGAGTTGGCGGAGATGGTGCCGACCTGGGCGATGGCCTTGGTGTCGGCGCAGGGATTGGAGAGCTTCTTCAGCTCCTCGGTGGCCGCGATCACGGCCTTGTCGATGCCGCGCTTGAGATCCATCGGGTTCATGCCGGCGGCGACGGCCTTCATGCCTTCCTTGAAGATGCTCTGGGCCAGCACGGTGGCGGTGGTGGTGCCGTCACCGGCCACGTCGGAGGTCTGGGAGGCGACTTCCTTGACCATCTGGGCGCCCATGTTCTCGAACTTGTCCTTGAGCTCGATCTCCTTGGCGACGGACACACCGTCCTTGGTCACGGTCGGGGCGCCGAAGGATTTCTCCAGCACGACGTTGCGGCCCTTCGGGCCCAGGGTGACCTTGACCGCGTTGGCCAGGATGTTCACGCCCTTGACCATGCGCTGACGCGCATCATCACTGAATCTGACTTCTTTCGCTGACATATTGCTAATCCTCTCCTGAAAATTCTGTTATGAGGCGGCCCGGGCTCAGCCCTCGATGACGGCCATCACGTCTTCTTCACGCATGACCAGCAGATCCTGGTCTTCAACCTTGACCTCGGTGCCGGAGTACTTGCCGAACAGGACCTTGTCGCCGACCTTGATGTCCAGCGGACGCAGTTCGCCGTTCTCCAGGATCTTGCCGTTACCCACGGCAACCACTTCGCCGCGGATGGGCTTTTCGGTTGCCGAGTCCGGGATCACGATCCCACCGGCCGTGGTGCGTTCTTCTTCCATACGCTTGATGATCACGCGATCATGCAACGGACGAATATTCATCTGGCACTCTCCTTAAAAAAACCAAAGATGGTCATCGGGTTGTGAGTGTTAGCACTCGTTTATAGTGAGTGCTAATAATAGCGGCGAGCAGGGGAGTTTCAAGGGGGCGAATGATTAAATTTATTTTCTCATGGAAAAATATATTTAATCGTAGTTTGTGGGCCGGGATAAGCGCAGCGTTCCCGGCAATTGCGCGGACATGCCGGAAACGGCTCTACAGGCCTTATTCCGGCCTACGGATGCTGGATGGGAATAACATTTAGGAACCTCTGATTTATTCGCTTCTCCTCGTCATTGCGAGCGGAGCGAAGCAATCTCATACAGCAGAATCAATCGGTTGGAGATTATTCGCTGCGCGCCTCGCAATGACGAATAAATCAGAGGTTCCTTAACTTAGCGAAGTGACGTGGCGACATACAACATACTGTTTTATTTATCTTTTTCACGCGTGTATTCGCCTTCCAGCGTCACCGGCCCCTTGGGCTGGCCGCCGGCGGGGCCTGCGCCCGGCGGCGGCCCGCCGCCCAGCTGACGAGCGATCCAGGCCCGGATCAGGCTCTGGCGCAGGGGCGGGATCAGGCCGAGAAAGCCCAGGGCGTCGGTGAAAAAGCCCGGGGTGAGCAGCAGGGCGCCGCTGATGACCAGCACCACCCCTTCCAGCATCTCCACCGCCGGCAGCTCGCCGCGGGCCATGGACAGCTGCAGCCGCTGCAGGGTGGAAAAGCCCTGGTGGCGCAGCAGCAGGGCGCCCAGCACGGCGGTGAAGACCACCATGAAGACCGTGGGCGCGGCCCCGATCCAGCCCCCGACCTTGATCAGGAAATAGATCTCGACCAGGGGGACGGTGAGAAACAGCACGAGCAGTACAACGAGGGGGTTCATCCCCGGAACCTTAACGGATGGGCCCGGGGGCGGCAAGGTGATGCTTGGCCGGCAATCAGGTAGGCCGGAATAAGGCCGGAGGCCGTTTCCGGCATTGGCGCGCCGCTCTCAGCGATCCCGCCGGGAACGCGCTTCGCGCTTATCCCGTCCTACGAGACTATCCCTGCCTGGTTACCGAGCTGATGAAATAACACCCTGTCTTCAACCGTCTCTGCACTCAAGGGTTCCCCTCTACCACCGACTTGGTTATCTTGCCGGCATGACCGACAAATACTGCATCGTACTGGTAACCGCACCGGAAACCGACGCCCGCCGCGTCGCCCGCGCCCTGGTGCAACAGGACCTGGCGGCCTGCGTGAACATCCTGCCCAACCTGACCTCGGTCTACCGCTGGCAGGGTGAGGTGGAGGAAGACCTCGAGCAGCTGCTGATCATCAAGACCCGGCGCGACGCCCTGGAGGCCCTCAAGGCGGCGGTGCTGGAAGCCCATCCCTATGAACTTCCGGAAATCATCGCAGTCCCAATCGTGGACGGCCTGAAAGGCTACCTGGACTGGATCGACGAGAGCGTACTGCTTCAATGACCAAACTCCTGCACCCGGGCGCGCTGCTGCTCGCCCTGCTCCTGCCCTTTACCGCGCACGCCCTCTGGGGCGACGACGAACTGCTGTCCGCCGACGAGGCCTTTGCCATCAGTGCCGAGATGGTCGGCCCGGACCGGGTGCGCGTGACCTGGGACATCGCCGACGATTTCTATATGTACCGCGAGCGGGTGCAGCTGCACTCCGATACCGAGGGCGTGACGGTCGGCACACCGGAATTCCCCGCCGGCAAGATCAAGCAGGACGAGACCTTCGGCGAAGTGGAGGTCTATTTCGACCGCCTGAGCGTCACCGCCCCGGTGCAGCGCAGCGCGGGAGCGCCCGATGAATTCGTGCTGCGCGCCGTCTCCCAGGGCTGCATGGAATCGCGCGGCATCTGCTACACCCCGCACACCCAGAAGCTGACCCTGGCCCTGCCCGCCGCGGCGGCAGCCGACAGCACACCGGGGGACGCCGCCCCGCCGTCCGGCGAACAGAGCTTCGGCGGCGGTTTCGGCATGGAAAGCGATCTGCTGGACGTCGACGACGCCTTCCGGCTGGAGACCGCCGTCATCGACGGCAACACCCTGGAGGCACGCTGGGAGATCGCCCCCGGCTACTACCTGTATCGCGACAAGTTCAGGTTCACCCTGCTCGACGGCGAAGGCGTGGCGCTGGATCAGGCGGATTTCCCGGACGGCGAGATCAAGAACGATGAGACCTTCGGCCGGGTCGAGGTCTATCACGACGGCGTCACCGCCACCCTGCCCCTGCAGCGCACCGCGACCGACCCGACCGCCATCCGCCTGGCCATCGGCTACCAGGGCTGCGCCGAGGGGCGGATCTGCTACACCCCCCAGACCCGCGAGGTCGAACTCGACCTGCCGCAGGCCGCGGCCACGGTGGCGGCGCTTCCAGACGGCGGCACCGCCGGCGCGGATGAGGCCGCGGCATCAGAAGCCGCCGCCCCGGTCACCGAACAGGACCGCATCGCCCAGAGCCTGGCCAGCGGCAACACGCCGCTGGTGATCCTGACCTTCTTCGGCTTCGGCCTGCTGCTGGCGTTCACGCCCTGCGTGTTCCCGATGATCCCCATCCTGTCCTCCATCATCGTCGGCCAGGGCGAGGACATCACCACCCGGCGCGCCTTCACTCTGTCGCTGGTCTATGTACTGGCCATGGCCCTGACCTACACCGTGGCCGGCGTGGTCGCGGGCCTGTTCGGCGAGAACCTGCAGGCGGCCTTCCAGAACCCCTGGATCCTGGGCAGCTTCGCCGCCGTGTTCGTGCTGCTGTCGCTGTCCATGTTCGGCTTCTACGATCTGCAGATACCGGCCTCCTGGCAGAGCAAGCTGAGCGAGATCAGCAACAAGCAGCAGGGCGGCACCCTCACCGGCGTGGCCATCATGGGCTTCCTGTCCGCGCTGATCGTCGGTCCCTGCGTGGCCGCGCCGCTGGCCGGTGCGCTGATCTACATCGGCCAGACCGGCGACCCTTACCTGGGCGGCGCGGCCCTGTTCGCGTTGAGCCTGGGTATGGGCGCACCGCTGCTGGCCATCGGCACCGGCGTGGGCAAGGTACTGCCGCGGGCCGGCGACTGGATGAACGCCATCAAGGCCACCTTCGGCGTGCTGCTGCTGGCCGTGGCCATCTGGATGCTGGAGCGCATCATCCCCACCGCCGCCGCCATGCTGCTGTGGGCCGCGCTGCTCATCATCAGCGCCATCTACATGGGCGCGCTGGACCGGCTGGACGTGGACGCCAGCGGCTGGCAGAAGCTGTTCAAGGGCATGGGCGTGCTGCTGCTGACCTGGGGCGTGATCCTGCTCATCGGCGTGGCCGCCGGCGGCCGCGACACCCTGCAACCGCTGCGCGGGGTGGCGCTCGCCGGCGGCACCACCAGCGCCCAGGCCGAGGCACAGGGCGTGGAGTTCAAGACCATCAAGAGCCTGGATGACCTGCAGCGCGAGGTCGCCGCCGCCTCGGGCCAGGGCAAGAGCGTGCTGCTGGATTTCTATGCCGACTGGTGCACCGACTGTCACCGCATGGAGAAGAACACCTTCAGCGACCCGCAGGTGCAGCAGGCCCTGGCCAATACGGTCACGCTCAAGGCCGACGTCACCGCCAACGACGACATCGACAAGGCCCTGCTCAAGCACTTCCGCATCCCCGGCCCGCCCAGCCTGATCCTGTACGATGCCAACGGCGAGGAACTGCGCCGCTACCGCATCATGGGCTACATGGGGCCGGAGGAGTTTGCCGCGCATGTGGGGGCGGCGTTTGGGGGGTGATGTTTAACCGCCAGCGCCGAACGCGGAGCCCCTTTCCCGGAGGGGGAGAGGCAGGGTGAGGAGCAATCGATCTATCCCCTCTCCCTAGCCCTCCCCCGGAGGGGGAGGGGATTCATGCAACGACCGGTCAGCTGCCTGCACCAACAGAAGGGTCCCCTCTCCCACCGGGGAGAGGGGCAGGGTGATAAGGGTCAATCGATCTATTCCCTCTCCCTAACCCTCTCCCTGAGGGAGAGGGGATTCATGTCAACTGCCGGCGCCGAACGGAGGGTCCCCTCTCCCCTCGGGAGAGGGACAGGGTGAGGGGAGTTCACTCAGCACCTGGCGTATCTGCTCCAGTACGGCAGATGTTTCGGTAAGAATTTCGTGGTTCCAGAAACGCACCACCCGGTATCCCATACGTTCAAGGCGGGCACTTCGCCGGGCATCATAATCCTTCTGCCCGCTGTGCTGTCCACCATCGGCCTCGACAATCAATCCGGCCTCGAAACAGACAAAATCCACGATGTAGGGAGCAATCACCACCTGACGCCGGAATTTATAGCCATCCAGGCGACGGGCGCGAAGGTGCCGCCATAGAAGCTGTTCGGCATCGCTGGCCTGCCGGCGCAGTTTCCGGGCACGAACATCGAGTGATTCATACCCCCTCTCCCTGGCCCTCTCCCGGGGGGAGAGGGGACTCTTCGTTCGGCTTCCATCCATGGGCACGCCACTCCTTACTCCTTACTCCTTACTCCTTACTCCTCACGCCTCACGCCTCACGCCTCACGCCTCACGCCTCACGCCTCACGCCTCACGCCTCACGTCTCACGTCTTCAGATTGTACTTCTTCAACAGGTCATACATGGTCGGCCGGCTCACACCGAGCAGTTCGGCGGCCTGGGAGATTTTGCCGCCGCAGTGGTTCATGGCGCGGAGGATGGCCTGCTTTTCCGCCTGTTCGCGGATCTCGCGCAGGTCGAAGCTCTGATCGTCGTTGGCGTGGTCGCCGCCGAGTTCCAGGTCGCGGGCGGTGATCTGCTTGCCTTCGGCCATGATGACGGCGCGTTTGACGCGGTTTTCCAGCTCCCGGACATTGCCGGGCCAGTGATAGCCTTCCAGCGCGGCGATGGCATCCTTGCTGAAGCTCTTGATCTTGTTGCCGTGCTGCTCGCTGAAGCGTTCCAGGAAGGCGCGCGCCAGCAGCAGCACGTCGCCGACGCGCTCGCGCAGCGGCGGGATGCGGATGCTGATCTCGCTGATGCGGTAGTACAGATCCTCGCGGAAATCGCCGTCGCGGATCAGCTGCTGCAGGTCCTTGTGGGTGGCGCAGACCACGCGCACATCGACGGGGATCTCCTTGCGCCCGCCGACCCGTTCGATGGTGCGTTCCTGCAGGAAGCGCAGCAGCTTGGCCTGCAGCGGCATGGGCAGGTCGCCGACCTCGTCCAGGAACAGGGTGCCGCCGTGGGCGGTCTCGATCTTGCCGGGCGTGGTCTTGACCGCGCCGGTGAAGGCCCCCTTCTCGTAGCCGAACAGTTCGCTCTCGAGCAGGTTCTCGGGGATGGCGGCGCAGTTGATGGCGATGAAGGGGCCGTCGTTGCGCCGGCTCAGGCCGTGCAGCGAGCGGGCCATCAGCTCCTTGCCGGTACCGGAGTCGCCCAGCACCAGCACGGAGACATCGGCCGGGGCGACCTTCTCCACCGTGCGGCAGACCTGCATCATCTCCTCGCTGCCTGTCAGCACGCCTTCCAGCGGCGACTCGGGACGGCGGGTATGCAGGCGGGTGTTCTCCTCCTCCAGTTCGTGCAGGCGGTAGGCGCGGTTGACGATGAAGCCCAGCAGGTCGGAGTCGATGGGCTTGTAGAAGAAGTCGTAGGCGCCCAGGCCGACCGCGCGCAACGCATTTTCGCGTTCGTTGTTGCCGGTGACCACGATCACCTTGGTCTCGGGATAGTCGTTGAGCACCTGCTCCAGGGTGGCGAAGCCCTCGCTGGTGCCGCCGTCGTCCGGCGGCAGGCCCAGGTCCAGGGTCATCACGGGGAAGGGGTGTTTCTTCAGCTCGGTCAGGGCGGCCTCGCGGTCACCCGCGATTATGACTTCGTAACCGTCGAAACACCATTTGAGCTGAGTCTGGAGGCCGGGGTCGTCTTCAACGACCAGAAGCTTCTTGGATTCGTCCGTCATTCGGCGTCCTGTTATTATCTATGAGTTGCAACTCTATACGATTCCTGATTTCTTCGCTAATCGGCACCCGCATGCGGAATGAGGTGCCTTCGCCCACCCGGCTGATCACCTCCACCTCGCCGCCCAGGTTGCGGATGAAGTCGCGCGCCTCATGCGCCCCCACCCCCATGCCGGCCTGACCCTTGGTGGTCTCGAAGGGCTTGAACAGATGCTCGCGGATGAAGGCCTCGTCCATGCCGGCGCCGGTGTCCTGCACCTCGATCACGGCCATGTCGTTGTGCTTGAACAGGCGGATGATCACCTTGCCGTCGGGCGGGGTGGCGTCCTGGGCATTGCGCACCACATGGCCGATCACCGCGCCCAGGCGCTCGCGGTTCGCGCTCACATGAATGCCGCGCGCCTGACAGTCCACGGAAGGCGCGGGGTGACCATTGGCCATGGTGATGGCAACCTCCTCCAGCAGCGGACACAGGTCCACCTGCTCGCGCTGCTGCTCGGCGGCATCGCCGCTGCGCAGGTGCGCCAGCAGGCGGTTCATCTTGGTCACCGAGTTGTCGACCGTCTGGATGGCATCCTCCATGAAGGCCGGATTGTGCTTGTGTTTCTCGGCATTGGTCACCAGCAGGGAAAGCTGGCCGATGAGGTTCTTCAGGTCGTGGATGACATAGGTGGACAGGCGGTTGTAGGTCTCGAACTGGCGCGCCTCGGCCAGCGCACGCGAGGCCTCGTACTGGGCCAGGTGACTGGCGGCCTCGCGGCCGACGGTCTTGAGCAGATCGCAGTCCTCCCAGTTGAACTGGTGCTGACCGTGCGGGCGCGCCAGCAGGACGAATCCGAGCAGCTCGTCGTGCAGGATCAGGGGCGTGATCAGCCAGGCGCGCGGGAACGCCAGCATCCAGTCGGGCAGGTGCAGGTTGGTATAGAAGCCCGGATCCTTGCGGTACTCCTCGAGATTGATCACCCATTCCTGGTCGTCCAGGAAGCGCGGCAGCGAGTCCTCTGCCTGCACCGCCGGCAGGCTGGCATACTCGGCATGCCAGCTGGCAACGGGGCGGAATGCGCCGTCGCGGCGCCACCAGAGCACACCGGCGGGACTGGAGATGATATCGGCGATGGCCTGCACCACCCGCGGCTCCGGCGCCTCGTCGGTCTCGCGCTGCGACAGCGTGGCGATGAAGCGCAGCCACTCGTCGCGGTAATCGTACTTGTAGTGAAAGAAATGCTTGTTGATGAACACCCGCAGGCTGGCGCGCACCGGCCCGGACAGGAACAGCACCGCCAGCACCACGATGGCGCCGAAGAAGAAGATCACCTGTCCGACCGCGCCCCAGGTGCCGCCGAAGTTGCGTACATAGTAGCCGCCCACGCCCATCGCCAGCAGGTACACACCGGCACCGAGCAGGGCGGCGGTATGAAAGACGATGCGCCGGGAGACGAAGATATCCACCGACCAGCGCGGATCGCGCAGCACCGCCACCGCCACCACCGGGATGGCCACGGCATTGACCAGGCCGCGCGCCTGCCACAGGTTGGGATCGATGCCCTGGAACAGCAGGGCGTTGGAATAGAGATAGAAATCGTAGGCGAACAGGCTGCCGGTGCCGATGCACAGATACTTGATGCCCCGGCGCGCATCCACCCGGGTATTGCGGAACACCTGCTCGACCAGCACCAGCCCGCCGATGGGCACGACCAGGTAGCCGGCCAGCAGCCAGTCCATGCCCAGGCCCAGGTGGAACACCTCGCCGCCGGCGAAGCGATAGGTCGTCGCGCTGGCAACGAGCAGCAGGTAGCCCCCCGAGAGCATGGCGAGATTGCGGAAGCGGCGCCGCGCGCGGTCGCGCTCGGTGATGAGTGCGGTGAGTACCCCGCCGAGGAAGATCAGCCAGGCGAAATCACGCAGCAGTTCGGTGATCAGGGTGGCGTAGAAATGGGCATGGCCGGCGCTGTGGGCGGCGGATATGCCCATCCACAGGGCACTGGCCGCCGCGGCGAACATGAGCAGATGCTTGCGCACGCCGCCCGCCTTGCCGGTGAGCAGCACCAGCGCAAGCACCAGCGCCGCTAAGGTGCCGGCGGCATAACTCACCAGACCGACTGTCAGCATCGTCCACCCCAGAGCAAAACGTCCATCCCCACTAATCGCGCGGTGGGCATTTATCCCTGTTGTCGTTCTGACCGCGCGGAAACTAAAGCAAAACAGGGAGTTATTATTTTTGTCTCATTATGCAACGTCCGACTATACCCAGTAATCGGCCGCGGATGCAATTTAGGTTTTTTTTACTTCAGAAACAATAAGATAGAAATTTAGCAGCAGGGTGCAATCAGACTGCAGGCCGGGATATGCCCTGAGTCCCCGACAACTCAGGCGGCCACCGGAAAAACGGGCCCGCGGACTCATTGATCGGGTAGGATGGGTGAAGGCGCGCAGCGCCGCAACCCATCTCAGGCTGCGCGCGCTGATGG
>PABG01000094.1 GCA_002699185.1 Gammaproteobacteria bacterium | reverse complement strand
CGAGGACATCACATGACTGCTTCAGCACTGGCCCGACCGGGCCGACATCGCGCTACGTTTCACGTTGCCGAACTGGCGCGGCGCGCCGGCGTCACGCCGGCAACGGTACGCTACTATGCTCGCATCGGGCTCCTCAGTCCGGCGCGCGAGGCCGAGAACGGCTATCGCCGCTTCTCGTCCGATGACCTGCGCCGGGTCATGTTCGTGCGCAAGGCCCAGGCCCTCGGTCTGACCATAGGCGACGTTCGTCTGATTCTCGACGAGGCGGCACACGACACGCCGCCTTGCCACCTGGTGTTGACCCTGGTTCAGGAGCGTCTCGACGAGGTGCGTGAGCGGTTGCGCGAGCTGCAGGATGCGGAGCGCCGGATGGCCAGCGCGCTGGCCGAGTGGGCGTCCGATGAGCAGTCGGACGATGGCGACATCTGCCCGCTGATCGAAGGCGTCGCCCTCGACGAGACGGATCCGCAGATCGGGCGACTACACGCGGTGGGCGGCTGTCACGGGCGCCCGCAGGAAACGCGGGCGCCGGCGCGCCCATGAGCGGCGGCAAATCGCGCTACAAGGCGGAACTGCGGCGCCTGCAGATCGAGCTGGTCAAATTCCAGCGGCACCTGATCGAATACGACCACCGGATTCTGATCCTGTTCGAGGGTCGCGACGCGGCGGGGAAGGACGGCGTGATCAAGCGATTCACCGCCCACGCCAGCCCCCGCGAGACGCGGGTGGTCGCCCTCGGCAAGCCGTCCGACCGGGACCGTGACGGCTGGTATTTTCAACGCTTCGTGCCGCATCTCCCGGTGGCCCGGGAAATGGTGCTGTTCAACCGGAGCTGGTACAACCGCGCCGGCGTGGAACGGGTGATGGGATTCTGCAGTGAGGCGGAATACCGGGCATTCTTCGACGATGTGGTGCCGTTCGAGCAGCTGTTGATCCGCTCGGGCATTCAGCTGTTCAAATACTATCTCGACATCTCCCGGGACGCGCAGGCCGAGCGTCTGGAGGCGCGCCGGCGCGATCCGCTCAAGCGCTGGAAGACCAGCCCCATCGACGAGGTGGCGCTGGCGCACTGGGACGATTACAGCATGGCCCGCAACGAGATGCTCGCCCGCACGCACACGGACGCCACGCCCTGGTACGTGGTGCGGGCCGACCACAAGAAATCGGCCCGGCTCAACGTGATGCGGCACCTGTTGTCACAGGTGGATTGCCCGGACAAGGACCGGCACCTGGCGGTTCCCGATGCCGATATGGTGTTCGAGTTCGGAGCCGAGTCGGCGGACCGGCTGGAGGCGTGAGCCGATGTCGGCAGACGACGACTCCGATCGGCTCCTCGGCAGTGACTGGGGTACTCCGCAGCGCAGGCGGTTTCTCACGATCGCGACCTCGGCGATCGGTGGGGTCGGCGTCGGTGCGGCCGCCGTGCCGTTCGTAGCATCCTGGCAGCCCAGCGCCAAAGCGCGGGCCCGTGCGGCCCCGGTCCGGATCGGCATCGGCAACCTGCGGCCGGGTGAGTTGCTGACCGGGACGTGGGCCGGACGGCCGGTGTGGGTACTTAGGCGAACTAGGGCCATGCTGGATTCGCTGGAAGCCCCCGGTTTGATCGCCCGGCTCCGCGACCCGGACTCGACCGTCCGGGCCCAGCAGCCCGACTACGCCGTCAATGCCTACCGGGCGCGGCGTCCCGAGTGCCTGGTGCTGGTGGCCCTGTGCACGCATCTCGGCTGCATACCGAGCTTTCAGCCGGAACCGGAGATCCGTGATGGCGGCGAGCGCTGGTACGGCGGCTTTTTCTGCCCCTGCCACGGTTCCAAGTTCGATCTCGCCGGCCGTGTGTACAAGGCCGTGCCGGCCCCGACCAATCTGGTCGTGCCGCCGCACTACTATGTGGATGCCGCGACGATCGAAGTCGGCCGTGACCGGCCGTCGGAAGGGTAGCGAATGCGGTGTAAATCCGCGCGGAAAACAGGGAGTGCGCAACATGATGAACGAGGGAGTGCATGGCGTCGGCGGCATCGTCTGGATGCTGATCGTCGCCGTACTGGTGGTGGTGCCGTTCTGGAAGATCTGTACTAAGGCCGGGTTCCCCGGTGCGTTGAGCCTGCTGGTGCTGGTGCCGCTGGTGAATCTGGGCTTTCTGTACATTCTCGCGTTCACGCCCTGGCGGGTGGGGGAGCGCGACGATCCCGCGCCTTAGCTGCTAGAAGCGAGTACGGATCATTGACCACCGTCCGCCGAAGCGAGGTCGGCAGGGGTCAGGCCCTCCGGTAGCTCGTGGGCGATGCCGAAGTGACAATCGATACACGTATCGTCGAAACGCTCCCGCCACTCGGCCGAATGTTTTTTGGATGCGGAACGGCCCTGCATGTCCTGGGCCATGGCTTCGTAGCTGTGGCAGCTGCGGCAATTCCGGGAGTCGTTCGAGCGCATCCGCGCCCACACGTTCTTGGCCATTTGCGGCCGGTGAGCCTCGAACTCTTCACGGGTGTCGATGACGCCCATGAAATGCCCCGGTACCTCCTTGAACGTGGCCTGCACCTTCCGGACGATTTTCGGCCCGAGGGCCTCCGGCACATGGCAGTCCGCGCAGACCGCGCGCACGCCTGCGGCGTTGCGGAAGTGGGCGCTCTGCTCGTATTCGGGATACACGAATGCCTGCATCTCGTGGCACGACGTGCAGAACTCGAGGCTGTTGGTCGCCTCCATGGTCGCATTGACGCCGATCCAGCCGACCATACCCAGACCGAACAGCAGCAGGCCGCCGAGCGGCAGCCCCAGCAACCAGCGGCGTCGCTGCCACAGCGCTGAGCGTTGCTCGGGGCTCACTCGAGCGGTTCCTGGGCGACGTAGAATTCGATCAGCGCGCTCGATTCGTCGTCGCTGAGCTGCTCCATCTTCGGCGCCATTTTCTCGGGCTGCCAGCGCTCACCGGTGCGGTATTCCTCGAAAGTCTGCTCCAGGTAGCCGCGCCACTGCCCCGCCAGAATGCCGGCGTCGTCGAAGGCCAGACCGCCCCCTTCGCTGTGGCATTTGGCGCAGTGCTGCTGATGGAGATTCTCGCCTTGGGCGACGAGGTCCGGGTTCGTCTCCTGATCGGGGACGACGAAAGGCTGTTCGGCGAAGTAGTCTGCGATGGCCGAGATCTGCTGGTCGCTCAGCCCTTCTACCTCTTCGCACATGTCGCCCATCTCGCCCTGCTCCGGGCCCGCCGGATACTCGACTTCCACACAGGGCCGATAGCCGTCCTGATAGGCATGCAGCTGGGCATCGAGATAGAAGGAGGACATCCCGCCGATGACCGGGATGTTCTCGTGGCTGCTGGCGCCGCCCTCGCCATGGCAGCTCTCACAGTCATCGATGGTCTGCTCGAGCGCGCCCGCTGCAGCCGCCGTCGTAAAGTCCGGCGACAGCAACATGATCGCGAGCACCGCCGTCGAGGTGATCCTCCAAGTCATTCTGACCTCCTCTCTACCGTTGAGTCGGCGCACGATCGCAACTCCCGCGACTGACGCTGCCAAAGGATTACGATACTGAGTCGGGCCGCGGATACAATTGATCTCGATCAAATGCATGGCTTCCGGAATGGTTTAGGATCACGGCGTGTCACTCTGTGAAGGGGAGAGGCCATGGCGATGAGCTGGACGCATCGCGCGGCCGCGATCGTGCTTCTGATCGGCGGCTGCGGTGGCGATGACGGCGATCGCGGCCCCCCCGGACCGCCAGGCCCGCCGGGTGAACCCGGCGAGACCATCGTCCGGCGGGGCGAGGTCACCGCGCTGGACGTGACCATCGTCGACGTTCGAATCGGCAGTCCGCCGGTCGTCGATTTCCAGGTGAACGATCAGGACGGCGTACCCTTTGCCGGAGTGCCGGCGTCGACGCTCGAGTTCACCATCGCCAAGCTGGTGCCCGGCACGGAAGGGGACAGCGACCGCTGGCAGAGCTACATCAACGCGCTGGAGCAGCCGGGTGCCGGGCCCGGCTCCGAGACTGCGGTGCAGGCCGATACCGACGCTGGCGGCAGCCTGGAAGACCACGGTAGCGGCAGCTATACCTATACCTTCGGTGTCGACGTCGCGGCGGTGGATGACCCCGTCAGCGTGGCGTACGAGCCGGAGTTGACCCACAGAGTGGCGCTCGCGATCCGTGCGGCGGATCTGCCGACGCCCGGCAACGCCGTCTACACCTGGCAGCCCTCTACCGGCGCGACCTCCGGCATCGAAACCCGTGACATCGTGGCGACCGATTCCTGCAATGAGTGTCACCGGGGGCTCGACGCCCACGGCGGACCACGCAACGACACCCGTATGTGCGTGACCTGCCACAATCCCGGCAGTACGGACGCCAACAGCGGCAACACCATCGACTTCCGCGTGATGATCCACAAGATCCACATGGGCGAAGAACTGCCGAGCGTCGTCCAGGGTGGTGAGTACGCCATCTATGGATTCCGCGACACCAGACACGATTATTCGGACGTGGCGTTCCCTCAGGACGTCAGGAACTGCGTCAAGTGCCACGATCCGGCCGACGCTGCGACCCCGGACGCCGACAACTTCTTCATGCAGCCGAGCATCGAAGCCTGCGGCGCCTGTCACGACGATGTCGACTTTCTCTCCGGGGAAAATCATCCGGGCGGCGTGGTTGCGGACAACAGCGAGTGCACGGTGTGTCATGCTCAAGACCGTATTGCCGGGAGCATCGCCCAATCGCACCGCATGCCGGCGCAGGAGGCCGCTCGCCGGTTTGCCTACAACATACTCGAGATCTCGGGGACCGAGCCTGGCGCATCGCCGTCCGTGCGCTTTTCCGTGACCGACCCGACCCGGGACGACGCGGCTTATGACGTGCTCGGTGACCCGGCGTTCACCGGCAGCGGGGCCAGCGTGAACCTGGACCTGGCGTGGCCCACCCGCGACTACACCAACTTCGATCCTGATGCCGGTACGGTAACCGGGGCGGCTCCGGCCCGTCCGGCGAGCTTCAGCCTGCTCGATCCCGCCATCGTGAGCAATAACGGTGACGGCACGTTCACCGCGGCGTTACCGGTGTCCATTCCGGTGAGTCTGGAGGGCTCGGGCGCGTTCGCCATCGAAGGGCATCCGGCCGCCGATTTCGACGGTGACGGTGACTTCGGCGATCAGGTGCCGGTGACGGGTGCGGTGGATTTCTTTCCGATCACCGACGCGGTGGCGCAGCCGAGACGGATGGTGGTGGATTCGGCCAAGTGTCAGGCCTGCCACGGCGCGAACGATGGTCTGGCATTCCACGGCAACAACCGCACCGACAACGTTCAGCTGTGCGTGGTCTGCCACAACCCCAATTCGACGGATCTCGCCCAGCGCCCGGCAGACCCGGACATGACCGAAAACGGTGTCAATTCTGCCGCTGCGGATGGACTGGAGGAGCGTTCCATCGACTTCAAGCGCATGATTCATGCGATCCACGGTGCTCAGGCGCGCAGCAACGAATACCAGGTATACGGCTTCTTCAATACCGCCCACGACTTCAGTGAGGTCGGCTTCCCTGCCGAGCCCAATGATTGCGACGCATGCCACGTCGCTGGCTCACACGAGGTCCCGCTGCTCGAGTCCGTTCTGGCCACGACCATCGACAGCCAGGCGACGGTGAACACAGCCAGCCCGTTCGGTACCGGTGATTTTGTTCCCGGAGACGGCTCTGCCGGCGACCCCCGCGACGATGGCAACGTCACCGCCACGGCAGCCGTGTGCTCGGCCTGCCACGATACCGTGCAGGCGCGCGCCCACATGCTCGACAACGGCGCCGGCATCAGCCTGGAGATGCCGGATACCCCAGGCTCCGGTGCCGCCACCTCGGGCTTCGACGTGCTGCAGAGTGACGTCGACGACGGTCTCGTCATCGAGACCTGCGGTGTTTGCCACGGTCCCGGTCGCATCGCCGACGTGAATCTGGTCCACGGCCTAGGGGCCGACTAGGTTGTGCGGGGGAGAGGGCCAAAGTACTCCGGCAGGGTGCCGAACGGGCAGCAACCAACGTGGTTGCGAAGTGCAGCGCTGTCGCTGTCCCTGGTCTGCCTGCTGGCCGCTGGACCGGTCGCGGCAGCCGCGCCGGAGGAGATCTCGCTGGAGCCATCCGAATACAGCCGGGAAGGCGCGGATACGTGTCTGCGTTGCCACGATTCACCGCACATTCTGGAGTTCTTCCGAACGCCACACGCGGTCCGGGAAGATCCCGATACTCCGTTCGCCCAGCTCCAGTGCGAGAGCTGCCATGGGCCGGGCGCGAACCACGCCCAACGTCTGCGGCCGGGACAAACGCGGCCGCCGATTCTGAACTTCGGCCAGGATGAGCCGTTCTCTCTGGCGCAGCAGAATGGCGTCTGCCTCGCCTGTCATCAGCAGGACATGGGGTCGGGCTGGCACGGCAGCGCTCACGATGCGGACAGTCTGGCCTGCGCTGACTGCCACGTGTCGCACACCCGGGAGGATCCCATGCTGGCATCGGCAGTGACTCAGGCCGACAGTTGCCAAAGTTGCCATCTGACGGTGCGGGCAGAGTTTCAGAGGGCCTTTCATCATCCAGTACGCAGCGGTGAGATGTCCTGCAGTGAATGTCATGCCGTGCACGATTCGGCCATGCCTTCGTTGCTGACCGAGCCGACGCTCACCGGAACCTGTCACGGTTGCCATCAGGAGATGCGCGGGCCGTTCCTGTGGGAGCACGTGCCCGCCAGCGAGGACTGTTCGGCATGTCATCGCCCGCACGGCTCCGTGCACCGCGCCTTGCTTACCAAGGCGGCGCCTTTGCTGTGTCAGGACTGCCATTCGAGGAGCGGCCACCCGAGCATTCCGCGCACGGGTCGAAGCCTTCCGGGTGCGCGGCCGTCGCCGTTCCTGCTCAGTGGCAGCTGCCTGAACTGCCACTCACGGGTGCATGGGTCGAACCACCCGTCCGGCGCGAACCTGACGCGATGAGGGGGGCTCGTAGATGATGCGAACCGCTGTCGCTGTGTTGTCGCTGATCACCTGCGTGCCGTTCGGACACGCTGCCTCTGCGGCAGCTTCGCCGGCGGCGGCTGCCGATGTCGATACCAGCCGCTGGCGCTGCCGATTCTGTCCCTACCCGGAGGCCGGGACTTCGGGCTCCGTGCGCGCCGGAGTCGGTTACGTCGGCGATGACGCGGTCAAGTTCGGCGAGCACACGGATCTTGCCGAGGAGGGGGCTTATGTCGATGCGGCCGCCGAGCTCACCTGGCGTGGCAGGGGCACCCGCCGCTGGCGGGCCAGCGTGCAGGATGCCGGTCTCGAAACCCGATCGCTGCTGGTGGCTGGAGGTGAGCAGGGTCGCTACCGGGTGCGGCTGCTGCGCGACACGCTGGTAGACCGCAATTTCGCCGATGCCCTGACGCCGTACCGGGGCGTCGGCAGTGCGCTGCTGACCCTGCCCGACGATTGGGTCCGCGCGCCGACCACCACCGGCATGCAGCAGCTACCGGGCGGGGTGCAGGAGATCGCCGTTGGTTCGAAGCGCCACCGCACCGGGCTCGGCATCGAGATCGACAGCGATGGGCGCTGGCGCCATCACGTCGACTACCGCCACGAGCGCCGCGAAGGTAAACGGACGTCGGCTGGCGCCTTTCTGGTAGACGCTGTGGCACTGCTGGAGCCGGTGGATTACCGCACCCACGAGCTCGAGGCGGGCATGCGCTACCAGCGCGACCTCTGGCACATCGAGTTCGGCTACACGGGGTCCGTGTTCCGCAACGAGCATCGGTCCTTGATCTGGGACAACCCCTTCACCGCCACGGCTCCCGGAGCTGATCGGGGTGCCATCGCGCTGGCGCCGGACAACGAGTCTCACAGCGTGTCTTTTTCCGGAGCGGGACGCCTCGGCGAGCGCTTCCATCTGTCGGGGAACGCCAGTGTCGGCTATCTCCACCAGGACGAAGACCTGCTCGAGCCGACCAGCAACGCATCGTTGATCGCACCAGCGCTGCCCCGTGACTCTGCCGAGGCAGAGGCCACGCTGTATTCGGCAGCCGCGCGGCTGCGCTTCGATCCTGCCGTCCGCGGACTCTCGGCGAGCCTGGCCTATCGGGCCGACATCCGCGACAACGATACGAAGGTGGATACGTTCACGCAGGTGGTCATGGACTCGTATGTCGGCGGAGTCGTCCGTAACGAACCACTCAGTTGGGCACGACACACGGTGTCCGGAACGCTCCACTTCCGGCTCGATGCAGCCAGGCGTTTCGCGGGAGGTGTGGAGTACGAACGCTACGATCGCGACTATGGCGCCGATCCGAGCACCGACGAGTACCGCGTGTGGGGACAGTTGCGCTCGCGGCTGGATTTCGGCGAGCTCAAGATCCGTCTGGAGTACGGGGATCGCGAAGGCTCGAACCTGGAGCCGGCGGTTCCCCACGGTGCACCCCAGAATCCCCTCATGCGCTGGTTCGATGTCGCTGACCGAGAGCGGCAGGCGGCAACGGTCGCCCTGATGCTGTTCCCGCGATCGGCGTTCGACCTCACGTTGCGTGGTGAAGTTGCGCGCAGCGATTTCGCCGACAGCCGGATAGGTCGAACGAAGCGTTTGAAACGCGGTTATGGAGTCGAGCTCGGAGCGTCGCCGGCGGACAACGTCAGCCTGTTCGCCTACGCCCTGCGCAGCATGGACGCTTCGGATCAACGCAACAGTCAGGCGTTCGGGGCGCCGGACTGGAAAGGGCAGACCGACGACGACTACGCCACTCTTGGGGCCGGTCTGCGGGTCATTGGATTGAGGAAGAACCTGGATCTCGAGCTCGACCTGACGTTCTCGGATGCAGAGAGTGGCATCTCGCTGACGGTGCCCGGAGCCGACGCCGGCATCCCGGATATCGAGAACGAGCGTTTCATGGCGCGATTGGGCGCCGATTACCAGGTTGACGACAGATTCAGCCTGAACCTCGGCCTCGTCTACGAAAGTCTTCGCCGCCGGTCATGGCAGCTCGACGGTGTGTCGGTGGATACGGTGCCGGGCTTTCTGAGTCTCGGTGTCGACGAGCCCGATCACGACGTGGTGGCGGTGACCCTTTCGGCTACCTACGAGCTGTGAGCCGGGCCGCGAACCGAGTCGTTCCACCATCCGTTGACCACGGATTTCAGGGTTACCGGTTCGAAGGCCCTGCGATGCTGATTGCCGAGCAGCTCAGCGCCTGAGATTCCAGACGCGGCGGATCCAGCCCAAGACGGCCAGCGGAACGATCAGCCATTGCAGCAGCGGCGCCAGACCGGTGCCGAGCAGCGGCACGGTCGGCATGCTGGCAGCATACTGCCAGCGATCGAGCACGGCGGTCGCCAGCCATTCGAGGACAATGGTAACGGCCAGTCCGACGCCGACGTAGCCGGCGACCTGGCTGGGCGATGCCTTCGCCGCCCAGTATCGATCGCGCGTGTATGCGGCCAGCGTGCCGTAGGCCAGCAGCGCGATGAACGCGTCCCCGAACGCCGCGCGGCTGCACAGCAGGATGCCCTGCAGATGCGGCATGTCGCTCATGCCCTGGTACCAGGGCGCCTGCCAGAACTCCCAGACCAGATGCAATAGGAAGGCCGTCACGGCGATGTCGGCTTCCGGGGCGCCGAACATGGACGGCCGCGGATTCGACGATTTCTCTGGACCTGTATGCGGCATACGAGTTGTACAGTGGCCGGCATTGCAATCGAGGCCATCATTCCAGCGATCGATGGCGCCGTCCACTCGAAACCAGCAACGACGAGGTGATAGCCATGAGATTCAATGCCATGAAATTCAGCGGATCGAAGGGCAGCGCGATCGGTACTGCCCTGTTCAGCGTAGCACTGCTCGGCTCGGCGGCCCTGCAACCCGCCTGGGCGAGCGAGAGGGCCGCAGACGAGCGCCCCATGAGTCAGAAACAGGAGCAGCAGCAGGATCGGATGCAGATGCGTCTGGAGAAGATGCGCGACCAGATGGCCGCGATCGAGGCGGCAAACGATCCCGCCGAGCGACGCCGCCTGCTGGAGGAACACATGCGGCAGATGCACGAAGCCATGGGCATGATGAGTAAAGACATGATGCCCGCGATGAAGCGCCGCCTGCATACCCACACCCACGCACCGGGCGCGGGCCGTCAGGCCGACGACGACATGCAGTCCCGGGAACACATGGAGAAGATGGACCGGATGATGAGTCACATGGAAGGAATGATGGAGCAGATGTCGAAGCACCAGGCCATGCGCGAGGCCCAGGATGAGGGCTGATGCGGTCGTCGCCGCGCGCCCATCGGCCTGCCGGAAAGCGGGGTAGCCCATGTCACAGCAGCCCGACATGCCGGATCTGTCCCAGCTGCGGCCGCCGCGCGGCGTCGTGCCCATCGCGATCGCCGCGGTGCTGCTCGGCTGGGCGGGCTACTCCGCGTTCTTCACCGTGCCGGCGGAGTCGGTCGGCGTCGTTCAACGCTTTGGTCACTACCATCGGGAAGTGGATCCCGGGCTCAACTTCAAGCTGCCGTTCGGCATCGATACGGTGACGCTGGTGCCGGTGAAACGTCAGCTCAAGGAGGAGTTCGGTTTCAGCACGCCAGGTGCCGGGTTCACCAGCCAGTCGTCCCCGCCGAGCCAGTGGGCCCTGGAGACGACCATGGTAACCGGTGATCTCAACATCGCCCTGGTGGAGTGGATCATTCAGTTCCGCATCGAGGAGCCGTTCGAGTATCTGTTCAACGTCCGCGATCCGGGCGATACCCTGCGCGACGTGTCGGAGTCGGTCATGCGCGAGGTGGTTGGCGACCGGACCGTCGACGAAGTGCTGACCATCGGCCGGCAGGACATCGAGGCCAGTGCTCAGGTGAAGCTCCAGGAAGTCGTGAACAAATACGAGATGGGGCTGCGAATCGATCAGATTCAGCTGAAAAACGTCAACCCACCGGAGCCGGTGCAGGCTTCCTTCGATCGGGTCAACGAAGCCCAGCAGGAACGGGAGCGGATGATCAACGTCGCGCGCGGCGAGTACAACCAGGCCGTGCCGAAAGCGCGTGGCGAAGCGGATCAACGGATTCAGAGCGCCGAGGGTTATGCGATTCAGCGCGTCAACGAGGCGGAAGGCGACGTGCAGCGCTTCGATGCTCTGCTGGCGGAGTATCTGAGGGCGCCGGAGGTGACCAAACGCCGCCTGTACCTGGAAACATTCAACGAGGTGCTGCCGCGCATGAAGACCAAGCTCATCGTCGACGAGAGCTCGGCCTCGGTGCTGCCGTTGCTGCAGCTCGAGGCCGTGGGCAAAGGAGGCAGCCAGTGAACAACATCTGGGGAATCGCCGCGCTGGTATTCGGCGTGATCGTCGCTTTTGTGGCGGCACAGTCGTTCTACACGGTCGACGAGACCGAGCGGGTGATCATCACGCAATTCGGCCGACCGGTGGGCGAGGTGATCGATCAGGCAGGCCTGAAGGTCAAGATCCCGTTCATTCAGGAGGTGAACCGGATCGAGAAGCGCATTCTGGTCTGGGACGGGTCCGCCAACGACATGCCCACCAAAGACAAACTCTACATCACTGTGGACACGTTCGGGCGCTGGCGCATTCGTGATCCGCTGCAGTTCTTTCTGCGCCTGCGCGACGAGCGCAGCGCCCAGTCCCGGCTCGAGGACATCCTGGGCAGCGAGACGCGCAACGCGGTGGCCCGGCACGAACTGATCGAGATCATCCGGACCACCAAGGATCGCTCGCCGGAGGTTGACCCGCTGCTGGCCGATGTCGACATCAGCACGCTGCTGCCGATCAGCCAGGGGCGGCAACGGATCGAGGCCGGCATCCTGGAAGCCGCGTCGGGGAAGCTGGCCGAGTTCGGCATCGAGCTGCTGGACATCCGCTTCAAGCGCATCAACTACAACGACAGCGTGCGCGAGAAGATCTACTCGCGCATGATCAGCGAGCGCGACCAGATCGCCGACCGGTTCCGCTCGGAAGGCGCCGGTGAGGCCGCGCGCATCAACGGTAACAAGGAGCGAGAGCTGCAGACCATCGAGTCCGTCGCCTATCGCACCATTCAGAAGATCGAGGGTGACGCTGATGCGCGGGCGACCGACATTTACGCACGCAGCTACAACCAGACGCCGGAAGCGGTGGCGCTGTATACGTTCCTGAAAACCCTGGAGACCTATCGCACGGTCATCGACCGGGACACCACGCTGGTGCTGTCGACGGACAGCGACCTGATGAGCCTGATGAAGGCCATGGAGGACTGACTCGAAGTTCTGCTTCGACTGCTAGCGCGCGACGGCTGACTCCTCCATCGGCCAGTAGCGGCGCATGGCCAGGAACGTGAACGACGTCGACCAGCCGATCAGGACCAGCCCGTTGAGAGTTTCGATGGCGCTGATCAGCCGCAGATGGCCGGTGGGAAAGACATCGCCGATGCCGAGTGAGGTGTACATGACGGTGGAGTAGTACAGATAGCCCATCGCGCTCTCTTCGTGGGCGCCTTCGACGTCACCGGCTGCGACGGGGACGTCGAGCAGATAAAACGCGCCGGCATACAGCCCGATCTCGAGCAGATGGGCGCCGAAAGCGCCGATCATCACCACCAGCACCCGGGCCGGGCCGGCAGCACCGCAGCGCGGCAGCAGCCCGGACGTCCAGCGTAGGGCCTGGAAATGGACGATCAGCGTCGTCAACACCAGCGTCAGGCTCAGCAGCACCGCAATCAGCATCGTTCAACCTCCGGATACGATCTCATGGATCAGTCGACAACGGTTCATTCCGATTCCACGCCGATTCTACCGTCCGTGCTCGCGGTCGGCGCGATTGCGGCCACGTTGCTGGTCGCTCTGCTGTGGACGGACCGGTTCGGTGCCGTGCTGGAGGCCGCATCTGCGGTTGCGGATCCGCTGCTGCGCTGGTGGTACGTCGCGTTGGTCGCATTCCTGACGGCGCTGATCGTCTGGCTGGGCCTCGGCCGGTACAAGAACGTGCGCCTCGGCCGTGACGACGAGCAACCCGAATACAGTCTGCTGCCCTGGCTGGCGATGCTGTTCGCCGCGGGAACCGGCGTGGGACTGCTGTTCTGGAGTATCGCCGAGCCGATCAGCCACTTCCAGGGCAATCCTTTCGTCCAGGAAGGTCTGACGCCGCAGGCGGCCTCCGTGGCGGTGCAGCTCTCGTTCTTTCACTGGGGCCTCAATGGCTGGGCCATATTCGCGACCGTGGCGCTGATATTCGCCTACTTCAGCTACCGGCGTGATCTGCCTCTGGCGCCGAGCTCGGCCTTGTATCCGGTGCTCGGCGAGCGGGCGTTCGGGGTCCTCGGCCAGGTAGTCGACGCGCTGGCGGTGTTCGCCACGGTGTTCGGTCTGGCCACGACCCTGGGCCTTGGCGCGCGCCAGACCGGTACCGGCTTGACCTGGCTGTTCGGGGTGTCGGGCAGCACAACGGTGGAATTGCTCGTAGTCGGCGTCGTGACGGCAGTGGCGACGGTATCGGTGGTCTCGGGTGTGCGGCGTGGCGTCAAAGTGCTGAGTGAACTCAACCTGTGGCTGACGGTCGTGTTGCTGGCTGGCTTTCTGGTGCTCGGCCCGGCCGGATACCTGGTCGGGCTGCTGGTGCAGGAGACCGGCGGCTATCTCGACAACCTGTTGTCGATGACGTTTTACGTCGGTGCCAACGAACCCGGCACCTGGCAGTCCACCTGGACCGTCTTCTTCTGGGGCTGGTGGATCGCCTGGTCGCCGTTCGTGGGGCTGTTCATCGCGCGCATCTCCCGCGGACGCACGCTGCGCGAGTTCGTGTTCGGCGTGCTGCTGCTGCCGACGCTGGTGACCTTTGTGTGGATCGCGCTGATGGGCGGTACCGCGCTGCATGGCGAGCTGTTCGGTTCCGGCGGCATCGTCGACGCCGTCAACGAAGACGTCGCCGGCGCCGTGTTCGCGACCATCGAACATCTCCGTGCGCCCTGGCCGATCGAAATCGCACTGGGTGGCGTCGCCACGCTGCTGATCAGTGTCTACTTCATCACGTCGGCGGACTCCGGCGCCCTGGTCATCAACATCATTCTGTCCGGTGGCAATCTGGAGCCGCCGCGTCCGGCGCGGGCCGCGTGGGCAGTCGGGAATGGTGCGCTGACCGCGGTGCTGCTGCTGGCGGGAGGCATCGCCGTGCTGCAGGACGCGGTGATCCTGGCCGCTCTGCCGTTCTCGCTGGTCATCGTACTCATGGTCTGGGGGTTCGTCCGGGCTCTGCACCGTGAGCCGCTGGCGGCACCACGGGAGGGCTGCAAGCACCAGCGGGCGGCCGAGCCCTGGACGGGGGCAGACGGGGAGTAGCGGCCTACATGTCGCGGATGCGGTTGCTCTGCTGGGCGATGCGCATGGTCTCGTGCTCCTCCATGTCGAGCAGGGCTTCGAGGAGTTCGCGCGCCTCCGGAATTTCCGCCCGCCCGAGCAGATAGCGGTACAGTGTGATCACCTGATTGTGCAGATCGAACACCGCCGTGCAGATCTCGTCGAATGTCATCTGTGCGAACGGGGCGTCGCAGGCACGGTGGGGGTCGATGGGCTCGTGACCCAGGTAGTCGTACACCCAGGTGTTCAACGCCTTCGGGTCGGCGCGCTGCTCGAAGCCGTCGACGATCTTCTCCAGCGTCGCCTCGTGATCGGCCAGATAGGTGAGCAGCAGCTTCGCGAGCGCGCGCTCCGAGTGCGTCGAGCAGTGTGCCAGGCATTCGGCCAGACGCTGGTGCATGGCCCGCGTCCAGTCGATGAGATCGGCGAAGGTTTCCACTTTCATGGCATGGGCATTCCGCAGCTTATCAGTGGGCGAGTCTACAGGTGTGTGT
>PABG01000093.1 GCA_002699185.1 Gammaproteobacteria bacterium | reverse complement strand
CGGCAGTACTGGCGGTGACCGGCCCGCATGCCTACGAGGAGGTCATGGCCAGCGTCCATGAACACCTGCCGCCGCCGGCCGAACCCTACACCCAACTGCTGCCGCCGGGCGGGCTCAAGCTCACCCCGCGCCACTACGCCTATCTCAAGATCAGCGAGGGCTGCAACCACCGCTGCAGCTTCTGCATCATCCCGGGCCTGCGCGGGGATCTGGACAGCCGCCCGGCCGGTGAGGTGCTGAGCGAAGCGGAGAATCTGGTCAGCGCCGGGGTGAAGGAACTGCTGGTGGTCTCGCAGGACACCAGCGCCTACGGCGTGGATAAGAAGTATCCGCTGAGCTTCTGGGGCGGGCGACCGGTCAAGACCCGGCTGACCGAGCTGGCGCGGGAACTGGGGCGGCTGGAGGCCTGGGTGCGGTTGCACTACATCTATCCCTATCCGCACGTCGACGAGCTGATCCCGCTGATGGCCGAGGGGCTGATCCTGCCCTACCTGGACATCCCGCTGCAGCATGCCAGTCTGCCCGTGCTCAAGGCGATGAAGCGGCCCGCCGCCACCGAGAACACCCTGCGGCGCATCGAGGCCTGGCGTGCTGACTGCCCCGAACTCACCCTGCGCAGCACCTTCATTGTCGGCTTCCCCGGCGAGACCGAGGCACAGTTCGAGGAGTTGCTGGATTTCCTGCGCGCCGCCCAGCTGGACCGGGTGGGCGCCTTCGCCTATTCACCGGTCGAGGGTGCGGCCGCCAACGCCCTGCCCGACCCGGTTCCGGAGGCGCTCAAGCAGGAACGCCTGGCCCGGTTCATGGAGGTGCAGAGCGGGATCAGTGCCGCCCGCCTGCAGGCGAAGATCGGCCGCGAGCTGCGGGTGCTGGTGGATGAGGTGGATCAGGAGGGCGCCATCGCCCGCAGCGCCGCCGACGCCCCCGAGATCGACGGCCTGGTGTTCGTCGATACCACCGATGCGCGTCCGGGTGAGTTCCTCGATGTGCGCATCACCGATGCGAGCGAGCATGACCTGTGGGCGGAGCCGGTGGGGTGAGTGGCTTCGTCATGCCCTGGTGCTGTCAACGCAGAGGGCGCGGAGGCGCAGGGATTTGGAATTGAAAATATCTAATGAACCACGGGTTAATTCGTCATTGCGAGGAGCGCAGCGACGCGGCAATCTCCAACCGCCCGATTCTGCGGTATGAGATTGCTTCGCTTCGCTCGCAATGACGGGGAATAAATGATCTCTGCGTCTTTGCGCCTCTGCGTTGATAATTGCCGGAAATGACTACTCATTGCGCCGCCGCGCCTCGCGGATGCGGTCCAGGCGGATCTCGATGCGCTCGCCGTCACCGCGCTCGGCGACCAGGTATTCGGCGTGGTCGCGGGTCTGCAGGTCGCGCGGACGCAGCAGCTCGATGTGATCGAGCCCGGACGCGTCCTGCCAGGTGACCTGCAGGCGCCAGCCGCGCAGGATGGCGAGTTCATAATTGCTGTAAAGGCCGCAGTCGATGGGGGTGTAGTAGTCGCCGTCACTCATCGTCACGATGCAGCGTGAGGCTGTAATTCTCATCCAGCGGATCCACCTGCAGGCGATGCTCGATGGGCTGGCAGCATACCGGGCAGTCTTCTATGAAGCGTGCGGAGCCGGCAGACAGGTCAAGCGTGACCTCGATCGGCTCTCCGCAGTAGGGGCAGATGTCGGCGTGCTGTTGCAGATCAGAGCGCGTCATCGGGAAGCATTTCCGCTAACACATCATTGAGAAATCTGTAACCTGTCGGAGTGGCCCGGATATGTGTGTCCAGTTCCAGCAGTCCGCGTTCCATCAGCGGGCTGAGCGCCGGCTCCAGGTCGGCGAAGGTCAGACCGGTGCGTGCAGTATAGAGTTCCGGCGTGAACCCCTCATTCAAGCGTAGCGCATTGAGCAGGAATTCAAACCGCGCATCGTCCGCGCTCAGTGCCTGGCTGCCGTCGACACCGGCGGCGGTTCCGGCCCGGGCGAGATAGTCCCGCGGGTGTTTGCATTTCCACCGCCTCAGGATGCGCTGTTCGGCGGGGAGCGTCAGCTTGCCGTGGGCACCGGCCCCGATGCCGAGGTAATCCCCGAAACGCCAGTAGTTCAGATTGTGCCGGCACGCGTGCCCGCTGCGGGCAAAGGCGGAGACCTCGTATTGAGTATAGCCCCTGCTGGCGAGACGCTCACGGCCTGCCTCCTGCATATCCCCCAGGGTGTCATCATCCGGCAGCCGGGGCGGATGGTGGTAAAACCAGGTGTTGGGCTCCAGCGTGAGCTGGTACCAGGACAGATGGGGCGGTTCCAGATCCAGTGCCGTGTTCAGATCGGCCAGGGCCTGGTCCGGGCGCTGGTCCGGCAGCCCGAACATGAGGTCGAGATTGAAGTTGTCGAAACCGGTCGCGTGCGCGGCCTCGGCGGCGCGGATGGCCTCGCGCCGGCCGTGGATGCGGCCGAGTTTCTGCAACTGGCCATCGTCGAAACTCTGGATGCCGATGGACAGGCGATTGATGCCGGCGGCGCGGAAATCGGCGAAGCGCTGCTGTTCCACCGTGCCGGGGTTGGCCTCCAGGGTGACCTCCAGACCCGGTTTCAGCGGCAGCCGGCCGCGCAGTTCCGACAGCAGTCGTGCGATGCCATCGGCACTGAACAGGCTGGGCGTGCCGCCGCCGATGAAGATGCTCTCCACCGTCCGGCCCCAGACCAGCGGCAGGTCCTGGTCCAGGTCGCGCAACAGGGCAGTGATGTAGTCGCGCTCGGGGAGCGCGTCGCGCAACTCATGCGAGTTGAAGTCGCAGTAGGGGCACTTGCGCACGCACCAGGGGATGTGGACGTAGAGCGCGAGCGGCGGCGGGGCGGTGAAGTTGAACATGGTCTCTTTGAGGGCGGAGGTGATAACGCAGAGGACGCAAAGGCGCAGAGGCGCAAGGTTGCTTCAGTATAAGGCTGTATACCTTCAGCTGCAGAGTGGGAACAGTTGTCTGCCGGCTCTTTCCATGCCGCAAGCGCAGCGACGCGGCAACACATTATATGGTTTTTCTCAGCGCCTCTGCGTCTTTGCGCCCTCTGCGTTGATGTCGCCAGAGTGTCCTAGGCGCGCAACGCCTCCACCAGCCGCCGCAGGGCCTGGCCGCGGTGGCTGATGGCGTTCTTGTCTTCCGGTGCCAGTTCGGCGGCGGAGCAGTCGTGGGTGGGGACGTAGAACACCGGGTCATAGCCGAAGCCGTTTTCGCCCTGCGGGGCATGCAGGATGCGGCCCTCCCAGGTGCCCTGGCAGATCCGCGGGGTGGGGTCGGCTGCGTGGCGCAGGTATACCAGCAGGCACTGGAAGCGGGCGCCGCGTTGATGCTCGGGCGTGTCCTGCAGGGCCGCGAGCAGCTTGTCGCAGTTGTCGGCGTCGCTGGCGCCGGGGCCGGCATAGCGGGCCGAGTAGATGCCGGGGGCGCCGTTCAGGGCATCGACCTCGATGCCGGAGTCGTCGGCGATGGCCGGCAGGCCGGTATGCTCGGCGGCGTTGCGCGCCTTGAGGATGGCATTCTCGACGAAGGTCAGTCCGGTCTCCTCGGCCTCGGGCACGCCGAATTCGGACTGCGGCAGCACCTCGATGCCCAGCCCTTCCAGCAGGGCGTTGATCTCGCGCACCTTGCCCGGGTTGCCGCTTGCCAGCACGACGCGTTTCATCCCGTTCATGCCGTCCCCAGGGCCGCTTTCTGGGCCTCGATCAGGCGGAAGATGCCGCCCTCGGCCAGGTCCAGCATGCGCATGAGTTCGTCGCGGCTGAAGGGATGGCCCTCGGCCGTGCCCTGTACCTCGATGAAGTTGCCCTGGTCGTCCATCACCACGTTCATGTCGGTCTCGGCGTTGCAGTCCTCAGCATAGTCCAGGTCCAGCACCGGAGTGCCCTTGTAGACGCCGACCGAGACCGAGGCGACCAGGCCGGTCAGGGGACTGGTCTTGAGCTCCCCCCGGTCCAGCAGGTGCTGGATGGCGTCCGCCAGGGCGACATAGCCGCCGGTGATGCTGGCGGTGCGGGTGCCGCCGTCGGCCTGCAGCACGTCGCAGTCGATGGTCAGGGTGCGCTCGCCGAGTTTCTTCATGTCCACCACGGCACGCAGCGAACGCCCGATCAGACGCTGGATCTCCAGGGTGCGACCGCCCTGCTTGCCGCGGGCGGCCTCGCGGCCCATGCGTGAATGGGTCGAGCGCGGCAGCATGCCGTATTCGGCGGTCACCCAGCCCTGGCCCTGGCCGCGCAGCCAGGGCGGGACCCGTGGCTCCAGACTGGCGTTGCACAGCACCCGGGTGTTGCCGAACTCCACCAGCACCGATCCCTCGGCGTGCATGGTGTAGTTACGGGTCAGGCGTACGGGGCGCAGTTCGTCGGGTGCGCGTTGGCTGGGGCGCATGGGAAATCCTTGGTTGTCGTGATCGACCGCAGGGCGGGGAAAGCCCGGGATTATACTGACTGCGAACGGTCCTGGGCAGGGGCGTCGGTGGGGATTTCATCGGCATAATCGACCATGGCCTGTTCGATGGCGGCGATGGCGCGGTCGAGGCTGGACAGCGATCCGGCATCGCTCCCGTTCCCGCTCTGGTGCCCGCTCTCCGGAGCCGGTTCGCTGTCGCGGTCCGCGCCCTCCCAGCGCAGGGCCACGGCGGTGACATTGTCGCTGTGCGGGTAGCTGCGGGCCTCGGCGGTGACGGCCAGGGTCTCCAGGCAGTCGGCGAGATCCTCGCTGGCGGTCAGCGCCTGCAGCTGCGCCGGCTCCAGCGGCGACCAGAGGCCGTCCGAGCACAGCAGCAGCACGTCGCCGGGCTGCAGCCAGGCGGTGGGTCCGAGGGTGGGCTCGGGCGCAGTGGCGGCATCACCCAGGCAGCGGCTGACCTGGTTGCGCAGCCGGTGGGAGCGGGCCTGGCGTTCGCTGATCAGGCCGGCATCGATCATGTCGGCGAGCGGGGTGTGGTCCCGGGTCTGGAATGCCACCGTGTCCTTGCGCAGCAGGTACAGGCGGCTGTCGCCCACATGCGCCCAGTGCGCGGTCTCGCCGCTGACCAGGCACACCACGCCGGTGGTGAGCGGCGCGATGGGTGGCCGCTGGGCCTGTCCGACCGCGATGATGGTGCGGTGAGCCGCCGCCAGGGACTCGGTCAGGAATTCCGCCGGATCCTGCAGCGGATCACGCTCCCGGAACTGGCGTGCCAGGCTGTCGACGAAGGCCTGGGCGGCCAGGTCCCCGCGTGCATGACCGCCCATGCCGTCGGCCACGGCCAGCAGCACGCCGTCGCTGTCGGCCAGGATCAGGCTGCGGTCCTGGTTGCTGCTGCGGTTGCCGGTCCGGGTGGTCTGTCTGGAGGTGAATCGCATGGCGGGTACCCCGATCCCTCATCCCTTGGCCCACGGAAGACTGCCGACCAGGCGGTCGAAGGTGGATTCGGGTTCCCCGCCCGTCGCCGGCGTCTCGGACTCAGCATAGAAGGCCGGGCGCAGCTGCGCCACGTTCTGCGGGCGCAGTTCGGGATCGACCTCCATGCACCAGTCGATCAACTCCAGCAGAGGGGCGGAGTAGTCGCGGCGGAAACTGGAGGCCGCGCTTTTCAGGGTGTCGCGTTCGCGGCGCTCGCGCGCCGACAGCGGCGGCTTGCCCTCGATGCAGGCGCGCATGGTCGCCCCGAGGGAGTAGATGTCGGTCCAGGGGCCGACGTAGCCGTTGGACTCGTACTGTTCGACGGGCGAGAAGCCCGGACTGATGACCTGCCCCGGCTGCGTCTGGCGGCTTTGCGGGAAGCCGTGCACGGCGCCGAAGTCCAGCAGCAGCGGATGCCCGCCGGGACGGATGTGGATATTGCCCGGCTTGATGTCCAGATGCAGCAGGTCATGGTGGTGGATCACCTCGAGGCCATCGAGCAGGGGCGGGAAGACGGTGCGCAGGAAGCGTTCGCTCAGACGGCCGCGGCGCCGGGTGAGGTAGGTCTGCAGGTTCCGGCCGTCGTGGTAGTCCATCACCATGTAGACGGTGCCGTTGGCGCTGAAGAAGGTGAATACGTTGACGATGTTGGGGTGCTTGAGCCGGGCCAGCGCGCCGGCCTCCTGCAGGAACAGCATGCGGCCGCGGTTGAAGCGATCCGCCTCGGCCTGGCTGCGCGGGGCCACCTGGCCGTCACGGGCGCGGCGTGCGAGTTTCGAGGGAATGTATTCCTTGATGATTACCTGGGTGCCGCTGTCGGCGTCCCGGGCCAGGTAGACCAGGCTGAAACCGCCGCCGCCCAGGGTTTTCACGATGTGGTAACGATCGAGCCGGGTGCCGGCAGCCAGGGCCTGCGGGGTTTTTTTCAGCACCTGTCGGAATCCGTGTCGGTTGTGGTGTCGGGGCCCGGACCTGTCAGTCGCTGCACTGGGGTAGTGTTCACCGGCCCTGGGTTAGTAATATGGTTCGGCAGGTCCGTGCCGGACTTGAGGTGTGCGCCCTTTGAGTGCCTTAAATACAAGGAGTTGAGATGATTCGGAGCATGACGGCCTTTGCCCGGCAGGAAGCCGGCGGCGACTGGGGCACACTGGTCTGCGAGTTGCGCTCGGTCAACCATCGCTACCTGGAGCTCAGTCTGCGCCTGCCCGAGGAGTTGCGCGGACTGGAGTCCGGCCTGCGCGAGCGCGCCGCGCAGGGCCTGCGGCGGGGCAAGGTCGAGATCAACCTGCGTTACCGCCCCAGGGAGGATGGCGCGGCCGGCGAACTGGCGCTGGACAGCGGACTCCTGGAGCGCCTGGGCACGACCCTGCAGGCGGTGGCCGCCGGTCTGCCCGAGCCGGCCCCGGTCAGCCCGCTGGAGGTGCTGCGCTGGCCCGGGGTGGTGAAGGACCGTCAGCCCGACCTGGCGCCGGTGCAGGCTGCTGCGGTCGAACTGTTCGAGCGCGCCCTGGCCGAGCTGGTCGAGACCCGGACCCGCGAGGGCGCCCAGATCCGGGAACTGCTCAGCACCCGACTGGACGCCATGCAGCCGCTGCTGGCGACGGCGCGCGCGCGCCTGCCGCAGGTCCGTGAACGCCTGCGGGACAAGCTCAGGGCCCGGGTCGAGGAGCTGGTCGCGTCCCCGGATCCGGACCGGCTGGAGCAGGAACTGGTCTACATGTTCCAGAAACTGGACGTGGATGAGGAACTGGATCGGCTCGACGGCCACCTCGACGAGGTGCGCCGGGTGCTGGAGCGCGACGAGCCGGTGGGCCGGCGACTGGATTTCCTGATGCAGGAACTCAATCGCGAGGCCAACACCCTCGGTTCCAAGTCCGCTGACAGCGAGACGACCAATGTCTCGGTCGAGCTCAAGGTGCTGATCGAGCAGATGCGCGAGCAGATCCAGAATGTGGAATGATGTTCTGAGCCGCCAGGGCGCCACTCGAACCGCCAAGCAGCGTAGGTCGGGTTAGCCCGAAAGGGCGTAACCCGACGTGCCACCGCCATGTCGGGTTACGCTGCGCTAACCCAACCTACTGATATGATATATAAAATATTTTCATAAAAATTAATGTCAACAGTTATTTTGTAATAAGGTAAATTTTTATGGCGCAAGGCAGTCTTTTCATCGTCTCCGCCCCCTCCGGGGCCGGCAAGACCAGTCTGGTGCGGGCCCTGATGGAGCGGATGGACGGCCTCGCCTTCTCGATCTCCCACACCACCCGGGCGATGCGGCCCGGCGAGCAGGACGGGCGCGACTACCACTTCGTCACGGTGGAGGCCTTCGAGGCCATGATCGGGCGCGGTGAGTTTCTCGAACACGCCCGGGTGTTCGACAACTACTACGGCACCGCCCGCAGTGCGGTCGAGGCCCAGTTGGCCCGCGGCGAGGACGTGTTCCTGGACATCGACTGGCAGGGCGCGCGCCAGGTCCGGGAACAGCTGCCCCAGGCGCAGGGCATCTTCATCCTGCCGCCCAGCCGGGCGGCGCTGGAGGCCCGCCTGCAGGGCCGCGGCCAGGACGGCCCCGAGGTCATCGCCCGGCGCATGCGCGATGCCGTCAGCGAGGCCGCGCACTATGATGAATACGACTACCTGATCATCAATGACGACTTCGACACCGCGCTCGGCGAACTGGGGGCCATTGTCACCGCGGCCCGCCTGCGCCGGTCGCGCCAGGCCGGGCGGTATGCCGGCATGATTGCCGATCTGCTTGCCGGCTGAACTGGTATCCGGGGCGTGGATTGGGTAGACTTGCCCGCCTCGCAGCAACGATTCTGAGCAGGAACTCCTTATGGCACGCATCACGGTGGAAGATTGCCTCGATAATGTCGACAACCGCTTCGAACTGGTCCTGCTGGCCGCCAAGCGGGCCCGCCAGCTGGCGCGCGGCGCCGAGCCCAAACTGGACTGGGAGAATGACAAGCCCACCGTGATGGCGCTGCGCGAGATCGCCGAATCTCTGGTGCTGCCGAGCAATGTCGACTCCCTGGTCAAGCCGCCGGAAGAGCCTGCCGCCGAGGCCGAAGCGGAAGCCGACGCCCTGCCGCCCGAGACTGAATAACCCCGCTTTATCCTGTTCCGCCCGGCGTTGTGGGGCGGGTCCCCTTTGGCCTATGATCCGAAGGCCGGTCTGCGCCTGTGCGCTTACCGGCGGATTCGTATGACAGGTGCCTGTGGATGAGTGAGGAGGCGGGGCAGTCGATGGTGGCCAAGGCCAGGGATACCGACAGCGAGCGGTTCCTGATCAGCGATCTGTGCAATCTGCTGGATTCCTACCTGCCCCATGATGCGGTGCAGGAGGTCTACAGTGCCTACCTGTTCGGCGCCGAGGCCCACGAGGGCCAGCACCGGATGTCGGGCGAGCCCTATATCTATCACCCGATCGCCGTGGCCCGGATCCTGGCCGAGATGCACATGGATCACCAGAGCATCGTCGCGGCCATTCTGCACGATGTCATCGAGGATACCCCCACCGCCAAGGAGCAGGTCGAGTCGCGTTTCGGCGCCGAGGTGGCCGAACTGGTCGACGGCGTGAGCAAGCTCACCCAGATCCAGTTCGAGTCCAAGGCCGAGCAGCAGGCGGAGAACTTCCGCAAGATGATGCTGGCCATGGTGCGCGACATCCGCGTCATCCTGATCAAGCTCGCCGACCGCCTGCACAACATGCGCACCCTGGGCGTGATGCGCCCCGACAAGCGCCGGCGCATCGCCCGCGAGACCCTGGAGATCTATGCCCCCATCGCCAACCGGCTGGGCATGAACCAGGTGCGCCTGGAGCTGGAGGACCTGGGCTTCGCCGCCCTGCACCCGATGCGCTCGCGGGTGCTGGACGAGGCGGTGCGCCGCGCCCGCGGCAATCGCAAGGAGATCCTCAACAAGATCGAGACCGCCATCAAGCGCCGCCTGCGCCAGGAACACATCGACGGCGAGATCAAGAGCCGCGAGAAACACCTCTACAGCCTGTACCAGAAGATGCGCGGCAAGGGCGTGTCCTTCGCCGACGTCTCCGATGTCTACGCCTTCCGCATCATCGTCGACAAGCCCGATACCTGCTACCGGGCGCTGGGCATCGTGCACAATCTCTACAAGCCGGTACCGGGCAAGTTCAAGGACTACATCGCCATCCCCAAGGCCAACGGCTACCAGTCGCTGCACACGGTCCTGTTCGGGCCCTATGGCGTGCCCATCGAGGTGCAGATCCGCACCGAGGACATGGACCGGGTGGCCGAGGCCGGCATCGCCGCGCACTGGCTGTACAAGGCCGGCGAGAGCGGTGCCAACAGCGCCCAGCAGCGCGCGCGCGAGTGGCTGCGCGAACTGCTGGAGATGCAGAAGAATGCCGGCAATTCGCTCGAGTTTCTGGAGAACGTCAAGATCGATCTGTTCCCCGACGAGGTCTATGTGTTCACCCCGCAGGGCGAGATCATGGAACTGCCGCGCGGGGCCACCGCGGTGGACTTCGCCTATGCCGTGCATACCGAAGTCGGCAACACCTGCATCGCCGCCAAGATCGACCGCCATCTTTCGCCGCTGCGCACGCCCCTGCTCAATGGCCAGACAGTGGAGATCATCACCGCCCCCGGGGCCCATCCCAACCCGGCCTGGCTGAACTTCGTCATCACCGCCAAGGCCCGTTCCAACATCCGCCATCACCTGAAGAACCTGCGCAGCGAGGAGGCGGTCAATCTGGGCCGGCGGCTGCTGGACAAGGCGCTGGCAAGCCTGGGGACGGCCCTGGGCGAACTGCCGCAGGCGCGCATCGAGACCTTCCTGAGCGACTGCGGGGCGGAGTCGCTGGAGGCGGTGCTCGACGATATCGGCCTGGGCAACCGCTTCCCCATCCTGGTCGCCCGCCAGCTTGCCGGTCGCAGCGAGGAGGTCGAAGCCGGGACATCCGGCGACGCCGCGCAGGTGACCACGCCACTGGCCATCAAGGGCACCGAGGGCATGGTGGTCAGCTACGCCAAGTGCTGCCGCCCCATCCCCGGCGATCCCATTATCGGTTTTGTCAGTGCCGGGCGCGGCATCGTCATTCATGTGGAGAGCTGCAAGAACGTTGCCGATTACCGCAATCAGCCGGAGAAATGGATCGACGTCGAGTGGGAGCCCGATGTCGAGGGCGAGTTCCCCGCCGAACTGCGCATCGAGGTGGCCAATCAGCGCGGCGTGCTGGCCACGGTCGCCGCCGTGATCGCCGATATGGGCTCAAATATCGAGAATGTCGGCATCGAGGAGCGCGACGGCATGAATACCACCATGGTGTTCACCATTACCGTGCGCAACCGCCGGCACCTGGCCGGGGTCATGCGCCGCATCCGCAGCATCAAGCAGGTGCTGCGTCTGTCGCGCGGCCGGGGCTGATGGTGGACGGTCAGTCCGTCATTGCGAGCGAAGCGCGGCAATCTCCTGATCCGCAGGAAAGCCGGTAGAGATTGCCGCGCTTCGCTCGCAATGACGTTCAAACAACCAATAATCAGGAGTCATCCGTGAGTAGAGAAATCATCGCCACCGACCAGGCGCCGCAGGCCATCGGCCCCTATTCCCAGGCCGTCAAATACGGCAGCACCGTTTACCTTTCGGGTCAGATCCCGTTGGTGCCGGAGACCATGGAGCTGGTCACCGGCGACATGGAGGCGCAGGTGCGCCGGGTATTCGATAATCTCCGGGCCGTGTGCGAGGCCGCCGGCGGTTCACTCAATGATATCGCCAAGCTCAATATCTTTCTCACCGATCTCGTCCACTTCCCGCTGGTCAACGACATCATGAAGGAATATTTCAGCGAGCCCTACCCGGCACGCGCCGCTATCGGTGTGGCCAGCCTGCCCAGGGGTGCGGCGGTGGAAATGGATGCGATCATGGTGGTTTGAAGGTCGGGGTGAGTAACGCAGAGGACGCAGAGACGCGGAGACGCAAAGTTAATTATTGCATTGGTGTCGCGGCCTGGTGATATGACTGCGGGCCGGGTTGCCATCAGAGGTTATACACGCGTGTTTATTCATATTCTCCTTTGCGCCTCCGCGTCTCTGCGCCCTCTGCGTTGATCCCGCCTCTGTTATCATGGCCCGCCAAACGATAAAGGAAACGAAGCGCATGGATGCGCGTACGCACACTGACGAGACGCTGGACCGGGTGCCGGTCACGGCATTGAAGGGCGTGGGTCCGCGGCTGGCGGAGAAGCTCGCGCGGCTGAACATCGCCACCGTCCAGGATGCCCTGTTCCACCTGCCGCTGCGTTACGAGGACCGCACCCGGGTGGTGCCCATCGGGGCGTTGCAGCCGGGCCGGCGCGCGGTGATCGAGGGCGGGATCGATCATGCCGAGATCAAATTCGGCCGCCGACGCATGCTGCTGGTCCATTTGAGCGACGGCACCGGCGCGTTGATTCTGCGCTTCTTCCATTTCAATGCCGCTCAGCAGGCCGCGCTGGCGCGCGGGGTGCGCATCCGCTGCTTCGGCGAGGTGCGCAGCGGGCCGGCGCAACTCGAAATGGTTCACCCCGAATACCGCCGGGTGGATGCCGATGCCTCCGATCCGGACGCGGCCAGCCTCACCCCCATCTATCCCTCCACCGAGGGTGTGCATCAGCTCGGCCTGCGCAATCTCACCGACCAGGCGCTGGCCTGGCTGGAGACGTATCCCGACAGTCTGCCGGACTGGCTCGGCGACAGCGGTGCCGTGCCCGCCACGCTGCCCGGACTGCGTGCGGCGATACGGCTGGTGCATCGGCCGCCGCCGGACGTGGATCTGGCCGCGCTGGAACTGGGCGAACACCCGGCCCAGCGGCGGCTGGTGCTGGAGGAACTCATCGCCCATCACCTGAGCCTGCGGGTGCTGCGCTGGCGGGCGCAGTCCCTGCAGGCCCCGGTGCTGCGCGGCGACGGCCGGCTGCGCCGGGCGTTGCGCGAGCAGCTGGGCTTTCCCCTGACCGGGGCCCAGGAACGGGTGGTGGCCGAGATCGAGGCCGATCTGGCCCGCGCCCATCCCATGCTGCGGCTGGTCCAGGGCGATGTCGGTTCGGGCAAGACGGTGGTGGCCGCGCTGGCGGCGCTGGCGGCGGTCGAGTCCGGCCTGCAGGTGGCGCTGATGGCGCCCACCGAGTTGCTGGCCGAGCAGCACCTGCGCAACTTCAGCGCCTGGCTCACGCCGCTGGGGCTGGAGCCGGCCTGGCTGTCGGGCCGGCTCAAGGGCGTGGCGCGCCGGGACATGCTGGCGCGCATCCGCGACGGCGAGGCCCGGGTGGTGGTCGGGACTCATGCCCTGTTCCAGGAGGAGGTCGCCTTCGAGCGCCTGGGCCTGGTGATCATCGACGAGCAGCACCGCTTCGGCGTGCACCAGCGCCTGGCCCTGCGCGACAAGGGCGGGCAGGATGCGCGTCTGCCGCACCAGCTCACCCTCACCGCCACCCCCATCCCGCGCACCCTGGCGATGGCGGTGTATGCCGATCTGGATACCTCCGTGATCGATGAACTGCCCCCGGGACGCAAACCGGTCAGCACCGTGGTCATCCCGGACAACCGCCGGCCCGAAGTGGTCGAACGGGTGCGCGGGGCCTGTGCCGAGGGCCGCCAGGCCTACTGGGTCTGCACCCTGATCGAGGAATCCGAGAGCCTGCAGTGCCAGGCGGCGGAAGAGGCCGCCGCCGAGTTGCGCGAGGCGCTGCCGGAACTGCGGGTGGGGCTGGTCCACGGCCGGCTCAAGGCCGCCGAGAAGGCGGACATCATGCAGCAGTTCAAGGCCGGGGCGCTGGACCTGCTGGTGGCCACCACCGTGATCGAGGTGGGCGTGGACGTCCCCAATGCCTCGCTGATGATCATCGAGAATGCCGAGCGGCTGGGGCTGGCCCAGCTGCATCAGCTGCGCGGCCGGGTCGGGCGCGGGGCGGCGGAAAGCCACTGCGTGCTGCTCTACCACACCCCGCTCTCCCGCCAGGGCAGGGAACGCCTGAGCGTGATGCGCGCCACCAGCGACGGCTTCGAGATCGCGCGCAAGGACCTGGAACTGCGCGGCCCCGGCGAGGTACTGGGGACGCGCCAGACCGGCATGATGAGCCTGCGCATCGCCGACCTGGTGCGCGACGAGGCGCTGCTGCCCGAGGTGGACCGGCTGGCCGAGCGGCTCAACCGCGACCGCCCGGAACTGGTGCCGCGGCTGATCCGCCGCTGGCTGGCCGAGAACGTGCGCTACGGCTCGGTGTGAAGGGGCCTGGTTTGTTCCGGCTGCGGCCATTCATGCGATAATCCCCGGTCTTTGGCCCGAGTCCTGGAATCTTGTCCCATCCGCGTCTGCACAATCACTGGGAAAATCCCTGGCACGCCGGCCGTCGCTGGCGGCGCGCGCAACTCGATCCGGCGCTGCGCGACTGGCTGCTGGACACCTCCTCGCTGACCCGACGGCTGCAGGAATGTTGTCCCGGCCGCTTCCGGGTACGGCTGGACTGGCAGGGCTGGGCCCGGCCGAGCCTGGACGAATGCCGGGCGCTGGGCCTGCGCCGGCGCCAGCGGGCGCTGATCCGCGAGGTGCATCTGTTGTGTGACGATATCCCCCGGGTGTTCGCGCGCACGGTGATCCCGCGTACCAGCCTGCGCGGACGGGAACGGCGGCTGGCGCGCCTGGGCGAACGACCGCTGGGCGCTGTCCTGTTCGCCGATCCGCGCATGCACCGCGACGAGGTCGAGATCGCCCGCATCGAGCCCGGCACTGCCCTGCATGCCCATGCCCTGGGGGATGCCGGCCCGCGCAGCACTGCCATCTGGGGCCGGCGTTCGGTGTTCTGGCTGGGGCGCAAGCCGCTGCTGGTCAGCGAAATCTTTCTCAATCCCTGAGGCTGGACGTAGATACCATCTCTCCCTTACCCCCACAAGCGCCCGTCAGGCCGCTTGTGGGGCGT
>PABG01000092.1 GCA_002699185.1 Gammaproteobacteria bacterium | reverse complement strand
TGGGCATCGATCCGGCGCTGGCCGGCAGCGTACTGCTGACCACCGTCACCGACGTGATCGGCTTTCTCGCCTTCCTCGGGCTGGGGACGGTGTTTCTGCTGTGATCCCGGGAAGGCGGGAACGTGGAACGTAGGCCGGGATAAGCGCAGCGTTCCCGGCAACCCACGGGATGATGCCGGAAACGGGCCTGCCGGCCCTTATTCCGGCCTACGGCTTCAGGCAGGAGGGGTGAAGCACAGCGCAACCCATCATGATATGGCTGTCTGATGGGTTACGGCGCACAGCGCCTTCACCCATCCTACACCATGCGCGCCACGCCTAGAACGCCCCCTTCGCCCCCGCCTCCATGATCTGCAGCAGCTTGTCGTTGATGCCCCGGGCCATTTCCTCCATGTCAGGCGGCAGCGGGCTATTGTCGATGAGCAGGTTCAGGTCCAGCATCATCAGCCAGGTCCTGCCCTCCCTATCCTCCACCAGGGCGATGCGGCAGGGCATGTAGGCGGCGAAGATGGCATTGTGCATGACCATCTGATGGGCATCACCGGGATTGCAGAACTGCATGATGTGCAGCGGACCTGAGTCCACGCCCCGGGCCTTCAGTTCCTCGGACACCGGCTGATGAGCAACGATCTTCATGTTCAGTTCGGCGGCCTTGGAACGCATGAAGTCCATGGCGTCGTCGACGCTGATCCCTTCCTCCAGCGGCATCTTCACCACAGTCTGGGAAATATCGAAACGCTGGATGCCGTTGTCGGCGGCCTCCTCGGCGTGAGCGGAAAACGCCAGGCCCAGCATCAGCAACAGGCCAGTCAACAGGTGTCTCATCTCGGCTCCTTGTGGGAATGGTTATGGATCGAGCTTAGTCGATCCCGGCGTATGCGCAACAGAGCGCAGTGCCGGGCGCTGTATCAGCCCTGATCGTGGCGTATGCAGGGTCCGCGATATTCCTCGGGCACATTGGGCGGGCAGGCGCCGCACTGCTGGTTGCCGGGCACGGCGAAGTCGATCTTGCGCGGATAGGGCAGATCCATGCTGTCCATGATCTCGACGAACTCCTCCAGCGTCTTGCCGTTGCCCAGGCGCGGGTTGCGGTTCTTCTCCTGGCCGATGGTGGTGATCTGGCGCCCCTCGTAATCGTGGCAGGGATAGACCAGAGTCTCGTCGGGCAGGGTGAAGAACTTGTCATGGATGCTGCGGTAGAGGGTGGCGGCATCGCCGGACTGGAAATCGGTGCGGCCGCAGGCCTCGATCAGCAGGGCGTCGCCGCTGAACAGCATTTTGTGGGTGCCGCTGTCGATCAGGTAGGCATGATGATGGTCGGTGTGACCCGGCGTGAACAGCGGATTGATCTCGATATTGCCCACCCGGAAGGGCTCGCCCTCGCGCACGCCGATATCGGTGCAGGGCAGCTGGTCCACCGCCGGGCCGACGATGCGGCTGCCGGTCAGTTCCTTCAGCCGTTTGGCCCCGGTCAGGTGATCGGCATGGATATGGGTATCCAGGGTGAAGTCCAGTTCCAGGCCCAGTTCCTGCAGCACGGACAGATCCCGCTCCACCGTGTCCAGTACCGGATCGATCAGCGCCGTCTTGCCTGTATCCGGGCAGTGGACGAGGTAGGTGTAGGTGGATGAATCCGGCTCGATCATCTGACGAAACAACATGCGGCCTCCTTTCGGCGTGGTTGTGCAGACTCTACTGGCGTCTATAAGGGGAATGACCCTAAAATACAAGCTTCACCACAATAAACAAGCGGTTAATAACAAGTGCAGCAAGACCCCGGCTTGACCCGGGTCATTCCGTGCCCGGCGCCCGGGCGCTTTAATTGCCACCGGATATTCAGGGAGAAGCGGCCATGCAGACCAAGATCCTGCTCGACGAGAAAGACATCCCCACTCACTGGTACAACGTCATCGCCGACATGCCCAATCCGCCGGCCCCGGTGCTGGCCCCGGACGGCAGCCCGGTGCCGCCGGAGGCGCTGCTGGCCATCTTCCCCGAGGCCCTGGTCGAGCAGGAGGTCACCGACCAGCGCTGGATCGAGATCCCCGAGCCGGTGCGCGAGATCTATCAACTCTGGCGGCCGTCACCGCTGTGCCGCGCCCACCGGCTGGAGGCAGCACTTGGCACCCCCGCACGCATCTATTACAAGTATGAGGGCGTGAGCCCCGCCGGCTCGCACAAACCCAACACGGCGGTGGCCCAGGCGTATTACAACCAGCAGGCCGGCATCAAGCGCCTGGCCACCGAGACCGGCGCCGGCCAGTGGGGCTCGTCGCTGGCGCTGGCCGGGCAGATGTTCGGCATCGATATCCGGGTCTACATGGTCAAGGTGAGCTACGAGCAGAAGCCCTTCCGCCGCTCCATGATGCATAGTACTCCTTCAACAGGATATTTACGGATTCAGCGAGACGAGAAGCGGCCAGATGCAAGGCGCCTTGCCCGCCGGGGTAGCCAACTACCTCAAGGGCAAGCAACGCGGCAGATGGCCGCTTATCGCCTCGCCCGGAGGGAGCCTGCGAGCGGCGCCATTGCGGCGTTGCAGCTCTTGACAAGGGCCTCACCATTGCCTGCGAGCTGCGCCTTGCACTGACACCGCTCGCAGGCTCTGAATCCGTAAATATCCTGTTGAAGGAGTACCAGGGCGCCGAAGTGCTGGCCAGTCCCACCGACCGGACCGAATCCGGCCGTCAGATCCTGGCCCAGGACCCCGACTCGCCCGGCTCGCTCGGCATCGCCATCTCCGAGGCGGTGGAGGAAGCCGCCTCGCGCGAGGACACCAACTACGCCCTGGGCTCGGTGCTCAACCATGTGCTGCTGCACCAGACCGTGATCGGCCTGGAGGCGAAGAAACAGTTCGAGCAGGTCAACGACTATCCCGACGTGGTGCTGGCCCCCTGCGGCGGCGGCTCCAACTTCGGCGGCGCGGCCTTCCCCTTCCTGGCCGACAAGGCCGCCGGCAGGCAGGTGCGGCTGGTGGCGGTGGAACCGGCCTCCTGCCCCACGCTCACCCGCGGCCACTATGCCTACGACTTCGGCGACACCGTCGGCCACACGCCGCTGATGAAGATGTATACCCTGGGCCACGACTTCGTCCCGCCCGGCATCCACGCCGGCGGCCTGCGCTACCACGGCGACTCGGCCCTGGTCTCGCAGCTCTACCATGAAGGCCTGATCGAGGCCGTCGCGGTGAAGCAGCTGGCCACCTTCGAGGCCGGGGTGCAGTTCGCCCGCGCCGAGGGCATCATTCCCGCGCCCGAGTCCAACCACGCCATCCGCGCCGCCATCGACGAGGCGCTGCAGTGCCGGGAGAGCGGCGAGGCGAAGGCGATCTTCTTCAACCTCTCCGGTCACGGCCACTTCGACATGGCCTCCTATGACCGCTACTTCAGCGGCGAACTGGAGGACTACGAGTACCCGGCCGAGGCGATCGACGCGGCGCTGGAGCGGCTGCCGCAGGTGGGGTAATACCGGGTTCCGGTGTCAGACCCAGCATTAAACCGCCAGCAATGCTGCCGGGAACGCTGCGCTTATCCCGGCCTATGTCTTGCAGGTTGGGCTGAACAAAGTGAAGCCCAACATCCAACATCAGGGTACGGGAAGGATTTCGGTTTTTCCGTCGGCCTTGTCGATCATCAGGTCCAGCTCGCAATACGCGGACTCACGCATCGGCTCGTCGCCGCAGCTGCAGCCGGCCAGGATCTGCTCGAAGAACACGCCCACCCGCAGCCGCAGACAGTCAGGCTCTTCCGCCTGCCGGATCAGGGTGAGCGTCAGGCCCTCGGATTCGGCATACCCCGTGGCTGTACTCAGTGGCAGCTGTTCGGGCTTCAGCGCGGCCAGTTCGTGCTGCAGGATTGCAGCAAAGTCCGCTTCGCCCCAGGCCGCCAGGCTCGCCGTCAGACGCGGCTTCATTCCCCCGCCACGGTCATGGACTCGATCAGGATCGAGCCGGTGCGGATGTTGCCGCGGGTCTCCAGGTCGTTGCCGATGGCGACGATGTTCAGGAACATCTGCTTGAGGTTGCCGGCCACGGTGATCTCCTCAACCGGGTACTGGATCTGGCCGTTCTCCACCCAGAAGCCGGCCGCGCCGCGCGAGTAGTCGCCGGTGACCAGGTTCACGCCCTGCCCCATCAGCTCGGTCACCAGCAGGCCGGTGCCCATCTCCCGGATCAGGTCGTGGATGTCCCGCTCGCTGGTATCCACACTGAGGTTATGCACCCCACCGGCATTGCCGGTGGTCTCCATGCCGAGCTTGCGCGCCGAGTAGCTGTCCAGGATATAGCCCTGCAGTACTCCGTCGGCCACCAGATCGCGCGCCACCGTGGCCACGCCCTCGTTGTCGAAGGGCGCGCTGCCCAGTGCCCGCGGCAGGTGCGGCTGCTCGTAGACATGCATGAAATCCGGAAACACCTGCCTGCCCAGGTGATCGAGCAGAAAGCTGGACTTGCGATACAGGTTGCCGCCGCGGATGGCGCCGGTGAAGTTGCGCAGCAGGCCTGTAGCCACCTCGGCGGCGAAGATCACCGGCACCTGGCGGGTGCCCAGGCGACGGCCGTCCAGCCGGCGCACGGTGCGCTCGGCGGCCATGCGGCCGACGGCATCGGCATCCTCCAACTCCCCGCTCAGGCGCGAGACCGTGTACCAGTAGTCGCGCTGCATGTGCCCGCCCTGCTCGCCGATCAGGGCGCAGCTCAGGCTGTGGCGGCTGCTGGGGTAACCGCCCAGGAAGCCGTGGCTGTTGCCGTAGACCCGCAGGCCCTGGTGGCTGTTGACCGTCGCCCCCTCGGAGTTGGTGATGCGCGGGTCGGTGTCCAGCCCGGCCCGCTCGCACTCGCGGGCGATGTCGATGGCCTCATCCGCGGACAGGTCCCAGGGATGGTAGAGGTCCAGTTCCGGCACCTCGGTCGCCATGCGCTCGGCCGGAGCCAGGCCGGCGGCGCTATCCTCGCTGGTGTAGCGGGCGATGTCGCAGGCCGCCTGCACCGTCTCGCGGATGGTCTCGGGGCGGAAATCCGAGGTGCTGGCCGAGCCCTTGCGCTGGCCGAAGTAGACGGTCAGCCCCAGGCCACGGTCACGGTGGAACTCCAGCGTCTCGACCTCGCCCTTGCGCACCGTCACGCCCAGGCCGACATCCATGGACACGGCTGCCTCGGCCGCGCTGGCGCCGGCGGCACCGGCCTGTTCCAGGATCTCCCCCACCATCCGTTCCAGGCGGCCGATATCGGGCAGGCTGGTATCGTGGGCCGCGGCTTCGGGACTCTGTTTGCTCATGCAGGACTCTCTAGCGGATTCACCAGACAGCCATGGTAAAGGAATGTCCGCCCCCGCCCAAGGCCGGGCACGTGCATCCCCCGCTGGCGGCCGGGTATGCTATCTTGGTTTGATCCGACAACCGCAACCCGCCCGACCCATGCACAAGCAACCGGACCTGGCGCCCGAGGAAAACGACGAGGGCCCCAGCAAATCCCAGCTCAAGCGCGAAGCCCATGCCCTGCTGGAACTGGGCCGCACCCTGGTCGAACTGCCGGAAGGGCGGCTGGCCACCCTGCCGCTGGACGACAAACTGCGAGACGCGGTCCAGCTCGCCCGCCGCATCCATGCCCGCAGCGGGCGCAAGCGCCAGATCCAGTACATCGGCAAACTGCTGCGCAACGGCGATCCCCAACCCGTGATCGATGCCCTGGCGGCTATCCAGCAGGAAGACCGACGCGCCGCGCGCGCCTTTCACCAGCTCGAGGACTGGCGCGAACGCTTCATTCACGAGGGCGACGAAGCGGTGGGCGACTGGCTGGCGCAGTATCCCGATACCGACCGCCAGCAGCTGCGTCAGCTGATCCGCCAGGCGCAGAAGGACTACAAGGACAACAAACCGAAGGGGCCGCGGGCGCTGTTCCGGTTTCTGCGCGAGGTCTCAGAGCAGCGGGCCGCGGTAGCGGCGGATCAGGCAGAAGGCTGATCCCCCGCACCTGCCGGGCTCAGGCCCGACGGCGCCGGGCCACCCCCACCAGGCCGAGCAGTCCGGAACCGAACAGCCACACCGCCGCCGGCACCGGCACGGCGGAAGTGGAGACGACGCTCATGCGCAGGATGTCGGTGCTGCCGAAGGCATCGGTCAACAGGCTGTATTCCCACTCCAGCCCCGCGCCCAGCGACGCCAGGGTCAGGCTGTCGAAACCGCCGGTGATGGATTCCGCCCGGAACAGGTCGAAGCTGTCGCCCGCTTGCGCAGTGAACAGGCCCTCGCCCAGGTCGTACCATTCCACATCCAGCGCGCCGCCCAGGGTCAGACTGCCACCGATATCGAAGGCGTCGTATTCCAGTCCGCGGTCATGCCCGCCCAGTTCGAACAGGGTGCGGGAAGAGTCGGTCAGCACCATGTCGCCCTCGACCGTCACCAGCGCCGGGCTGTTGCCGGGCAGCAGATCGCCTTCGAAGTGGACGGTGCCGTTGCCGGTGTAGGCGCCGGCGCCCGAGGCGGCGCCGAAGAACACTGCCCGGCTGCCCTCGCTGACCCGGATCTCGGCGCCATTGTGCACCACGTCGTCATGGAAGGTCGCGGTCGCGCCGCCGCTGACCACGATGATGCCGCCGCCGGTGTTGTCGACATCGCCGATGATGTCGCTGTCACCGCTCAGGGCCAGGGCGCCCTGGTTGGTCAGGCCGCCGGCGCTGGCGACGACGACGTCGTCAAGGCTGCCATCACCCGTATAGGTCTTGTCTCCACTCACGACCAGGTCGCTCCCGTCCTGCAGCTGCAGCGTGCTGCCGTCACCGGTGACCAGGGTACCGTGGCCGGAGATCTGGCCGCCGCTGGCATTGGTCAGACCCCGGGTGAAATCGGCGGTGCCGCCCAGCAGGCTGATGCGGCCGGCGTTGCTGTTGCCCGCGCCGGTGAAGGTCAGGGTGGTGCCGGTCTCGAGGCGCACCTCGCCGCCGGGGCCGTTGTTCAGCGCCGCCCCGACCTGGCCGGTGCCGGCCAGGGTGCCGGCATTGTTCAGCACGCCGCCGTTGAGCGCGGCGATCATGCCGTCCAGGACGATGCGTCCATGGTTCATGATCGTACCGGCGCCGAAGCGGCCGTTGTTCAGCGCCAGCACGGCCCCGGCATCGACGGTCGCGGTCTGGGTGACATTGACGGCCTGATCGCCGTCGAACTGCACGAAGCTGCCGAACAGGCCGCCGTTGCCGACGCGCAGCTCCGATCCGGTCAGGTTGAAGGTGCCGCGCTCGAAGTTGAAGCCGCCGTTGTCGACCAGCGCGCCGGTGGAGAAGCTGCCGCCGTCCAGGGTCAGGGTGCTGTAGCCGGTGAGCGTGGTGGTGCCGCCGATTTCGAGAATGCGCGTCCTGTTCAGATAGAGGTAACTGCCCAGCGGATCGTCAGCGCCCATCTGCAGATCGCCGCCGACGCCGAGCCGGCCGGCATTGAAGCTGAAACTGCCGGTCGAGGCCAGGGTGCCGACCTCGATGCTGCCGCCATTGAGCCGCACCGCGCCCTCATCCCAGATCTGCATGGCATTGGCGACTGTGAGCGCGGCGCCGTTCTCCACGGTCAGAGTGCCGCTGCCGCCCGAACTGCTCATCCCGCCACCGACATACACGCTGTCGCTGCTGGACCAGCTCGAGCCCGGTCCGGACAGGGTCACCGTGCCGGTGCCGAGCGCCGAGGCGCCGATCAGGCTGCGCCCGCTGCTGAGTGCGGCCCCGTCGCGGACCGTCAGCGTGCCGGAGGCGGTATCACCGACCCAGAGATAATTGCCCACATCCCAGCTTGAGCCGGCGCCGGCGAGTGTGGCCACGCCCTCTCCCCTGTAGCCGATATCGACTGAGCCGCTGGAAACGACAGCGCCGCCGTTGGTCACCTCCACGGTACCAGTGCCGCCAGCGCCCACATAAACGCCGGTGGATTCCAGTCGCGACCCGGTCCCGTAGACATGGATGCTGCCGCTGCCGCCCTCCCGCGAGCCCACAAAGACGTGGTCATTGACGCTCACCTCGCCGCCGGCATCGATATTCAGCTCGCCCGTGCCTTCCACGCCCACGCCCAGATCGCCGTAACCGCTCCAGCGGGAGCCGTTGCCCTGCACCGTGACCTCGCCCGTGGCGCCCACCTGGTCACCGATCAGACCGTGCTGACTGGAGACGACGCCACCATTGCGGATGGTCAACTCACCGCTGCCGGCATCACCCACGTAGAGATCCCCGCTGTTGGTCCAGCGCGACCCGGCATCCTCGACGATCACCACACCGATGCTGTCCGCCTTGACACCGACCCGGCCTTCATAATTGCCGACATTGCCACCGTTGCTCACGCTCAGCCTGCCATGAGCGTCATAGCCGATACGCTGCTCGCCGTAGATATTCCACCAGGAATCCGCGCCGTCCACCGTGGCCTGACCATAGTTCTGGTAACCTACATAGGCCCAGTCGCTCTGGACCATGCCGGCATTGGTGACCGTGAGGAAGCCGCTGCCGTTGTAGCCGACCAGGGTACCCTTGTTATCCATCCAGGAGCCGTCGCCATCCACGCTGATGCTGCCGTAGCTGCCGACCTCACGGCCGATCAGGGTGTTGCCGATGACATCCACGTCACCGCCGTTTTCGACGTCCAGTGATCCATTGCCCTGATCACCCACCACCAGGGCACCGGCGGTAAGCGAGGCCTCGGAGCGGATGGTCATGCTGCCCTGGGCACCCGACTGATGGCCCAGGATCAGATCAGTATTCACCGTATGGGTCCCGATGCTCTGGACCAGACTGCCGCTGCCGGCATCGCCGATGATCTCGGTCTGGGTGGTCAGGTTGTGATCCTGGCCGTAGGACAGGGTCATGCTGCCGCTGCCGGTGGCGTCGATGGTCAGGGAGTTCAGCACCGCGTCGGGATGGACGCTGTTGTAGTAGTTCACGGTGCGGTCGACACTGTCATCCGAGATCAGGTGCACATCGTCTCCATCGATCGGCTGCGTGTAGCTGCTGCTGCCGCCCGGCGTGCTGGCCCAGCAGCTGCCGGCGGTGAATGAATCCCACCAGCCATCGCCGCAGACCCAGTATCTGTCCCCGGCCTGGGCCGACAGGGGCGCCGCAGCGAGCAGCGCCAGTGTAATGGCCTGACTGAGGGTGGCGGGTTTGGCGTTCGGTTTGTTCATGTTTCCCCCTTTCGAGCGCCCGGGATCCGTCGGGCGACAGCGCTGACGTCAATGTGAAACGGAATGCAAAGCTGAGAACCGGCCAGCGGACTGCTGGCCGTCCCTGCACAGCTGCGCGCGGGAATGCACGCGGAACAGGAATTGGAACCGGGAAGACGGGCCGGGCGTTGGCATGGAACCGTCAGTGGATGAACTGTCTTGATTTCCAGGCATATTGCCCGGAGGCGGGGAGCAAGGATTATTCCAACTCGCGAAGGGGCGGATGATTTCTCAGTAAATTCGGCAAGATATGTAACGCCGCTCAAAAATGAGCGCGACACTGGGCCGCAATAATGTAAACTTTACCGACTCCCGGGACCTGAAATGTCGCAGCAAAGCTATAAAACAATTAGTTATGAATATCAGCCGACAAGCCCCGAGCCCTTATGTGTTAACTTTTACGACAATCCGTAAACGGGGGCGGCGCCGGCATAACAGGCAGATCCAGGCCTCCCTCTCCGCAGAGAGGGAGATGCCGAAGGAATTGATTTATCAGCTTTTATTCGGAAGACGGGCTGTAGGGAGCCGCGCCGGGTTCGGAAACCTCGCTCTCCTCCGGCGGCGACAGCCGGCCCTCGCCCTCGAAGGCGCTGAACTCGCTGCTGTCCAGGTGCCCGTCCTGGTTGGCGTCCGCCTTGTCCCAGTTGGCCTCCAGGCCCTTGTGCGCCCCGGCCTCCTCGGCACTGATATAGCCGTTGCCGTCACGGTCAAGCGCCTCGAAGGTCATCGCCCCCATCTCATTTTCCTCGGACATCATCGCCTTCTCGCCGGCGGAAGCGGTTCCGCCCAGCAGCAGCAGCGCGGCTGCCAGCCCGGTGATCATCGTGTATCTGGACATTGCCTTTCTCCCTGTTATTGGGTTGCCAGGATCTTGCACGAAGGAAGTATAGCCGGCCGGGGCAAGCCTGCCGGGCGGGAACGGGCCGGGCGGGCGGAGAATCACCGGAAGCTGATACAGATCAACCGGCGCGGCCTGCCGGCAGCCGTCACGGCACCCGGCGCCGCAGCCGCCGGAAAACGGCCTTCTCCAACTCCACCAGTGTGAACAGCACCGCCCCGAAGGCCAGGATGATGCCCCATTCCCCCCAGCCCAGGGCGGCGGTCCCGAACAGGAACTGCAGCGGCGGGGCATAGGTGAACAGGGCCTGCAGGATGACCAGAACGCCCACGGCAATGAGCACGGCACGGCTGCCCAGCAGCCCGGCACGGTTGAACACCGGCTCCAGGATGTAGCGGCTGTTGAACAGGTAGACGAGCTCACCCATGACCAGGGTGTTGATGGCCACGGTCCGGGCCACCTCCACCTCCGCGCCCTGCCACTCCAGCCACAGGAAATGCCCGAAGGTGCCGGCCAGCAGCAGCGCCGAGACGAAGGCCACACGCCAGATCAGGAAACCCGACAGCACCGGCGTGCCGGGCGGCCGCGGCGGGCGGCGCATGACGCCGGGCTCGGTGGGCTCGAAGGCCAGCGCGAGCCCCAGGGTGACGGCGGTGACCATGTTCACCCACAGCACCTGCGCCGGCAACAGCGGCAGGGTCAGCCCCAGCAGCACGGCGGCCATGATGGTGAAGCCCTCGCCGCCGCTGGTGGGCAGCAGGAACAGGATGGCCTTGCGCAGGTTGTCGTAGACGGTGCGGCCCTCCTCCACGGCATGGGCGATGGAGGCGAAATTGTCATCGGCGAGCACCATCTCGGCGGCCTCGCGAGCGGCCTCGGAGCCCTTGATGCCCATGGCCACCCCCACATCGGCGCGCTTGAGCGCCGGGGCGTCGTTGACACCGTCGCCGGTCATGGCCACCACCTGGCCGTTGGCCTGGATGGCGCGCACCAGCCGCAGCTTGTGCTCCGGGGTGGCGCGGGCGAACACGTCCACCTCGCGCACCGTCCGCGCCAGTTCGGCATCGGAGAGCGGTTCCAGTTCATGCCCCGGCATCACCCCGCCGCCGGTACGGATGCCGAGCTCGTCGGCGATGGCCCGGGCGGTGACCGCGTGGTCGCCGGTGATCATCTTCACCCGGATACCGGCCTCCTGGCACTGCCTGACCGCCTCGATGGCCTCGGCCCGGGGCGGGTCGATGATGCCGCACACGGCCACCAGGGTCAGGCCGCCGTCCTCCACGTCCGAAAACTCCAGCGTGCGCTTGTCCGCGTCGACCTCCCGGACCGCCAGCGCCAGCAGGCGCTGGCCGCGGGCGGCGATGGCGTTCATGCGTTCCTCCCAGCGCTCGCGCGCGATGGGCCGGTCACCGGCGCGGGTGCGCTCCCGCTCGCACACGGCCAGTACCCGTTCGGGCGCGCCCTTGAGCAGGATGAAGCCGCGCCGGTCCCCGTGATGGCGGTGATGCAGGGTGACCATGAACTTGTAGGCGGATTCGAAGGGGATCACGTCGTCGCGGGGATAACGCTCACCGGTCTCGACCGGGTCCAGGCCGCCCTTGCGCGCGGCGGTGACCAGCGCGCCTTCCGTCGGGTCGCCCTCCAGTTCCCATACCCCGTCGCGCTGATGCAGTTCGGCATCGTTGCACAGCAGGATGCCGCGCAGCGCCTCGGCCAGCACCGGATGATCCCCGGGATCCACGTCCTGCCCGTCCCGGTTGAAGCCGCCGTGGGGCTCGTAGCCCACACCGCTGACCTCGAAGGTATCTTCCGCAGTGACGATGGTCTTGACGGTCATCTCGTTGCGGGTGAGCGTGCCGGTCTTGTCGGTGCAGATGGTGGCGACCGAGCCCAGGGTCTCCACCGCCGGCAGGCGCCGGATGATGGCGTTGCGCGTGGCCATGCGCTGCACGCCGATGGCCAGGGTGATGGTCATGATGGCGGGCAGCCCCTCGGGGATGGCGGCCACCGCCAGGCTCACCGCCGCAAGGAAGGTATCCAGGAACGCGTAATCCCGCACCCAGTAGCCGAAGGCGAAGGTGAAGCCGGCCAGCACCAGGATGGCCAGCGACAGCCAGCGCCCGAATACGGCAATATCGCGCAGCAGCGGCGTGGTCAGGGTCTCCACCTCCCCGAGCAGAGTGGAGATGCGCCCGATCTGGGTGTCCGCGCCGGTCCCGACCACTAGGCCCCGCCCCTGGCCGAAGGCGACCAGGGTGCCGGAAAAGGCCATGCTGCTGCGATCGCCCAGGTCCGCCTCCGCCGCAACCGCTGCGGTCTGCTTGTCCACGGCCACGGATTCGCCGGTCAGCAGCGCCTCGTCGATGCGCAGGTTGTGCGCCCGCAGCAGGCGCAAATCGGCGGGCACCTTGTCGCCGGCCTGCAGGAACACCAGGTCGCCGGGCACCAGTTCCTCGGCGGGCACGGTGCGCCGCTGGCCGTCGCGCAGCACCAGGGCCCGGGGCGAGAGCATGCCGCGGATCGCGTCCAGCGCCTGCTCCGCCCTGCCCTCCTGGATGAAGCCGATGATGGCGTTGATGAGCACCACGCCCAGGATCACCCCGGTATCCACCCAGTGGCGCAGGAAGGCGGTGCCGACCGCGGCGGCGATCAGCACATAGATGAGCACATTGTGGAACTGCAGCAGGAAGCGCCTGAGCGGGCCGGTGCGCTCCGGAGCGGGCAGACGGTTGTAACCGTAGCGCTCCAGCCGCGCCCGCACCTGTGCGTCCGACAGGCCCTGCTCCGTGGCGTCGAGCCGGGCCAGGGCCTCATCGCGTTCCAGGCTGTGCCAGGCAGGTGTGTCCGGCGGGGCGTCATGCATAACTGAAGGCATTCCAAGGCCACATCAGGTGTGCCTGAAGCATACACCCGTCGTGATCGGCAGGCAGTCCCGGGACGGCGGGGCACAACGGCTTACCTGAGCGGCGGGAATGGCGCCGGGTCCGTGAACACCCAGTTACGGTCCTTCACCGGGGTATGGCAGGCGATGCAGACCTGCATGCCGCCGTCGAAGGGCTTCTGCTCCAGTCCCACCCAGCGCGCCCAGCCCCAGCCATGGGTGTCGGCGTATTGTCCGCTGTCACGGAACATGAACTCGGCATGGACGAACTCACCGGGTGCCGTCGCCGCCTCCCAGTCCTCCAGCTGGACATCCTTCCACACCACCTTGCCCAGAACGGCGCCGTCAGGCCAGGGATCGGTCTGCCCCGCACGCGCCGCCTCCACCGCCGCCGCGTTGCCCAGGATCACCCGCAGGGTGTTGTTGTCCGTGCGATGCGAGACCGCGATGGTGGACCATTCCTGCCAGCCTTGCGGGTAGGCGATGCCGTGCGAAGGCCCGGGGATATCGCCGGCCGGGGACAGCCCCGGCAGCGCCATGACCAGCGCGGAAATCAACAGTCGTGCCGTGTTTTTCATGGACGCACCTCGCATGTGAGTGATTCGTTGCGCGATCGGACACTGAGTATAGTATGGGCAGTCTGCACAAGCCCCCTATTTCCGCTCGTCTCCGTTGGCGGGTTCCGCCGACCCGATATATTTTTCCTTCAGCCGTTCGACATGGTCGATCAGGCTGTCGACGGTTTCCTTGAGCAGATCGAGCTCGTCCAGCGACAGATCATTCAGCTGCTCCAGGTTGTACTCGATGGTATCGATGATCTTCCTGTGCGGACGCTGCATGGGCCGCATGAAATAGCTGGTCACGGTCGCCACGATGGCGCCGAAGAACAGCACCGACCCGATGACGATCCAGACCCCGCCGATGAGCTGCGCCGCGCCGGAGGCAGGCGTATCGGCAATCCCGGCGGTGGAAAAGGCCGCCACGCCCCAGTACAGCGCCTCGCCGAACGAACCGATAGGCGAGCCCCGCGCCCCCTGCTCCGCCAGGTATACCCCGGCGGAGAACAGCAGCCACAGCAGCACCAGGAGAAGCACCATCCTGATCAAAGGCGTATGAACGACAACATCCCTGACGAACCGACGCAGCCGGGTCTGTCTCTGCTTCAGACTCATGCAACACTCCCAACAGCCAGAATGATTACAGTGTTCTATAGCAGAGACCGCAGGGAAGAAAAGCATCCGGGCGTGAATCACACCCAGCGCCGGATTCTGGCCGCCGCATACGGCGCCGCTGCCGTCACCAGCAGCACAAGGGGCCAGAGATTACCATCCCTGAAGGTGTAGGCTTCAAGCAGCGCCGGCCAGGGCCGGCCCTGGATGAGACGCCCGAACGCAAACTCGAACACCAGGGTCAGACACAGCCAGCCCAGGCCGATGGCGATATAGCCTGTCGCCGGCAGCCGCCCGAGCCAGGGCAGCGAAAGGTATGCAACGGCAAGGATCAGAACGGAAAGCAGGAGACCACTGAGGATGAGCGCCGCGGGCTTGTCCAGCATTGGCAGAAGGACGGCCTCGCGCAGCAGGCCGTTAATAACCGCCAGGACCAGGATTCCCAGCCAGATCACCAATGCCCTCCCAACGATGCCGGGTATCATCAGCTGTACACACCAGGATCAGGAGTCTTCAGACTAAAGATCAGCGACAACTGCACCCTGAACCGGTTTTTCGCCGCAACACTATGTCATCATAGAATTCCGAACCGCATTCGGTACATCGATAGTAGTTGCGCGGCCGCTTCCAGAGGTAGACACCGAGACCACCGCAAACAGCGACCACCAGAACCGCCCAGATCAGATGAGACCCCCAGAGCGGCTGCGCAATCAATAAACCGCCCATAAGAAAAACGGCAAAATACCCGATTCCCACAAAAGGACTGAGCGAAGGCCGCTTTGTCGACAGCCACAAGGTGTCCGGTTCGATCTTGCCGATGTAACTCAACTCGGCATTACATGTCTTGCATTTCTTCTTAGACATAATAGCGGCTCATACAAAGAAACGCGCTCAGTTTACGCGATACCTGCCCATCCCGGATACGGGTACTTTTGCTGCAGTCATCAGGCCTCATGCTTGAGGTGTGCCACCGGTGCATCTCCTGCGGGGGTTATATGAAGCCCGATTACAGCGACAAAGAGCACGCCAAAGCCGATAAGTATGTTTTTTACAATTCTCATCATCGTCCTCATCCCTCAAACTCAACATCAGCGATCAGCCGGGCGCTTTTATCGCCTGCTGGAACGCTTTGCAAGAGGTTATTTATGCGTCTCTTTGATAACTGGTTTCTACGGTTGCGCCATCTTGGAGCATCTTGAACACCCAACGACAGGGGCGAGGGGCCGAGCGGCAGCGAGGTCCCACCCCGAAGCGGCGACCTCAACCTGATTGTTATATGACATTTTGTTTTTCTACATTGCTCCCGCCTTTTCGGCCACGAACCGCCCAATATAGAAAACCCAGAATTCCGCCTCCTATGAACCCAAAGGGTCCAGTTATGAATATGCCGAGCAAAGGCCCTTGGTTTGCATTTGGCATGAATATAAGAGGGCCGAAGAACCCAGCAGTAAAACCAATACCCCCCAGAATAACCGCACCCATCAGAATGCTTGAGATCGCCCCGTGATGAGAGGTTGATAACTCAACCCAGACGTACCGACCGACTCCGAGAGCGCAAAGCAGGGAGACAAGGCTTGCGATCCATCGGTATTCTCCTAGTGGCACCAAGGAAAACGGTAACCAATAAATGAAGTAGTACGTGGCTGGAACGACAAAGAGCAACGCTACTAAACGCGAAACAAGTGTTCCCACATCAACTCCTCGTTGCCATATAACGTGGTGCGCCAGCGGCCGCGAACTGTTTGCGTGGCCCGTACCCCGAAGGGACATACTGGGCGCAGTAGTTATGTTTCATTTTCGGCTTCTATCAATGCGGGATAACAAACCTCCAGGATATTACCCGATGGATCCCGGAACAATATGCTCTCGCCGCCTCTCTGCGACTTCGGACCCGACACTATTTCCGAGGCCAACTCATTAACCTTATCAACAATCCCGCCAAATGCACTTGGCCGGCATGGAAAGGCTATATGGGCTTTCGTATAGGATCGAAAGTTGTAGTCAGGCGACTCCATCAGGCCCAGAACAACCCTATCCTTCCCTACAAATGCCTGCTTGGGTTCATCCCATTTCTCAATCACATGGAAGCCGAAAAGCAGGGAATAGAATTCGATGCTCTCTTCCAGGTCGGACACGTTCAGCCCAACATGATCTATTCTTGGCTCAATCATCAGCGCCTGTCCTTCTGATGAAACGTAACGGCTAACGTAACCAGCAGATAGAAGTGACAGCGCAGAGCGATGTCGCTTCTAGCTGTCCGAGTTTACGTACTTGTTAGCAACCTGGCTGTCATTGGCCCCCGACACCCTTCTCGCACCACTACTGCAGCAGGATTTTTGGCATGACGTTCGAACGCTGCAATTCATGCCAAGAACGAGCGGGAAATCCCCAGTGCATCCATGAGCTCAAGGGCTCTAGGGTTGTCAAGAAGTTTCTCCTTCAGGCTGTCGCGTACCGCAAGATTGTCGTTCGGAGTGTTTAGAACCTTGCTGATGTAGTCTTCATGTGAAGTAATTCCGTTTTCTTGTTTGGCTTCGTCATAGGCCTGTCGCAGTATCCGAGCATACTCGCCAAGCTCGTTCTTGAATGTCGTACGGAACTCGGCGTTGGCATGCATTTTCTGAGTTGCCGGGGAATGGTTTGCCAATTAATTCATCATGAAGTACTTCTCGGCAGCAGAAAGCGGACCATCGGCAGTCATCTTTTCCAACATGCCTAAGTGTGCCCGAGTCTCCTTCATGGCATCTGCTGGGTTCAGAATGTTTTGATTCGGCACAAAGTCGACCATCCAATTGGGAATACGGTAACTTTCCAGCGAGCCCATATCAATTTTGGCCGACAGCTTCCCCTGCGCGGAAATATTCACAGTACTTTCGTCGGTGGTGCCGGCTTTTTCAGTCGCCTTTTGTGGTGTCGCACTGGCATCCGTGTAAGCGTACTGAGCACGATTGCCGACGACTTGAGTTACCGCTGAAATGGAGTTGACCATGGTTATTCCCTCATTCATTGAATCCCTTAGCGAACTAGCAAGTACCATAGATAACGTAAAGTATTTTTCGCACATTTGAGGAGGCGGTGGTTCCTGTGGTTAAGTTGAAGTTGCGAGACAACACCAACCACAAGGA
>PABG01000091.1 GCA_002699185.1 Gammaproteobacteria bacterium | reverse complement strand
ATCCAGGGCCCGCGCAAGGACGACATCTGTTACGCCACCCAGAACCGCCAGGATGCCGTGCGCGAACTGGCCCGGCAGAGCGATCTGATCCTGGTGGTGGGCTCGAAGAACAGTTCCAACTCCAACCGGTTGCGGGAACTGGCGGAATTCTGCGGCGTGCCGGCCTACCTGATCGACGAGCCCGCCCAGATCGACCCGGCCTGGCTCGAGGGAAAGGCAACCATCGGCGTCACCGCCGGGGCCTCGGCCCCCGAGATCCTGGTCAGGCGGGTGACCGACTATCTGGCCGAACTGGGTTATGCCAGCCCTCGGGAGGCCGAGGGCATTGAGGAAGAGGTGGTGTTTTCCCTGCCGCGCCAGTTGCAGGCGTAGATGTAGGTCGGGTTAGCGCAGCGTAACCCGACATGCCGCGGAAACGTCGGGTTACGCCTTTCAGGCTAACCCGACCTACCTACTAGTCAAACCGGGGTCGATCGGACCCTGTGCTTACCAGCAGTCCTGTACCGATCGGGTGCCGCTTACACCCTTCACTCCGCGATTGTTCAGCGTCAGGTTGCCGCATGCATCACCTGCCATGGGGCCGCCACCAATGATGGCTGCCTGTAGTGTGTAAGTGGTGGCGTCCTGTGCAGTGATTTGAAGGTTGTAGGTGGCTGGCCCTCCACCATCAATGGGACAGGTGGTCGAAGGCATGAGATTCGCGACCGTGGCGCCGGTATAGGTATTGTTGGTAGTTCGATAGCGCTCCATGGCATTGGCCAGGCTGGTGAGCGCCCCGGCGCAGTCTGCCCGGTAGGATTTACGTACCTGGTCGCGGTAGGCGGGATAGGCGATGGCCGCAAGGATGCCGACGATCGCAACCACGATCATCAGTTCGATCAATGTGAAGCCTTGTTGATGCTTTCTCATCACTTTTTCCCTCTTCCTGCCTTACTCAACCGGCGCTGCCGGCTCGAACTGGCTTGGTAGCAGCCAGAAGGCCTGGATGTGATTACCCTGCGGCGCGGGGGCGTTGACCCTGAATCCGACTTTTACCCCCTGGCGCAGCCGTCCCTGACTGTCATCGCGAGAGGAGCGCGACATCACAGTGCTGTCCTCATCGAAACGGTAGATGCGATCATTGATGATGATTTTTCCGTTGGCAAAATCCACTTCGTCAATGGTGCCGCTGTGATAGACCCGGTTGAGCGGGTCGCTCAGTTCGCCCGGGTACCAGGCCGGCAGGCGTTCCGCCGCCGCCGGCCCGGCACCGAGGAGCGGGACTATGAATGCGAAAATAAACAATAGCTGCTTCATGATGTCGTTTCCTGTGTAGGTCTATTCAATGGTCACCTCTTCCCAGGACAGGCGGCCGGTGTTGTCGTTGCTGATCTTTTCGATGTCATCGGTTTCGATCTTGTCGCCGTCGTCGGTTTCGGTGGTGGCGACATAGCGCTTGTTTCCAAGGTTGACCGGCGAGGTTGCCAGCCCCTGCACCTGTTTTCCGGCGGCGGCATCACCACCGATTTCATCGAGTGCGTCGAGTTTGCCGTCACCGTTGAGGTCGAAGGCCACATTGTCCGGACGGCCGCCGTTGCTGGTCTTGGCAACCATCAGCCAGCTGGTCCCGCCGGATGCACAGATATCCGTGTCAGGTGTGATGGTGTTGAAGAACACCAGGTCACCTCGGATAACGGGGTCGGTGGTGACGCGTTCACCGGCCTCGGGCAGGTCCATGTACCAGCCATAGTCGGGCGGGTTGCTGCTGTAATCAACCGTGTTATCCGACAGGGTGCGTCCAGTGACGCCGCTGCTGGATGTGCCTGTGCCGATGGTCTGTTCGATCAGGTTATTATGATCCAACGGCAGTTGGTTGCTGTTTGGCAGGTCGCTGCCGGCATCCCAGATGGCATAGAAGCTTTGGTCATCCGTGTTGGTGATATCGCCGGTGGTCAGATACTGGCCGGTACCGAATAGCACCAGGGTGTTGGGATGGTTGGAACTGACCGTACCCATGTCCGGATTGCGAATGATGGTCGGACTTACAGTGATAGGCTGATTCGTCTGGGTCTGGAACAGGGCCACCGGGCTGCTGCCTGACTTGTAGGCCACGCTCCACTGACCGGTGTTGGAGCCGGACAGGTCGAAGGCCCAGAGGTTGCCCTTGAGGTCGCCGGCATAGGCCCGGTCGGCCAGTCCGTCGCCATTGGAGTCAATGACTGCCGGGGTGGCCAGGCCGTTGCAGTCGCTGCCCGGGTCGGAGCAGTCCTGATTGACGATCGAGCCAGCCTCGGTATCGATTGTTATGTAATCGCTGCCCGCGCTCCAGGTTCCGTCCAAGCCGCCTTCCAAAAATACTATAAACAGCTGGGCGGTCCCGGTGCTGCCCGGATCGCCATCAGCGTTGTAGCCGTTACCGAATATTGCTGCCCAGCGAATGCTGCCGCTCGGCCCTTCCAGCGGCACGATCGAGGGTTTGGAGAAGGTTAGGCCCAGATTCGGGTCATCGGCGTTGGTGAATTCCCACATAACTGTATTGGCAGGCGCGCCGCTGGCCTCGGAGAAGGTGTTGGGGTCAGTGATATCCAACGCGAACAGGCCGCGGCCGCCGGCGCGCAGGCCGCCGACCAGTACCGTGTGCCAGCCTACGCTGCCACTGCTGGTGGTCTTGATATTCACATCGGCAATGGCCGGCGTCAGATCAACATAATAACGGTGGCTGTAGGCCGGGTCGGCAAGATAGTGATAGCCCTCCGTCGTATTGGTGCTGAACAGAGCGTTGGGAGCATAGGCCATGATTTCAGCCCCGTCGCTGGCGCGGAAGGCATGGAGTAGACCGTCGTTGCCGCCCACATAAAGCACGCCGGTGCGGTTGGCCTTGTTGAGTTTGAAATCGGAATAGGTGGAGCCGCTGCTGTCGGGGAAGGGTGCGGTATCCGGCCAGTTGAGTTCGGGTTCACCGACAAACACGGGCGATGAATGGACGATGTCCCCCAGCCGACTGCTCCGGGGGCGCAGCCCTCTGATGGTATAGGTATTGGTGCCGTCGTCATATGAACAGGGGGCGGTGCTGCCGGATTCGCAGCCGCGATCGCCGCGCAGGTGGCCGAGGCGTGCCATGCCGGTGGCCTCGTTGTCGGTGCCGCCGGAAGGGTTGGTACGGAAATCGGCTTGCTGGCTCGCAGTCAGGGCTGACCACTGCAGCGGAATGCCGTCAGCGCCATCATACGTGAGGATGGTTCTCGTTGATATATTTGCCGCATCCAGAATATCGGCTGCTCCGATTGGGTCTCCGGTTTTCGGGTCTGTGCCCCATGACGGCGAATCTATTTTGCCGGTATTCGGGTCCAGATCGAATGCCCTTATGTCGCCGCTCCAGTCCTCACTGTTGAACAGTGCCAAGTAGACCTGGGTGTTAGTGCTGAGTGTTCCCGAGTTAAAGGCGACCGAGGCAGCCGAGCCGGTACGGCTGCTGATGGAGGAGATGGCGTCATCCAGACTCTGTCGGAGGGTGTCGGGGTCGCCGGCATTTAGATATTGTCCGCGGCCGTTCCAGGCGGCGTGTCGCAGATCGTCAATAGTGGTTGGATCGTCTTCACTGGGCTGCGGCCAGTTGAATGTTTGCGATGGGTCCGATGGCATTGAAGTAAGGGTGCCATCGACACCGAAAGCGATCGTATAGGTCACCATGTGCTGGGCATCATTTTCGTCTACCCCGGTCTTGGTCGGTACTTTATTGTCCACGGCAGGGCGAATGTCGGTCTCGTAGAAATGCATGGCTACGTCAGCCAGGGTGTTGCTGTAGCTGTCGGCATAGGAACCACCGTCAAAGCTGCTGTCGTTGTCGCCGTCGGCATTGCCGACACCCGGGTCGCCGCCGTTCCAGAAGCCGTCGGTCATCAGCAGGGTGAAGTTCTGCTGGCACTCGCCGCCGCTGCCGCTGGCCAGGGCCGGGCAGCCGAAACCGAAGCCGTTGCTCTGGCAGGACAGGTACTCGCCGGCATCCTCCAGGGTGCGGCGCAGTGGGGTGCCGCCGCTGGAGTTGATATCGTAGAGCTCATCCAGCAGCGCACGCTTGTTGCCGGTGCTGTAGTCCTGGTTCATCGACGCGATGGCGGTATTGACGCTGTTGTTGTCGTGCAGCGTGGCCAGGCCCATGCGCACATTGTTGGCATTGGCGATGACCGAGCCGAAGGCGCCCTTGGCCACGAATTCGCGCTTGCGGTAATAGGTGTACCAGTTGCCGTAGTTGGTCTTCTCCGCGGCCGTGAGCGAGGAGACCGCCACGCCGCCGGCGTTGCTGGAGACGTCGCCGCATTCGTCGCTGGCGCTGGCGGCGGCGCCGGAATCGGTGCTGCCCGGGCCGTCGTACTCCCCGTCGCCGTCGGCGTCGTTCCACACCCAGTAGTAATGGTTGCTGATGTCGACAGTGGAGCTGGGGTCGTTCGGGTTGGTGCGCACCGCCGTGAGGTTCGTCATGTCCGGATAGGGCGACCCGGAATTGTCATGGCCGGTCCAGGGGATATAGGTGATATTGGGGTTGTAGGCCATGACATTGAAGCCGCTGCAGAACAGGCGCCGCAGGGTCCGGTCCCACCAGGCGGTGTAGGGGCCGGGGGGATTGTAGATGGTGGAGGTGCTCAGGATGGCGTTGCCGGGGCTGACGGTACCCTGGTTGAGCAGGTCCTCCCAGTCCATGCTGCCGGAGTCGTCGACCAGCAGCATGATGTTGGGTTCCACCGAGTTGGACAGGAACAGGGGGGTATTCGACACTGTGCCCGGCGCGGCCGTCGCGGTAAGCGTGACCAGCCAGGTGAGTACCCCCGAGAGGCAGGCGATGCGGGTTTTCTTGTGCATGCTGTTCATGGCGCTGTGACCTCTGTTGACCGACCGCGCTTACATGGCGCGGCCGTAATGCGAACGAAGTATGACCTCGGTTTCCTGGCTGCCGCCGGTGCCGCGTGAGGTGATCTTGAAAGTGGTGACATCACCCGTGCCCTTGTTCTCGCCATAGCCGGACATGTTCATCGCGCCCTGGGTGCCCGGAATGATCCCGGATAGCTTGATGTAGTAGCGTGGCGGCGCGCTCGTCTTTGCCAGTGAAGAGGCGGCCGGTGTGGTATCGCTGCTGCCCCAGGTGGTGGGATCGGCGATGTCCGGGTCGGTATCGTTTTCCCCGTACAGGCCGTTGCTGCCGTTGAAGGCGCCGGTCGTGACGATGCTCTCGATGAATCCCTCGGCGTCGCGCAGGCCGTATTCGGCTGACTGCATGGCGACGGCGCGGTCGCGGGTGTTGCCTGCCATGCGTTCCTGCAGAGTGGTGGTCTGCATGGAGCTCACGCCGAGCAGGGTCATGATAAGGAGCAGCAGCAGGCTGACGACCAGCACTGCTCCGCGCTCGCGACCTGGAATGAAGTTGATCTGGATCCCTGCTTTCATGTCTGATTCCTCATGGCAGACGGTTACGCACGCCGATGGTAGCGGTATAAACCTGCCGCAGTCGGTTGTCCCCCGGTGTGTTGCTGTTGCCGAAAATGGTATACTTCTGAGCCGTGCCGCCGGTGAGATTGTCCGTGTAGCTGCGCGCGACTACAGCCAGACGGATGCTGACGACGTCCTGCATGTCGTTCACGTTGTTTGCGTTCACATAGTAGTTGGCTGAGCCGTCACCATCACTGTCCTCGCCGTACCTGACCTGTAGTTCCTCGATCCCGTCGACCAGTTCTTGGGTGCCGCTGCTGGTCCCTGATGCTATGGTGCGGAATAAGGCCGGCTCGCCGGATGCGCCGACCTGGATGCTGTAGGTGATCTCCCTGGCCTTGAACAAAGTAGCATCGGCGCCGTAGACCTTGGACAGACAGTGGGCATTGGAGCCGGGACAGCCAGGGTTGGAGACATTCGAGTTGCCTGGCGTGCCGGACCCGGTATTGTGGACGATGCTGCCACTGGCGTTTTGTGGGTTGGCGTTGCTGACCTGAAAAATATCGCCGGCGCTGCAGTCGCTCACCAGCACGATGTCACCCTGTTGCAGATCATTGCCCGGGGCCTGGAGTGTGGCGCTGGCCTGAGGGCCGAACGGTGGGTCAAGGCTGATCCCTGTGCCGAAGCCGCCGCGCAGCACCAGGCTGTCGGAACCGTTTAATCCTCCTCCCTCCGTGCCGTCAATTCCGCCGGTCCCGAAATCGATGAAGCCGCTGGCGGCCCCGCTGTTGAGGTTGTTGGTGATCTTTCCTATGCCGTTGGCGCAGCCCCAGAAGTCGGCCATGCGGATGTCATGGGCCAGGAACTCGATGGCGAAACGGCCGTTTTCCTGCATCCGCGACAGGCCCTCCTGGACCCGGTAGCTCTGGCGGTTCGCTTGGAAGATCTGCAGAACGCCGGCCAACAGGATGAGACTGACAGTGAGCGCGACCATCAGCTCGACCAGGGTGATACCGCGCTGGCGTGCTCGTTGTGTCGTGGTTCGATTCATGGGGTGAACTCCACGATGATTCTCTCGTCCTGAGCAATGTTCCCATCACCATTGTCGTCCCACCAGAGCTTGATCACATGGTTGGCGGTGGCGGCGTTATCGCAGTTGTGGTTCGCCGCATCGTCGCCGTCATCCGGTGTCCCGTCACGACAGACCACTCCCTCGCCGCCAGGCAGGTGCTGCCCGAGGAGCTGATTCCATTCGAACATGTCGTTGGTGCTCATCTGCGCCGCACTGCAGCCTGGAGTGGTAGTGCAGCCGTTGACCTGGGTGCTTGTCGGTAGATGGTAGTTGCCATTATCGAGTCCTTCCCGGTTGGCCCGGGCGCGGTCGATCATGTCATAGGCCAGGATGGTGGCTTGGGTGCGATGATATGAGCTCTGATTGTTGCGCAGGGCCTGGGCCTGCAGTGCGGCCAGGCCGAGCAGGCCGATGGATAGCACCAGTACCGCGATAAGCAGCTCGATCATGGTGAAGCCGCGGTGCGGGTGCCGCATACGACGGTCGGTAGTCATGGTGTGCGTCACTTTCATCAGGAGCATGCCAGGTTGGAGATGTTGACCCGTCCCGCGGGCGTGATGTCGATGCGGCGGCCGGTCTCGCCCGTGCGGTCGTCGCACAGGTCCAGACTGTCAGCATTGTCCACCAGGCCGCGGGGGTTGTAGGTAAAGCTGGTCTGGGCGGTGCTGTCGAAGGTGGTGGTGCCTTCCAGTGACTGTGTCACACGCATGACCTCGTTGTTATCGATGGTGTTGTCGCGGTCAAGGTCCACCCAGACGAACCAGCCCTGAGTCCAGTCGGTGTCAGCGGTACAGCTTGGTGTCGACGCGGCCGGATTGGCACTCACGCAGATCTGTGCGGGTCGCTGATGGCGGATGGCCAGGCTGCGCGCCGTCTGGATGCTGGCGACGAAATCGTTTGCTTGGGTCGTAATGCGGTTGTTCATGATGAAGTCCCGGAAACTGGGGATCCCCACCGTCAACAGGATGGCCGTGATCGCCAGGGCGACCATGAGTTCGATCAGGGTGAATCCGTATGCGCTTTTCATGGGTCCAGTCTTACCTGTCCGGCGTGCAAGTGTCAGTATTCTGGCGACGAGTGGCCGCCAATGGCCGATGAGCGGTCGGATTCGGGACTGAATCCGGGCTGCCTCGGGCAGGGAAGGGTAGCGGCAGGGAAAAGCAGGAGGTTTAAGGATTTACTTCAGACGCCAGCCGCTGCGGGCGGGTTCGTGGCCGGCAATCAGGGTCTGAATGGCCTCCCGGCGGGGGCCGGTGGCGGTCGGCCAGTGGACCCTGAGCGTCAGCCGTTTCCAGTCGCCGCCGGGCGCGGAGGTGAGCTCCCAGTCGAGGTGATAGGTGGTGAGGGTCCCGGGATGCTGGCGGCTGCCGCGTGCCGGAAGTGACTGATATTGCTGGAGAGTGGAGAAATGGCGCAGGCGGGCGGCCTGCTCGCGCAGCAGGTTGACCGCCTCGGCCCGGTTCTTGACCTCGCGGCTCCCGGCCAGGGCGAAGGCCTGAAACTTCGCCGCCCCGGCCAGCCCGATGCCCAGGATGACCAGGGTGATCAGCGCCTCCATCAGGCTGATCCCGGATTGTTTTCTCCGTATCCGCATGGTCAGAAATCCCGCCAGCTGCCCGGGATGCGGGCAACCTCGTAGATCGGCAGCCGCAGGTCGGACGGCTGGCCGCTGGCCTGTTCGATGTGCGCCAGCCGGGTAAAGCCGGCCAGGCGGTTCAGATCACCGTTGACGGCCAGGCTGCCGTAGATGCGCAGGCTGTCCCAGGCCGCCGCGGCACCGCAGTCGGCATCGATGAACACGAAGCCGTGGATGCGCACGCCGGTCCGGAACGCCGGGCAGCCGAGGCCGGCGGGAAACACCAGGACCACGGGTCGATCCGGCGTGCCGAGACTCCGGTGCCAGCGGCCGTGGCGCAGATCCCCGGCCCGGGCCCACCAGTAGCGGCGCCGGGGCTCGGGCAGCCGGTTGCGGTGATCGTCGGCCAGCTGCCGGAACCGGGCGCGGCTGACGGCCAGCAATGCCGGCCACAGGTCGGGCTGGCCTGTGGTCAGGGCGGCGAGCGTGCCGCGATGCAGATCCAGACCGGTCGTGTTGAGGCAGGCGATGGAGGATGCGGTCCAGAGGGCGATGCCGGCGTTGTGCCGGTCGGCGTTGCGGGGATAGAGATCGGCCGGCCCGTGGGTCTGTGACAGGCAGCCGGCCAGGATCAGCGGCGGGGCCTGTTCGGCGGTTTCGGTGAGTACCGTGTAGGGACGCACGGCCTGCTGCACGATGCCGGTGATGTCCGGGGCCAGGGTGGCCTGGGTGTCGACATGGATGCGCAGGTACTTCGGCCGCTGCGGGTGGCGTTCGTAGCGGATGTTGAGCCCGAAGCGATCGCCGCTGGCGGTGCGCACGGGCGGCGGCGTGGTGGGCGGTGCGGCGATTTCCAGATCGGGGGAGACTGTCAGCCAGCTGAGGGGATTGCGCCGCAGTTCGGTGATGGCGAACTCCAGCCCGGCCTCGGCGGCGAACCGGACCCGGGTGTGATCGGCCTGCTTGTGCGCCAGGCGCTGTTCCGTATGGGTGGTGCGGGCGATGGTCAGGCTCAGGGCGGACACCCCGGCGATCAGCATCAGTACCGTGGTGAGGGTGGCGAGGCCGGTCTGGGTGCGTCGTATCCGCATGCTTTCACCACTGACGCAGCAGCCGGTCGTTGGCCAGCCGCAGGCGGGTTTGCAGGGCGACGCTGACGTCCGGATCGCTGCGGCTTTCTGCTGTCAGCCGGATGTCGAGGCTGCGCAGCAGCTGTGCCGGCTCACCGCGCCGGCAGGCCTGTCCCAGCCTCTGCAGGTTCAGGCAATCGCGCTGCAGCCGGAATTCCAGCCGGGTGATCCGGGTGTCGCTGCCGGTCAGGCTCTGCCAGCGCCCGGCATCGCAACCGTAGTGGCGTCCGCCCTGGCGCTGCTGCAGCCGACCGCGGCTGAGACGGAAGCCGAACAACTCCATGTTGGCGCGGCTGGTATCCGGGGCCGCGGTCGCCAGCGAGCCGATGCCGACCCGGCGATCGGCATTCAGGTCATAGCTGTAGAGCAGGCAGGAGGCGGGCGGTTCGCCGGGGTACCGGCCGGTCCGCAGGGTGTGCGCCGCCCGCATGAAGGGATTGTCGGCGGGCGCATCCAGCCCCGGCGTGGCGGCCCAGTAGCCGCTGCGCCGGGCTTCCGCGGCCATGTGGCCGAGCAGTTCCCGCGCCTCGTAATTGAGCCGGGTGAACCGCAGGCTGGCGGCGGTGGCCAGGGCATTGCCCTGATACAGCCGCAGGGCGCCGGCCAGCACGAGCAGGCCCAGGGTGCTGCCGATCAGCAGTTCGGTCAGGGTGAAGCCGCGCTGGCTCAGTCCGCATTTCTCACCGCCGTTCGTCGCGGTGGAGGGGTGGTGAAACATGCGGGCTAGCATGGCTCGACACCCCATGCCCCCTGTGTCCCGGGACGGCAGATGCGGATGCGTCCGAGCGGGCTGACACGCACCTGCAGCTGCTGCCCGTAGCGGTTTTCCACCTCCAGCCGGCCGGCGCTGGCCAGCCCGCGCAGGGGGTCGAAGCGCAGTGATGACCCCAGGGTGAAGGCGGCGCGATTCAATGTTATGCCGGGGTAGGGGCCGGCGTCGCGGCGTACGAGTCGCTGCACGTTGCGGCGGGTGAACAGACAGGCCTCGGGATGGGTGGCGTCCGCCTGTCTGCAGTCGCAGTCGGGTT
>PABG01000090.1 GCA_002699185.1 Gammaproteobacteria bacterium | reverse complement strand
CGCAGGGGGGGCGAGAGAGTCAACTGCGGTCCAAAGCTGTTGGACGTGGGTGAAAAGGGCGTTTATTCTTCCTATACGTCGCGGCCGGCAGCTCGGCCAGGGTGGCGGCTTTGACCAGTGGTACGACCAGCGTGTGACCCGGCGTGATGGGCTGAATGTCGAGAAAGGCGGCGACGAGTTCGTCGCGGTGCACGATCGTGGCTGGCAGTTCGCCGCTCAGGATGCGACTGAAGACGGAGTGCGGGTCGAAACCGCCGCGCTCGACGGCATTGCGCTGGTCAGGTCGTGGATCCCCGCGCATGCGGTGTCACCTCCTTTCGAGGATGTAAACGGTTTCGCTGCCGGGTTCGCCCTTGACCTCGGCCGTGACGGTCGCGAGGTGCGAGATTGCCCAGTCGCGGCCGAACAGGGTTTCAAGTTCATCGCGTGCGATGACGAATGGCGGTGGCGAGACCACGTTCTGATCGTAGTCGACGGTGATCAGCAGCAAACGTGTGCCGCACCGGCTGAGCTGCGCGAGGCGTGCGGCATAGGCGGCGCGCTGTGCCGGTGCCAGCGCGATCAGCGCGGCGCGATCATAGATGGCGTCGACGGCGCCGAGCGTGTCGCCGTCGAGCGCGAAGAAGTCACCACTGTACAGGGTGTAGCCGGCGGCACGATAGCAGGCGAGCGACGCGCCCGGTTCGCGCACCGCGACCAGGCGCTGCTCGGCGATGAAGTCGCGCAGCGCGAGATCGGCGAGTTCGACACCGAGCACCTCGCAGCCGGTATCGGCCAGCCAGCGCATGTCGTGCGACTTGCCGCACAATGGCACGAACACGCGTGCACCTTTGCCCACGGCGAGGGCGTCGAAATGCGCGACGAGCCGGGGATGCGGTGCGTCGGCATGGAAACCGATCTGGTTGCACGCCCACTTGTCGAGCCAGAACTGCGCCTCCATGCGGCGCCTCAGGCTGCAGCGGCGAGTGCCTCGCCGAGCAATTCGTAAGCGGCGCGGGTGAATACGTGCATGTTCCGTTCGCGCTCGCCGTGGCCGGTCTCGAGACGGCGCGTGAGCGCGACCGGCCCGCTGACCGCGAGGACGCAGATCCCGGGCGGATGCCCATAGGGTGTCGGCGCCGGGCCGGTGGCGCCAAGCTCGGCAAGGCCCCAGGTGGCGCCGAGTCGCGTGCGAATGGTGTCGGCACACAGACTCACGTAGGCGTCCGTCAGTGGTTCCTGGCGCTCAAGCTCGGCCTGCCCGATGCCGAGCAGATCGCGCCGGGCGCGCAGCGTGTAGATGACCGTGGCGCCGAGGAAATAGGCGGACGCGCCGGCCACCGCGAGCAGGCCGGCACTGATCAGACCGCCGCTCGAGGATTCGGCGACACCGATGGTCTCGCCACGACGTTTGAGTTCTTGCGCGACCGCGGTCGCATCGGGCAGGGGCGTGGTCATGGCTTGCGGGTATGATCGCCGTCTTTTGACTGGGGGCGGGCGTGACACCGATGGCTGCGAAGCACATGCGAGCATGGCGTTGCCACGCATTTGGAGATTACCACGATCTGCGGCTCGAGACGGTGCCCGCGCCGGCGCCGGCCGGCGGCGAGATCGTGGTACGTGTACGCGCGTTTGCACCCGGCTTTCCCGACATGCTGATGGTGCAGGGCGGCTATCAACTCAAGCCGGCGTTGCCGTTCACGCCGTGCGCCGAGTTCGCCGGTGAAGTTGTTGCCCGCGGTGACGGCGTCGACGCTTTCGAGATCGGCGCGCGCGTGCTCGGCGGCGTGCGCTTCGGCGCCGCGGCCGAACAGGTCAGCGCGCAGGTGGAGCAGTGCATGGTGTTGCCGCCGGCGTGGGATTTCGCGCGCGGCGCCGCTTTCCTGGTGGCATTCAAGACGGCCTGGGTGGGGCTGGTCGTGCGCGGGCAGTTGCAGGCCGGGGAATGGGTGCTCGTGCACGGCGCCGCCGGCGGCGTCGGACTGGCTGCGGTACAGCTGGCGAAAGCACGCGGCGCACGCGTGATAGCGATGGCGAGCGGTGCGCCCAAGTGCGCTGTTGTGCGCGAGATGGGCGCCGACCACGTGCTCGACTATGCCGACGGCGACTTTCGCGACACGGTCAAGGCGCTGACCGCCGGCCGCGGGGTCGACATCGTCTACGACCCGGTCGGTGGCGACGTGTTCGACGAGTCGTTGCGCTGTGTGGCGCCGTTCGCGCGCGTGCTGGTGATCGGCTTCGCCAGTGGCCGTATTCCCGAGGTGCGCGTGAACCATGTCCTGATCAAGCAATACGCCGTGATCGGCGTACGCGCCGGTGAGTTCGGCCGCGTCGACCCGCAGGCCGGCGCGCGGGTCAACGCCGGGCTGGCCAGCCTCGCCGCCAGCGGGACGATCGTGCCGCACGTCCACACACGGTTGCCGTTCACCTCGCTGGTCGAAGCGTACGAGACGATCGAAGCGCGCCACGTGGTCGGTCGCGTGGTGGTCGAGATCTGAACGCGCAGGACCATGATAGTGTTCCTGTGACCGACCGAGGAGCCCGGCATGACCCATCATCTCGATTTCTACTTCGATTGCTCGAGTCCGTGGACCTATCTTGCGTTCGAGTATGCCCAGCAACGGCTCGCGAAGGCCGACGTGGAGATTTGCTGGAAGCCGATACTCGTCGGCGGCGTGTTCAATACCATTAACCCCAGCGTCTACGCCTCGCGCGAGAAGCCGGTCGTTCCCAAGGCACGCTACATGCGCAAGGACCTGCAGGACTGGGCCGCTTTCGTCGGCCTCGAAATCGGTTGGCCGGAGGTGTTTCCGGTCAACAGCGTCAAGGCCATGCGCGGTGCGTTCTTCGCGCTCGACCAGGGCTGCCTGGTGCCGTACGCGCGCGCCGTGTTCGCGCGCTACTGGACGGCGCTGGAGGACATTTCGCAGGACGAAGTGCTGGCGCTGGCGGTCGACGCGGCCGGCCTCGAGCGCGACGCCTTCTTCACCGCGATCGCCAGCCAGCCGTGCAAGGATCGGCTGCGCGCGAACACCGACGAGTTGATCGCGCGCGGCGGTTTCGGTTCACCAACCCTGTTCCTGGACGGCGATGACATGTATTTCGGCAACGACCGCATCGATCTCATCGCCTGGCGGCTCGAAGGAGGGCAAGCGACGTGAGTGACCTGGTCGAGTTCAATCTGAGCGAGGGTGTCGCCGACATCCGTTTCAATCGCCCTGACAAGCACAACTCGCTGTCGCTGGAGATGTTCGAAGCGGTCATCGCGGCCGGCGAGCGCGTGCACCGCGAAGCGGGCATCCGGGCCGCGGTCGTCAGCGGCAACGGCGCGAGCTTCTGCGCCGGTCTCGACCTGGGGCTGATGCAGAGCTGGCTCGAAGACGACGAGGCCGCGGCGCGCACCCAGCAGCGCCTGCTGTCGCGCGACGCGGGGCCGGACAACATCGCGCAACGCGCGGCGTACGTGTGGAAATCGGCACCGGTACCGGTGATCGGCGCGCTGCACGGCAACGTTTTTGGCGGCGGTATGCAGATTGCACTCGGCTGCGATATCCGTATCGCCGCGCCCGACGCGCGTTTGTCGATTATGGAAACGCGCTACGGACTGATACCGGATATGTCGATTACGGCGACGCTGCCGGACCTCGTCGCGCGTGACGTTGCGTTGGAGCTGACGCTGAGCGCGCGCGTGTTCGGCGCCGAAGAGGCGCTAGGCCTCGGCCTCGTCACGCGCCTCGAGGCCGAGCCGCACGCCGCGGCGCTGGCGCTCGCGGCGACCATTGCCGGGCGCTCACCGCACGCGGTGCGGGCGGTGAAAGAACTCTATAACCAGGCCTGGCGGGCCGAGGCCGACAAGGGCATGCGCCTCGAGGAAGCCCTGCAGATCCCCCTGATCGGTTCGCCCAACCAGGTCGAAGCGGTCGCCGCGGCAGTCGCTAAACGCGCGCCGCGCTTCGCCGATCCGGCCACCTGACCGCGTCTGCGGCCGGCGCCGCGGTCAGGCTTGCGCACCGCGCCCGGCGAACGTCAGCGGGCGTCCGAGGCCGACGCTGCCAAGCGCCGCGGTCGGCGCATCGCCGTGCCACACGCGCGTGCCCGCGATGTAGACGCTGTCGACCACGCCGTCGGAGCGGTTGACGAGCTGTTCGGCGCCGAGCACCTCGCGGAAGACCATCTGCCGGTTGCTGTCGGTGTCGTAGCGGGCCAGCGTGTCGGGATCGATCAGCGTGATGTCGGCCTGCGCGCCGATCGCCAGCGTACCGACGTCGAGACCAAAGAACTCGGCCGGATCCCGCGTCAGGCGCTTCACTGCCAGCGCCACCTTGTCGAGCGAGTCGCGCTGCGCAATCTGCAGCGTCAACAGGTTGCCGTCGAAGAAGGCGAGGTTGATCAGGTGCGCGCCGCTGTCGTTGAAGCCGGGCAGGGTGTATTCGCTGAACAGCAACTGTTCGAGGACCTCGGGCCGATCGTTACCGACGACGATATGCCAGCGCAGGTCGCGATCGTACTCATACATCAGGTGCAGGAAGAAGCGCGCCTCGCTCGGTGCAGCCGGCGCCGCGGCGAAGGCTTCGCGCTCGGCATCGCTGCGCGCGGCGCCGGCATCACCGGCCTGGAACCGCTGCAGGCGCGCGTATACATCGGCGCCCGTTTCGCCGTTCCATTCAGTGACCGGTGCGCGGTCGATGCGCATCACGCGCAGATCGCGCTGGAAAGTCGAGACGATGGACTTGTCGTACCAGTCGCGCTCGAAGCGTTCGATGTATTCGGGTTTGCCGAGGATGGCGCGGCGCCCGTCACGATCATCGACATCACAGGCGAGCAGCGGACGGGTGGTCTCGAATTCCTCGAAGATCGGCGAGATCGCGCCTTCGGACCACAGCAGGAAGGGCGTCGACAGGACCTGGAAATGAAACTTGCCGCGCATCAGCCACGAGTTGAAGAATTTCGAGAGCTGCAGAAAGACCTTCCACACGCTGCGGTCGTGGACCAGGTCGATGGCGGTCAGTGCCGAGGTCCGTAACGGCTTTCCGAACAGTCGGCCACTGGTGTAGAGAAAGCGTTTGAAGGTGCCGAGACGATTGACGGCGTCCGGCGTCGCCTGCCACACGCGATCATGCTCGCGTACCACGTCCAGCAGCCGCCGGTGCTCGCGCTTGTCGGCGTAGGGTGACGGGATCTTGGCATGCGTGTGCGGTTCGTTGGCGAGGTAATGGAAGGGGATGTTGTCGGTCGAAAAACCGACGTAACCCTGTTGCATTGCGCTATCGAGCAGGTTCGCCATGCGCGCGAGTTCGTCGTCGCTCGGACTGCGCGTGATGGCGGCCTCCATACCCATGACTTCGATGCGCAGCATCGAGTGCGGTATGAGCGGCGCAAGGTTTGGCCCCAGCTTGAGACCGCTGAGATGGTCGAGGTAGCCCTGCGTGTCGTGCCAGTCCATACGTTCGACGCACCGGCGCAGGATGTTCTTGGGGATGTTTTCGACGCGCGTGAAGCAGTCCAGGATCGGATCGTCGTCGCCGCGGCGCTGCGCACCGAAAGCCGTGCCGAGGCTGCAGTTTCCGACCACGCAGGTGGTGGTCCCGTGGCGTACGACTTCGCTCAGGCCGGCATCGAGTTCGACTTCGAGGTCGAGGTGGGTGTGAATATCGAGCAGGCCCGGCATCAGCCAGCGCCCGTCGGCGTCGTGAGTTTCGCGCGCCCCGGCCGGGTCGAGTCCGGCACCACGCGCAGCGATGCGGCCATCGGCGATGGCGATATCCTCGACCCGTGGCGTCGCACCACTGCCATCGAAGACCAGTGCATTTCGGATCAGCAGATCCCAGTTGGTTTCCATGTGACGTACCTCCCCTGCGGTACCTGGAGCCGGCGCCGACCGGTTCGTGCCGGCGCGGGCTGTGACGAGCCGCCCGGCGTCAGCCGCGCTGCACGAACTCGACGATGTTGCCATCCGGATCGTCGACCATGGCGATGGTGATGCCCGGCATGAGTTCGTTCTTCTCGATAGTGAACGTAGCGCCGGCGGCTGCGAGTTCATCGCACAGGGCATCGATATTGCTGACCTGGAAGGTGATGTAGCGAAAGCCGAGCACACTGTGCAGACCGGGTGTGCCAGCCGGTGCTTTCTCCTTCGGATCGACCAGCTTGATGAAGCTGTCCCCGAACGCCAGCCGATGCATGGTGCCGAACGGCAAGGGCATCTCCTGCACCTTCTCGAGCCCCAGCTTATCGACGTAGAAAGCCAGGCTGGCCTCGATATCATTGACGATCACGCCGACGTCGACGGCGTTCTTGGCGGCTTGCATCCCCATGTCGTTCTCCTCCCGTTATACCCGTACGATTGCCCGCGCACCCGGTCGTGAGGGCCGGCGCGGCCAGCGCTAATAGTTGCCGAATTCGTCGTCGGTGTCGCGCATGGCCTGGTCGGCAATGTGTAGCAGGGCATCCGCGTGGCGAGCGTTCGACTGTTGCCGCAGACCGCTGACGCCGCGTGCGATCGCGGTCGGGGCATAGGAATGTACGCCGGCACCAAGCTCGCGAACCGCTTCGTCGAGGCGCTCGCGCGAAGTGACCGCGCTGAGCAGGCCACGGGCGCGCATCTGCGCAGCATCGGCTGTTCTCCCGCAGAGTACCATCTCCAGCGCCGCGCGCGAGCCCGTCACGCGCGCGATTGCCGCCAGGGTGCCATGCGGCCAGCCGTGCCGATCCTCACTGCGCGGTGAGAAGCGAGCGTCGTCGGATGCAACCGCCAGATCGCAACTGGCCACCAGCGCGAGTCCGGCGCCGCAGGCACGTCCGTGTACGCGTGCCAGCACCGGCAGGCCGGATTCGCTCAGGTGCTGAAGCAGGTCTCCGATCACCAGCTTGGGATCGATCACGGCAGGTGGTGGGCTCCGGGTGTTGCGCGACGCGTGGCAAATGGCGCGACCGGAGTGTACGGGCTGCACGGACGCCGACCAATTCCCGCCACCTATGAACGTCGACGAGGTACCCGACACTCACCCCATTTGGAGCATGGCGGACATCACGCCGGCGCGGTGCGCCGCTGCACTGCATCGACGGCCGGGCTAGCAGCCCCGCACGACGCAGCCTCATGTTGCCCGGTTCAGTTGCACCGGCAGCGCGACAAGACTGCGGTCCACCACGCCTGGATGCCAGCGCAGTGCGCTGTCGGCAACCGCGATGCGCAGGTCGGGAAAGCGCCGCCACAGGCTGCCGAGCGCGATGCGCGCCTCGAGCCGTGCGAGCGCGGCGCCGAGACAGAAATGTATGCCGCCCCCGAAACCGAGATGCGGATTCGGATCGCGGGCCGGGTCGATGATATCGGGTGCGGCGAACACGTTCGGGTCGCGGTTCGCGCCCAGCACGCTCAGCCACAGCGTGTCACCGGCCGCGATGTGGTGACCGCCGCGTTCGTGCGCATCAGGCGCCACGCGTACGAACGTCTTCGATGGTCCTTCGATGCGCAGCAGCTCCTCGACCGCGCTGGCCGCGCTCGCCTCGTCGCCGCGCAGTGCCTCGCGCACACGTGCGTCGCCCGCCGCGACGCGGGTGGCCGATGCAATCAGGGCCGAAGTGGTGTCGTGACCGGCGAACAGTAGCATGGACACCGCGCCGAGCAGCTCGCTCGGTGTCCAGTCGAAGGCCTGCGAAGCGGCCTTCACGCGCGCGATCAGATTGCCGTCGACGGCGGCCTCCTGCGCTTCGATGAGGGGTGCCATGCGTGCGCGAAACTCGTCGCCGGCGCGCGCAATCGCGGTCGCAAACCCGTCCTCGCGCGAGGATACGCCGTAGATGAGCTGGCCGAAGTCGCGCGTCCACTGGTGCACGAACGCACGCGCTTCGTCATCGATACCGAGCAGGTCACCGATGATGCCGGCGGTCAGCGGTTGCGCGAAACCGCTCACCAGGTCGGTTTCGGCATCGCACGCATCGAGCAGGACACCGACGCGTTGCTCTATCCGCGGCGCCAGCGCCTGCACCACGCGCAGCGAAAAAGCGCGCCGCACCGGGTCGCGCAGGCGCGTGTGCGCGGGCGGATCGTTGAACAGCATCCAGCCGTCGAGCAACTCGAGCGCGTTACGTACGAGATCGGCGTGGCGCTTCTGCAGGCGTGAGCGGAACGCCGCCATGCCGCGCGCCGCGGACAGGCGCTTGTCGCGGAATGCCGCGTCGACGGCGGCGTGACCGGTGAGGACCCAGCACTTGTGGCGCGTGCTCCACAACACTTCGTCCTGCTCGCGCATACGGCGCAGCGGCGTATGGGGATCGCGAATCGCTGCCGTGCTCAGCAAATCGATGCCAGCAGCACCGATCATGGCTGTTCAGACGCGCGCTGACGCAGCAGCGCGCGTCGCACGCCCCACAGGCTGGCGGCAGCCCAGAAGACTTCAATGACAAACGAAGCGAGGTTGAAGCTGTACAGCAGCGAATAGCCGATCAGGATGGCGCCGAGCAGGTTGAGTGCTGAATAGGACAAGTCATCGGCCGACATGCGCTGCGACTGCAGCAGTACGTAGGTGCCGACCACCAGTACCACCCCAACCGCGCCAACGATGTCCGGACCGCTTAGTTCCACCTGCGCAACCGCTGTCAGTCGATTCAGTCGAGGTAGCCGTCGCGGCGCTGGCGCTGAGCTTTGCCAGACTCGTGACGCACCAGCGCCAGCACACCGATCACCAGCAGGGCCACCGCGCTGGTCGGCAACAAATCGAAGAACACCGCGCCACTGAACAGCGGCAGCCACGGATGCACTACGCACAGCAGCCCGGTCGCCACCAACACACCGAGCGCGCTAATCCGGCCGCTCTTGCCGGCGCGTCGCGTTCGAGAACCACCACGAATCCCTCGCGCTCCCCGCAACAGCGGTGTGCGCCACGCTTCACTTCCCATCATCACCACGCGCCGGCCGTCATCGGCATGGCGATTGAGGCATGTGCTGAAGCGTTCGGGATCGACCTTCGACTGGCCGCGCAGCAGCGAACCCGGCATTCCCTCCTGGTGGAGGATCACCTTGTACTCGCGCGCGGCCATGGCGCTCGGCGCGCGCTGTCAGGGCTCGAACTCGTAGACTTCGGCGAACAGTGCGTACTCGTCGCGCCAGCTCACCGAAAGGTCGCCGCGCGAATTCTGGCCGACGAAATTGGTCAGGCGGTAGAGCCACTGATTGAGCGTGTGCCATTCGCGGATGTGGGCCTGGCGATTGGCGTCATTACGCTCGGCCGATTGCACCACCGCACGGCAGTGGCCGGTGTCGAGCAGCAGCAGTTCGAGTTCACGGAAGCTCTCGGTGAGCGCGGTACCGTCGTCGGCCGCCGCGAAACGCGGCCCGAGTACCGCCTTGATGCGCGGCGCGATATCACCGACGGCATACTCGCAGCCGCCACCGACGACTTCGGTCGCGCCGCCGGCGTGGCTGAGGACGAGCAGTAGCAGAACACACAGGCGGGTGCCGGGACGGGTATGCATCGACTTGATCCTCGCAGTGGACGTTTCCCGGTGCGGCCTTTGATGCGGCAGCAGCGCGGGCCGCCCGGCGCGATCATCGTAGTCGATTGTTTTGCCTTCGCCCAGACGATGCTTGAAGGGCGTACTCAGGGAGGCCGGACGCAAACCCGCGCGTGCTAGGCTTGCGCCGCGAACGACAGGGTCTGTAACGCATGCGATTGAAGGACAAGCGTGCCGTCGTCACCGGCGGCAGCAGTGGTATCGGGCGTGCGATTGCCGAAGCGTTCGCCCGCGAAGGGGCCGAGGTGGTGGTCAATTACGCGCGCTCGCGCGAGGCAGCCGAAGCCGTCGTCGCGCGCATCGAGGCCGACGGCGGCCACGCGCATGCCGTGCAGGCGGACGTCGCCGATGGCGATGCAGTGGACGCGCTGGTGGCGCGCGCCGATGCGCTGCTCGGCGGTATCGACATCTGGGCCAACGTCGCCGGCGCCGACATTCTCACCGGCGCCGCCGCCGACGCGCCTGACACACACAAGCTGGCGCGCCTGATCGATGTCGACCTGCGCGGCACCATGCTGTGCGCATGGGCGGTGACACCACGACTGCATGCGCACGGCGGCGTGATCCTCAACACCTCGTGGGATCTCGCGCTGGTCGGCATGGGCGAGCGTAACCCGGAGATGTTCGCCGCCACCAAGGCCGGTATCAGCGGTTTTACGCGCTCGTTGGCACGCTCACTGGCGCCCGCCATCCGTGTCAACGAGATTGCACCGGGCTGGATAGCGACTGCCTTCGCCGAGTCGCACATGGCCGAGGACTATCGCCGCCGGGTCATCGAGCAGACGCCCTTGCGGCGTTTCGGCACGCCTGCCGACGTCGCTGCCGCGGCGGTTTTCCTGTGCTCGGACGAGGCCGCTTTCATCACCGGCCAGACGCTCAAGGTCAACGGCGGCCTGTCGAGTTGAGTACGCGCCGTGTGCGCCGTTGTCAGGCCGGGTCGCGTGCCAGGCGGATGCCGCAGAATGGCCAGCGCTGGCCGGGATAGAAGAAGTTGCGATAGCTGAGTCGGGCGTGTCCGGCGGGCGTGATGCAGGCGCTGCCGCGCAGGCTGATCTGCCCGCTCATGAACTTGCCGTTGTACTCGCCCACGGCGCCACCGGCGGCGCGGAACCCCGGGTAGGGCAGGTAGGCCGAGCGTGTCCATTGCCATACCTGGCCAAAGGCGTCTGAGAATGGCCCGGCCGTGCCGACCCCGCGTGGATGCAGCATCACCGCGCGTTGCGGCAGCGGCGCCTGTGCCGCGGCATGTTCCCACTCGGCCTCGAGCGGCAGGCGCGCATCGGCCCATTGCGCGTAAGCGTCGGCTTCGTAATGGCTGACGTGGCACACGGGGGCGTCGAGGTCGAGCGCCTCGAGCCCGTGCAGGGTGAACTCGAACCATTCGCCGTCGACCTCGCGCCAGTACATCGGCGCCGTCCAGCCCGCTGCATTGACGGCGGCCCAGCCATCAGCCAGCCACAGCATCGGCTTGCGGTAACCGCCGTCGCGCACGAACTCGAGATACTCGCCGTTCGTGACCACGCGCGAGGCAATCTCGAACGGCTGCAGCCAGCACGCGTGACGCGGACTCTCGTTGTCGTAGTGAAACGTGCTCGCGGCCGCACCGATTTCGACCAGGCCGGGCTCGAACGCGAGCCATTCGAGTGGCGCTGGCGGGGCCGCGCGCGCAACGTCGATGTCGGCATAGGCGGGGTCGAGCGGATTGCGCGAGAGCAGGTGCTTGGCGTCCATCAGCAGTAGTTCCTGATGCTGCTGTTCGTGATGCAGGCCGAGTTCGATGATCGCCAGCCGATCGTGATCGGCGTCGCCGATGACGCGCTTCATGCGGCTGTCGACGGCATGACGGTAATCCATGACGTGGCGCAGCGACGGTCGCGTCATCAGACCGCGATCGGGGCGCGGATACTGCTTGCCGATGCCGTTGTAATAGGAATTGAACAGCACGCGGAAGGCCGGGTGGTGGGGCTCGAAGTCGCGCTCCGCCGCTTCCAGCACGAAGGTTTCGAAAAACCACGTGACGTGCGCGAGATGCCACTTGGCAGGACTGGCATCGGGCATCGACTGAACGCAGGCGTCTTCCGGCGACAGCGGGGCGGCCAGCACCTCGCTGTGCCTGCGGACGTCGCGGTAACGTTGTGCGACATCGACGGGCGACAGGCGCGCTGGCGGAGTTCCGATCTGTGCGGCCGGCGTCGCCATGGTGGTCGGCATCCTACGCGGGCGGTGCAGCGAGTTCAAACTCGATGCGGGTCTCGCCGTTCACGCGCGCGGCGCGATCGTAGCGGCGCTCGTGGAAGGTGACGCTGCCCTGGTCGTCAATCAGCACCACGCTCGAGCAGCGCGTGCCGTAGCTGTCGCCGCGGATGAAGATCGACGACAGCACGCGCTCCATGGCATGGCCGATGCCGGTCTGCGGCAGTTCGTGGTCGGCGGCGGTCTGATCGTCGCGCAGAATGTCGAGCAGGTGCGAGACGAACGTGTCTGCCGCATTGCTGACACCGACCACCCTGCCGAACGCCGCGCGCAGGCGCTCACTCTTGGGCCAGGCGGTGTCGAGCTGTGCATTGCTGAGGGTGTAGATGCCACGCTCGAGCTGCCGTGGTCCGGCGGCGCAGTTCGAATACCAGCACAGCGCGCTGCCGTCGTAGGCGAGCAGGTTGAAACCGGCGTAGTCGGCAGCGTGCGTCGAGAGTGCGCGCGTGTAGGCAGGCGCCTCGCTTGAACCGCTGAGAAAATCGTTGACGATGAGCCCGCGCGAGCGCGGCCCGGCGCCGGGGCCGGCGCCGCCGCGCACGTTGGTGATGGTGGCTGCTGTTTCTCGACGGTGTGTATGTCGAGCAATCCCACGGCTCAGCACGTTTCCGCTGGGTCAAGGCGCCGACCAGCCCAGAACTCACCCAGCTGACGCACACCATCGCCCACCGGGTGGGTCGCTATCTGGAACGGCAAGGCCTGCTGGAACGGGATATGGAGAACAGCTATCTGGCCTCGATCGCGGTGGATGACGACCCGATGACATCCCTGCTGGGGCACTCGATCACTTACCGCATTGCGGTCGGTCCACAGGCGGGGCGCAAGGTGTTCACGTTGCAAACTCTGCCAGCCAGTGGTGACCCGTTCGATGACGGGATTGGCAAGGTAGCGGGGTTCAGCCTGCATGCTGGCGTGGCGGCCAGGGCCGATGAACGCAAGAAGCTCGAACGACTGTGCCGGTATGTCTCCCGTCCAGCGGTATCGGAAAAACGCCTGTCACTGACACCCAACGGCAACATCCGTTACCAGCTCAAGACGCCCTACCGGGATGGCACCACGCACGTGATTTTCGAACCTTTGGACTTCATTGCAAGGCTGGCCGCCTTGGTGCCGAAGCCCAGAGTCAACCTGACGCGCTTCCAAGGCGTGTTTGCGCCCAACAGTAAGCACCGGGCGTTGGTCACGCCGGCAAAGCGGGGCAAGGGCAACCAGGTCAGGGGTGCCGATGAACCGGCAACACCCGCACAACGGCGAGCGTCGATGACATGGGCACAGCGGCTCAAGCGGGTTTTCAATATCGACATCGAGACATGCAGCGCCTGCGGCGGTGCCATGAAAGTCATCGCCTGCATCGAAGACCCTGTGGTGATCAAGCAGATCATCGATCACCTGACGCACAAAGCCGAAACCAGCGAGTCCAGGGCGTTACCCGAAAGCCGGGCTCCACCGGCTGAGCTGCCCCTGGGTCTGTTTGACTGACGAGCCTGAAAGCCAACGTTACCAATCAAAATGCTGCGTTCACAGCGCCGCGGCAGGGATTAGCCGTGTTGGTTGTCGGAAAAGGAGCCGCTAGTGGGAAAGAGGAGGGTAAATTGTCAGCGTTGCTGGCTCCCCGTCAGCCGGATTCGGGCCGTACGCAGGGGGGGCGAGAGAGTCAACTGCGGTCCAAAGCTGTTGGACGTGGGTGAAAAGGGCGTTTATTCTTCCTATACGTTAATTGACTTGGTTGTTTCCGTGGACAGGTTTATTGCATTACTCATAATATGGCGATGATAAATATGTGTGGCACTACTTATAGCAGTTCCTAGTTATCGTCAGCGTGTCTAAACCGTTTTCGGTAGTCATTTGGGTTGGTGTTCATGCGTCTTACAAATGCACGGCGCATAACATCTGGGTTTGAAAAGCCAGACCGGGTTGCTACTCGTTGCAACGGGATGTCGTTTTCTTCCAATAACCTGCGAGCCGCTTCAACGCGTGCTTTTTCAACAAAGTCAGCGGGCGTTTCACCGGTTTCCTTGAGAAACACACGGCTGAGGTTTCTAACACTCATTCCAACCCTGTCACCTAACGCTTTCAGTGTCAGGTCCGCGTCCACATGATCCAGTATCCAATGCTGAAGTGCCTGAACACGATCCTCATTGGCAATCTGTGCTTCGAGGTGTGTGCTGAATTGAGATTGTCCTCCAGGGCGTCGTAAAAACACCACGAGCTTGCGGGCTACGCGAAGCGATATATCCCGACCATGATCGTCTTCGATCAATTTCAATGCTAAATCGATTCCGGCAGTGATACCGGCTGAGGTGTATAGCGAACCATCTTGTATGTAGATTGAATCAGGCATCACCTCGGCTTCGGGAAATTGCTCGGCCAGTTCGTCTGCTTGTTCCCAGTGTGTGGTTACCTGTCGTCCGTCAATAAGACCTGCTGCGCCCAAGAAAAATGTGCCGGTACACACAGACCCATAACGACGAACACCACTAGTTCGGCGTTTTAACCAATCGAGGAAAGGCCGCATCTCCTTCGCTTTATTGTAATCCGGGGTTCCGGCGACCAGTAGTGTGTCCACCTTAAAATCGGGGTCACTGATTGATCCATCGGCAACGATTTTCATACCGCCAACAGTGATAGTACGGCGCTTTTCTACGGATATTAAGCGAACCTCATATTGCTCATCATCCGCGACCAATCGATTGGCTTCGAGGAAAGCATCCATAGGGCCGGATATATCCAACGACTGGGCGTTG
>PABG01000089.1 GCA_002699185.1 Gammaproteobacteria bacterium | reverse complement strand
ATGGCGGCCGTTTCGCCACCTCGGACCTGAACGACCTGTACCGCCGGGTGATCAACCGCAACAACCGCCTGCGCCGGCTGCTGGAACTCAACGCGCCGGACATCATCGTGCGCAACGAAAAGCGCATGCTGCAGGAGTCGGTCGACGCGCTGCTGGACAACGGCCGTCGCGGCCGCGCCATCACCGGCACCAACAAGCGGCCGCTGAAATCCCTGGCCGACATGATCAAGGGCAAGCAGGGCCGCTTCCGCCAGAACCTGCTGGGCAAGCGCGTCGACTACTCCGGCCGTTCCGTCATCGTGGTCGGCCCGACCCTGCGCCTGCACCAGTGCGGCCTGCCCAAGCGCATGGCGCTGGAGCTGTTCAAGCCCTTCATCTTCTCCAAGCTGATCCGCCAGGGCGTGGCCACCACCATCAAGGCGGCCAAGAAGCTGGTCGAGCGCGAGAGCACCGAGGTCTGGGATATCCTGGAAGAGGTCATCCGCGAGCATCCGGTGATGCTCAACCGCGCCCCGACCCTGCACCGCCTTGGCATCCAGGCCTTTGAGCCGGTGCTGATCGAGGGCAAGGCGATCCAGCTGCACCCGCTGGTCTGCGCCGCCTTCAACGCCGACTTCGACGGCGACCAGATGGCCGTGCACGTGCCGCTGTCGCTGGAGGCGCAGCTGGAAGCGCGCACCCTGATGATGTCGACCAACAACATCCTCTCGCCCGCCAATGGCGAGCCCATCATCGTGCCCTCGCAGGACGTGGTGCTGGGCCTGTACTACATGTCACGCGAGCGCATGGATGCAAAGGGCCGCGGCATGGCCTTCTCGGACCTCAACGAACTGCGTCGCGCCTATGACAATGGCGTGGTGGACCTGCACGCCCGCGTCCAGGTCCGTATCGAGGACAGCTGGATCAACGAGGCCGGCGAGATCGTCACCGAGATGAAGCGGGTCGACACCATTGTCGGCCGCGCCCTGATCTACGAGATCGTGCCGCGCAGCCTGCCGTTCGAGTTGGTCGATCAGAACATGACCAAGAAGGTCATCTCCCGGCTCATCAATTCCTGCTATCGCCGGGTGGGGCTGAAGGAGACGGTCATCTTCGCCGACCAGCTGATGTATCTGGGCTTCCGCTACGCCACCCGTTCCGGCGTGTCCTTCGGCGCCGACGACATGGTCATCCCGGAAGAGAAATACGACATCCTGGGCCGCGCCGAGGAGGAAGTGAAGGAGATCGAGGCCCAGTACACCTCGGGTCTGGTGACCAACGGCGAGCGCTACAACAAGGTGGTCGATATCTGGTCGCGCACCAACGATCAGGTCGCCAAGGCCATGATGGCCAAGCTCGGCAGTGAGACGGTGGTCGATCCCGAGGGCAATACCGTCACTCAGGATTCGTTCAACTCCGTGTACATGATGGCCGACTCCGGCGCCCGTGGCTCGGCGGCCCAGATCCGCCAGCTGGCCGGCATGCGCGGCCTGATGGCCAAGCCGGACGGCTCCATCATCGAGACCCCGATCACGGCGAACTTCCGTGAAGGCCTGAACGTGATCCAGTACTTCATTTCCACCCACGGCGCGCGCAAGGGTCTGGCCGATACCGCGCTCAAGACCGCTAACTCCGGTTACCTGACCCGGCGTCTGGTCGACGTCTCCCAGGACCTGGTGGTGGTCGAGGAAGACTGCGGCACCGAAAACGGCCTGCTCATGACCCCGATCGTCGAGGGCGGCGACGTGGTCGAATCGCTGGGCGAGCGGGTGCTGGGCCGGGTGGTGGCCGAGGATACCTATCTGCCGGGCAAGGACGAACTGGCCATCGCCGCCGGCACCCTGATCGACGAGGGCTGGGTCGAGAAGCTGGAGCTGATGGGCGTGGACCAGGTCAAGGTGCGTTCCGCCATCACCTGCGAGTCGCGCTACGGTGTGTGCTCCCAGTGCTACGGCCGCGACCTGGCCCGTGGCCATCGGGTGAACAGCGGCGAGGCGGTCGGCGTGATCGCCGCCCAGTCCATCGGCGAGCCGGGCACCCAGCTGACCATGCGTACCTTCCATATCGGTGGCGCGGCCAGCCGTTCGGCGACCGTGAACAACGTCGACGTCAAGGCCGCCGGCACCATCCGGCTGCACAACATCAAGACAGTCGCCAACAAGGAGGGCAATCTGGTGGCGGTGTCCCGCTCCGGCGAGATCGGCGTGGTCGACGCCAACGGCCGCGAGCGCGAGCGCTACAAGCTGCCCTACGGTGCGGTGCTGTCGGTCAATGACGGCGACGCCGTCGAGGCCGGCCAGATCGTGGCCAACTGGGATCCGCACACCCACCCGATCGTCACCGAGGTGGCCGGCCGGGTGCGCTTCTCCGACTTCATCGAGGGCGTGACCGTCAACCGCGAGACCGACGAGATCACCGGTCTGTCCAGCCTGGTCGTCTCCGATCCCAAGCAGCGCGGCTCGGCGGGCAAGGACCTGCGGCCGATGGTCAAGCTGGTCGACGAGAACGGCGACGAGCTCAAGATCGCCGGTACCGACATGCCGGCCCATTACTTCCTGCCCGCCGGCGCCATCGTCGGGCTGGAGGACGGCTCCCCGGTGGAGGTCGGCGACGTGGTGGCCCGCATCCCGCAGGAGTCCTCCAAGACCCGCGACATCACCGGCGGTCTGCCGCGCGTGGCCGACCTGTTCGAGGCCCGCAAGCCCAAGGAACCGGCCATCCTGGCCGAGATCTCCGGCACCGCCACCTTCGGCAAGGAGACCAAGGGCAAGCAGCGCCTGGTCATCACCCCGGCCGACGGCGATCCGCACGAGGAGCTGATCCCGAAGTGGCGCCATGTCACCGTGTTCGAGGGCGAGCACGTGGAGAAGGGCGAGACCATCGTCGACGGCGAGCCCAACCCGCATGACATCCTGCGCCTGCTGGGCGTGACCGAGATGGCCAACTACGTGGTCAAGGAGATCCAGGACGTCTACCGGCTGCAGGGCGTGAAGATCAACGACAAGCACATCGAGGTGATCATCCGCCAGATGATGCGCAAGGTGGAGATCCTCGAGCCCGGCGACACCCGTTTCCTCAAGGGCGAGCAGGTCGAGAAGGCGGTGCTGCTGGAGGAGAACGAGAAGGTGGAGGCCGAAGGCAAGGTCCCGGCCACCTACAACATTCTCCTGCTGGGCATCACCAAGGCCTCGCTGGCGACCGAATCCTTCATCTCGGCGGCCTCCTTCCAGGAGACCACCCGGGTGCTGACCGAGGCCGCCACCCGTGGCGGGCGCGACGAGCTGCGCGGGCTGAAGGAGAACGTCATCGTGGGTCGCCTGATCCCGGCCGGTACCGGGCTGGCGCATCACGAGGAGCGCCGCCGCCTGCGTCACGCCGACCTCGCCGGAGAAGCCGCCGCGGCGGCATTCGCCGAGCCGGTCGAGACGGAGTCCCCCGCCGAATCCCCCAGCGAGTCGGATTCCTGACCCTCCTGCCCCCACCCCTGAAACAGGCGCCACAAGTGCTTGACAGGGTGGGGGTAGCTCTCTAAAATTGCGCGTCTTTCCCGACAGGCCGGGCAACCATGCCGGCCTGTCGTTTATTTTCCGGTCGCCCGAATGCTGGCAGCAAGACGGATTAGAGTGAGTTTTTCATGTCTACAATCAATCAGTTAGTACGCAAACCGCGTAAGCGCCGGGTCGAGAAGAGCAACGTGCCCGCGCTCGAGGCCTCACCGCAGAAGCGCGGCGTGTGCACCCGTGTCTACACCACCACGCCGAAGAAGCCGAACTCGGCGCTGCGCAAGGTCGCGCGCGTTCGCCTGACCAACGGTTATGAGGTCAGCAGCTACATCGGCGGCGAGGGCCACAACCTGCAGGAGCACTCGGTCGTGCTGATTCGCGGCGGTCGTGTGAAGGACCTGCCCGGCGTGCGCTACCACACCGTGCGCGGCAGCCTGGATACCTCCGGGGTGCAGGCGCGCCGTCAGGGGCGTTCCAAGTACGGCGCCAAGCGGCCCAAGTCCTAACGTAGTCCGGTTGAACAGGTAAACGACAATGTCGAGAAGAAAGTCAGCAGAGCGTCGCCAGATCCTTCCGGACCCCAAGTTCGGCAGTGAGAAGCTGGCCAAGTTCATGAATATGGTCATGAAGAGCGGCAAGAAATCAGTTGCCGAGCGTATCGTCTATGGCGCCCTGGATCATATCGGTCAGAAGAGCGGCGACCCGATGGAGATCATGGATCAGGCCCTGGAGAACGTCAGTCCCATGGTCGAGGTCAAGTCCCGTCGCGTCGGCGGTGCCACCTACCAGGTACCGATCGAGGTGCGGCCGATCCGCCGTCAGACCCTGGCCATGCGCTGGGTGATCGACGCCGCCAGCAAGCGCAGCGAGAAGACCATGGCCCAGCGCCTGGCCGGCGAGATCCTGGACGCTTCCGAGAATCGCGGCGCCGCCGTGAAGAAGCGCGAGGACACGCACCGCATGGCCGAGGCCAACAAGGCCTTCGCGCACTACCGCTGGTAAGCGCACAGCTATTTTAAAGCAACATTAGATAGGGATTCAGTCCGTGGCACGCAAAACTCCAATCGAACGTTATCGCAATGTCGGCATCATGGCGCACATTGACGCCGGCAAGACGACGACCACCGAACGCGTTCTGTTCTACACCGGCGTGTCGCACAAGATCGGCGAGGTGCATGACGGCGCCGCGACCATGGACTGGATGGAGCAGGAGCAGGAGCGCGGTATCACCATCACCTCTGCGGCCACCACCTGTTTCTGGAGCGGCATGGACCAGCAGTTCCCGGAACACCGCATCAACATCATCGACACCCCCGGCCACGTGGATTTTACCATCGAGGTGGAGCGTTCCCTGCGCGTGCTCGACGGCGCCTGCGCCGTGTTCTGCGCCGTCGGTGGCGTGGAGCCCCAGTCCGAGACGGTCTGGCGCCAGGCCGACAAGTATCACGTCCCGCGCATGGGCTTCGTCAACAAGATGGACCGTGCCGGCGCGAACTTCCTGCGCGTGGTCGAGCAGGTCAAGACCCGGCTGGGTGCCTTCCCGGTACCGGTGCAGCTGCCCATCGGCGCCGAGGACAATTTCCAGGGCGTGGTGGACCTGATCCGCATGCAGGCCATCTACTGGAACGAGGCCGACATGGGTATGACCTATGAGGCCAGGGATATCCCTGCGGATATGCTCGAGCAGTGCCAGGAGTGGCGCGAGCACATGCTGGAAGCCGCCGCCGAGGCCTCCGAAGAGCTGATGGACAAGTATCTCAACGAGGGCGATCTGTCCCACGAGGAGATCATCAAGGGCCTGCGCATGCGCACCCTGTCGGTGGAAATCATTCCGATGATGTGCGGCTCCGCCTTCAAGAACAAGGGCGTGCAGGCCATGCTGGACGCCGTCATCAATTTCATGCCCTCGCCGGTCGACGTGCTCGCCATCAAGGGCGTGCTTGACGACGAGAGCGAGACTGAGGTGCTGCGCAAGTCCTCCGACGACGAGCCCTTCGCCGCGCTGGCCTTCAAGATCGCCACCGACCCCTATGTGGGTTCGCTGACCTTCTTCCGGGTCTATTCCGGCGTGCTGAACTCGGGTGACACCGTCTACAACTCGGTCAAGGGCAAGAAGGAGCGCGTCGGTCGTATCCTGCAGATGCACTCCAACTCGCGCGAGGAGATCAAGGAAGTGCGTGCCGGCGATATCGCCGCGGCCGTGGGCCTGAAGGATGTCACCACCGGCGACACCCTGTGCGATATGAGCAATCCCGTCATCCTGGAGCGCATGGAATTCCCCGAGCCGGTCATCTCCGTCGCGGTCGAGCCCAAGACCAAGGCCGACCAGGAGAAGATGGGCATCGCCCTGCAGAAGCTGGCCCAGGAGGATCCCTCCTTCCGTGTTCACACCGATGAGGAGTCCGGCCAGACCATCATCTCCGGCATGGGTGAGCTGCACCTCGATATCATCGTCGACCGCATGAAGCGTGAATTCAAGGTCGAGGCCAATGTGGGTGCGCCGCAGGTGGCCTATCGCGAGACCATCCGCCAGACGGTCGAGAAGGTCGAAGGCAAGTTCGTGCGCCAGTCCGGCGGCCGCGGCCAGTACGGCCACGTCGTCCTCAAGCTTGAGCCGCAGGAGCCGGGCACCGGTTACGAGTTCGTCAACGCCATCGTCGGCGGTGTCGTGCCCAAGGATTACATCCCGGCCGTGGACAAGGGCATCCAGGAACAGATGGAGAACGGCGTGCTGGGCGGCTTCCCGATGGTGGACGTCAAGGTCACCCTGTTCGACGGTTCCTACCACGATGTCGACTCCTCGGAGATGGCGTTCAAGATCGCCGGCTCCATGGGCTTCAAGGAGGGCGCGCTGAAGGCCAGCCCGGTGCTGCTCGAGCCCATCATGAGCGTCGAGGTCGTCACCCCGGAAGAGTACATGGGTGACGTGGTGGGTGACCTCAACCGTCGCCGCGGCATGATCAAGGAAATGGACGACAGCCCCTCCGGCAAGCAGGTGCGCGCCGAGGTTCCGCTGTCCGAGATGTTCGGCTATGCCACCGACCTGCGCAGCGCCACCCAGGGCCGCGCCAGCTACAGCATGCAATTCGAGAAGTATGCCGAGGCGCCGTCCAACGTCGCCGACGCGATCATCAAGAAAGCATCGTAATTCTCTAGAGACCAACAGAACTGTAACGAGGTAGCAGTCGTGTCCAAGGAAAAATTTGAGCGAACGAAGCCGCACGTGAACGTGGGAACGATAGGTCACGTGGACCATGGTAAGACGACGCTGACGGCGGCGCTGACGAAGGTGGGTGCCGAGAAGATGGGCGGCGAGTTTCGTGCCTATGATCAGATCGACAATGCCCCGGAAGAGCGTGCGCGCGGGATCACGATTGCCACCGCCCACGTGGAGTACGAGACGGACGCGCGCCACTACGCGCACGTGGACTGCCCCGGTCACGCCGACTATGTGAAGAACATGATCACGGGTGCCGCGCAGATGGACGGCGCGATTCTGGTGGTGTCTGCTGCCGACGGCCCGATGCCGCAGACCCGCGAGCACATCCTGCTGGCGCGCCAGGTGGGTGTGCCCTCGATCGTGGTGTACATGAACAAGGCCGACCAGGTGGACGACCCGGAGCTGCTGGAGCTGGTGGAGATGGAGATCCGCGATCTGCTGTCCTCCTATGATTTTCCCGGCGACGACACCCCGATCATCACCGGTTCGGCGCTCAAGGCGCTGGAGGGTGATACTTCCGAGATCGGCGTGCCGTCGATCGAGAAGCTGCTGGAGGCGCTGGACTCCTACATTCCGGTGCCGGAGCGCCCGGTGGATCAGCCGTTCCTGATGCCGATCGAGGACGTGTTCTCGATTTCCGGACGCGGCACGGTGGTGACCGGTCGTATCGAGCGCGGCATCGTCAAGGTGGGCGACGAGGTGGAGATCGTGGGTATTCGCGACACCACCAAGACCACGGTGACGGGTGTGGAGATGTTCCGCAAGCTGCTGGACTCGGGCGAGGCGGGCGACAACGTGGGCGTGCTGCTGCGCGGGACCAAGCGAGACGATGTTGAGCGCGGTCAGGTGCTGTGCGTTCCGGGTTCGATCACGCCGCACACCAAGTTCGAGTGCGAGGTGTACGTGCTGAGCAAGGACGAGGGTGGTCGTCACACGCCGTTCTTCAACGGTTATCGTCCGCAGTTCTATTTCCGCACGACGGACGTGACGGGTGCGTGCGATCTGCCGGAAGGCGTGGAGATGGTGATGCCGGGCGACAACGTGAAGATGACGGTGTCGCTGATTGCGCCGATCGCGATGGAAGAGGGTCTGCGCTTCGCCATCCGCGAAGGCGGCCGTACCGTGGGCGCCGGCGTGGTCTCCAAGATCATCGAGTGAGGGGTAAGGAGTGAGGAGTGAGGAGTGAGGAGGGGATGTTCTCCTCACTCCTATCTCCTCACTCCTCACTGAAATTTATAGGGCAGTAGCTCAATTGGCAGAGCGGCGGTCTCCAAAACCGCAGGTTGGGGGTTCGATTCCCTCCTGCCCTGCCACTTAACTGGGGCAGGTGCCGGCCGTTCAGGCCGGACAACAATGCCGGGCTCCCAAACAGGTACACCTGGCCGCTGGCTATGAATGCTAAGGTAGAAACCGAAGGCTCGAAACTGGATACCGCGAAAATGGTGCTGGCCGTTGCGCTTCTCCTCGGAGGCGTGGCCGGCTTTTATCATTTTGCCGACTACAATCTGCTGTTCCGCGTGCTGGGGCTGCTGGCAGTGGTCGGTGTGGTGCTGTTCATCTTTGCGCAGACCGCCAAGGGCGCCCAGGCCATCGGTTTCATCGGCAGTGCCAGGATGGAAGTGCGCAAGGTGGTCTGGCCGAGCCGGCAGGAGACCATCCAGACGGCGCTGATCGTGTTCGCGATGGTCATCATTGTGGGTCTGATTCTGTGGCTGCTGGACAAGCTCCTGTTCTGGCTGGTCGGCTGGATAACCGGATAAGGGGCGGTTGAGGATGGCTAAGCGTTGGTACGTCGTGCACGCCTACTCGGGGTTCGAGAACCAGGTCAAGCGTTCGCTCGAGGAGCGTGTCGCCCGCAGCGGCATGCAGGAGAAGTTCGGCGAGATCCTGGTCCCGACCGAGGAGGTCGTGGAAATGCGCGAGGGGCAGAAGCGCAAGAGCGAGCGCAAGTTCTTCCCCGGCTATGTGCTGGTGCAGATGGAGATGGACGACGAGACCTGGCATCTGGTCAAGGATGTGCCCAAGGTGATGGGCTTCATCGGCGGTACCAGTGATCGCCCGGCGCCGATCTCCGATCGCGAGGCCGACCAGATCCTGAACCGGATCCAGGAGGGCGTGGAGAAGCCGCGGCCCAAGGTTCTGTTCGAGGTGGGCGAGGTGGTGCGCGTCACCGACGGCCCCTTCAACGATTTCAATGGCGTGGTCGAGGAAGTCAACTACGAGAAGAGCCGGTTGCGCGTGGCCGTGCTCATCTTCGGCCGCTCCACCCCGGTTGAACTGGAGTTCAGCCAGGTCGAGAAGGCTTGAGTCCGGGCGCCGGCGACGCCGGCGCCCGTTGTTAACGGGGAGCCTCCGGAGAGCGGGTCAGTCCCGCTCGTAACGAGGCGCTTGCACCCACAGGAGAAGCAAAATGGCAAAGAAAGTCGAAGCCTACATCAAGCTGCAGGTTGCAGCCCAGGAGGCGAATCCCTCGCCGCCGGTCGGCCCCGCACTGGGCCAGCACGGCGTGAACATCATGGAGTTCTGCAAGGCATTCAATGCCCAGACCCAGGACGTCGAGAAGGGGCTGCCGATCCCGGTGGTGATCACCGTCTACAACGATCGCAGCTTCACCTTCGTCATGAAGACGCCGCCGGCTGCGATCCTGCTGAAGAAGGCCGCCGGCATCGGCAAGGGCAGTGCCACCCCGAACACGCAGAAGGTGGGCAAGGTGACCCGGGCGCAGCTCGAGGAGATCGCCCAGACCAAGATGCAGGACCTGAACGCCGCTGACCTGGACGCCGCCGTGCGCATCATCGCCGGCAGCGCCCGCAGCATGGGCCTGGACGTCGAGGAGGCTTGATCATGGCGAAACTTTCCAAACGTATGAAGGCCATCCGCGAGAAGGTCGAGCCGGGCAAGCTGTATCCCATCGATGACGCCTTCAGCCTGCTGAAGGAGCTGAGCGGGGCCAAGTTCAAGGAATCCGTCGATGTCGCGGTCAACCTCGGCGTCGACCCGCGCAAGTCCGACCAGGTGGTGCGCGGCTCCACCGTGCTGCCCAACGGCACCGGTCAGAGCGTGCGCGTGGCCGTGTTCGCCCAGGGCGCCAATGCCGATGCGGCCAAGGATGCCGGCGCCGACGTGGTCGGCTTCGAGGATCTGGCCGAGAGCATCAAGGGTGGCAACCTGGATTTCGACGTGGTCATCGCCACCCCCGACGCCATGCGCGTGGTCGGACAGCTGGGTCAGATCCTGGGCCCGCGCGGTCTGATGCCGAACCCCAAGGTCGGCACCGTGGCCACCGACGTGGCCGCCGCGGTGAACAATGCCAAGGCCGGTCAGGTCCGCTACCGCACCGACAAGGCGGGCATCATCCACTGCACCATCGGCAAGGTGGATTTCGACGTCGACGCGCTGAAGGGCAACCTGGAGGCCCTGCTGGCGGACCTGCGCAAGGTCAAGCCCGCCGCGGCGAAGGGGATTTATATGAAGAAGGTGACCGTGTCCACCACCATGGGCCCGGGCATCGCCGTCGACCAGGCCACGCTCGCTTCCTGAGCGGGGCCGGTCGAGCACGAACTTTGGGGCACGTCACCCGCGGGATCGTTCCGCGGGCGACGGTCGTCAAAGACCGCAGGCGCGGCGGGGTAACCCGCTGCTTAATCACTGACAGCCTGCGCAGACGGTGTCGCCAAGACGGTTTATTGCAAACTTGTCCTCGGCCACCGTACGGGGAACGGCCCCAAGGGGCTGTTCCGTTGGCAAAACCGGATACAGACGCGTTCTGTATCGCAGGAGGTAACTGATGGCACTGAGTCTTGAGCAGAAGAAGACCGTGGTTGCCGAGGTGTCCGAAGTGGCCGCAAGCGCCTATTCCGCCGTGGCGGCGGAATACCGCGGCCTGACCGTGGACCAGATGACCGCACTGCGCCGCAAGGCGCGGGAAAACGGCGTCTATGTCCGGGTCGTGAAGAACACCCTGGCCCGCCGTGCCGTTCAGGGCACCGAGTTCGAGTGCATTTCAGACAGCCTGGTGGGCCCGCTGATGCTGGCCTTCTCCCAGGAGGATCCGGGCGCGGCCGCCCGCGTGGTCAAGGACTTCACCAAGGAGACTGACAAGCTCCAGGTCAAGTTTCTTGCCCTCAGCGGCAAGCTGCTCCCGGCCAACGATCTGGAGCGCCTGGCCAAGCTGCCGACTCGCGACGAAGCCCTGGCAATCCTGATGATGCTGATGAAGGCCCCGGCCGAGAAGCTGGCCCGCACCCTCAACGAGGTGCCGGGCAAGCTGGTTCGCACCGTGGCGGCCATCCGCGATCAGAAGGAACAGGCGGCCTGACCCGGTTCAAAAATTTGACGCCCCTTGCGGGCTTGTGGACAAGTATTAGGAGTGATTACCATGGCAGTTTCCAAAGAAGACATCCTGGACACCATCGCCAACATGAGCGTGATGGAAGTCGTTGAACTCGTTGAGGCGATGGAAGAGAAGTTCGGTGTTTCCGCCGCCGCCGCCGTGGCTGCCGCCCCGGCTGCCGCCGGGGGTGGCGAAGCCGCTGCCGCCGAGGAAAAGACCGAGTTCGACGTGGTTATGACCAGCTTCGGTTCCAACAAGGTCGGCGTGATCAAGGTCGTCCGCGGCATCACCGGCCTGGGTCTGAAGGAAGCCAAGGACATGGTCGAGGGCGCGCCCTCCACCATCAAGGAAGGCGCTTCCAAGGACGAGGCCGAAGACATCAAGAAGCAGCTTGAAGAGGCTGGTGCAAGCGTCGAGGTCAAGTAATATCAGATTGGCATTCGAGACATGGGTGGCGCCCCGTTCGCGGGGCGCTTCACTCAGCACCGGGGAAATCTCCGGCTGGTGGCGAAACTGAGCTGCCGGCCTTTTTCTGTTTGTTGACGCTACAAGCGCCAGGTCCAGGTTCGCGGCCCCTTCAGCGGCCCTGCTGCCCGGCACCCCAGTACCTGCATTTATTCGAGAGGAACACCGATGGGCTACAGCTTCACCGATAAGAAACGTATTCGCAAGGATTTCGGCAAGCGACCCAGTATTCTCCAGGTTCCGTACCTGCTGGCGACACAGATCGAGTCCTATGAGCGTTTTCTGCAGACCGGTCAGGGTGGTGCGGAGCAGCGCGAGGACTGCGGTCTGCATGCGGCCTTCTCCTCGGTGTTCCCGATCCAGAGCTATTCCGGCAACGCCGCCCTGGAATACGTCAGTTACCGTCTCGGCACTCCGACCTTCGACGTCAAGGAGTGCCAGCTGCGCGGCATGACCTACGCCGCGCCCCTGCGTGCGCTGGTGCGCCTGATCATCTATGACAAGGAGTCCTCGGCCGAGAACAAGCCGATCAAGGACATCAAGGAGCAGGAGGTCTACTTCGGCGAGATGCCGCTGATGACCGAGAACGGCACCTTCGTCATCAATGGCACCGAGCGCGTCATCGTCTCCCAGCTGCACCGCTCGCCGGGCGTGTTCTTCGACCACGACAAGGGCAAGACCCACTCCTCCGGCAAGCTGCTGTACTCCGCGCGGGTCATTCCCTACCGCGGCTCCTGGCTGGACTTCGAGTTCGACCCCAAGGACTGCCTGTTCGTGCGCATCGACCGTCGCCGCAAGCTGCCGGCGACCATTCTGCTGCGCGCGTTGGGCTACGAGGTCGAGCAGATCCTGGACATCTTCTTCGACACCAACACCTTCCACATCGGCAAGAATGAGATCAAGCTGGATCTGGTGCCGGAGCGCCTGCGCGGCGAGACCGCCATCTTCGACATCAAGATCGGCAATGAGGTGCTGGTCGAGGAAGGCCGCCGCATCACCGCCCGCCACATCCGTGAACTGGACCAGGCCGGGGTGAAGAGCCTGGTCGTGCCCGAGTCCTATCTGGTCGGCAAGGTGCTGTCGCACAACGTGGTGGACAAGGCCAGCGGCGAGATCATCGCCAATGCCAACGACGAGCTCACCGAGGAGCTGGTCGCGAAGCTGCGCGAGGCCGGCATCAAGCAGGTCAAGACCCTTTATACCAATGACCTGGACCGCGGCCCCTACATCTCCGAGACCCTGCGCATCGACCCCACCAGCAGCGAGCTGGAGGCCCAGGTCGAGATCTACCGCATGATGCGTCCGGGCGAGCCGCCGACCAAGGAAGCGGCCCAGAATCTGTTCAACAACCTGTTCTTCACCGAGGACCGCTACGACCTGTCCGCGGTCGGTCGGATGAAGTTCAACCGCCGCGTCGGCCGCGAGGAGGTCGAGGGCCCGGGCGTGCTCTACGACGGCGTCTACTTCAAGACCCGTACCGACGAGGCATCGAAGAAGCTGGTCGAGCAGCAGGGCGACAGTTCCGACATCATCGACGTGATGAGGGCCCTGGTCGACATCCGCAACGGCAACGGCTTCGTCGACGACATCGACCACCTGGGCAACCGCCGCATCCGCTGCGTCGGCGAGATGGCCGAGAATGTCTTCCGCATTGGCCTGGTGCGCGTCGAGCGCGCGGTCAAGGAGCGTCTGTCCCTGGCCGAGAGCGAGGGCCTGATGCCGCAGGAGCTGATCAACGCCAAGCCGGTAGCCGCCGCGATCAAGGAGTTCTTCGGCTCCTCGCAGCTGTCGCAGTTCATGGACCAGAACAACCCGCTGTCCGAGGTCACCCACAAGCGCCGCGTCTCCGCGCTCGGCCCGGGCGGCCTGACCCGCGAACGCGCCGGCTTCGAGGTGCGCGACGTGCACCCGACCCACTATGGCCGCGTCTGCCCGATCGAGACCCCGGAAGGTCCGAACATCGGCCTGATCAACTCGCTGGCCGTGTTCGCCCGCACCAACAAGTACGGTTTCCTCGAGACCCCCTACCGCAAGGTGGTGGACGGCCGGGTGACCGACGACGTCGAGTACCTGTCGGCGATCGAGGAAGGGCAGTACGTCATCGCCCAGGCCAACGCCGCCATGGACGAAAAGGGCATGCTCACCGATGACCTGATCTCCTGCCGGCACCAGAACGAGTTCACCCTGTCCACCCCGGACAAGGTCGACTACATCGACGTCTCGCCGCGCCAGATCGTGTCGGTGGCCGCCGCCCTGCTGCCGTTCCTGGAGCACGACGATGCCAACCGCGCCCTGATGGGCTCGAACATGCAGCGCCAGGCCGTACCGACCCTGCGCAGCGAGAAGCCGCTGGTCGGCACCGGCATCGAGCGCACCGTCGCCATCGACTCCGGCGTGGCCGTCACCGCCCGTCGCGGCGGCGTGGTCGACTCGGTCGACGCCGCCCGCGTGGTGGTGCGCGTCAACGACGACGAGACCGTCGCCGGCGAGCCCGGCGTGGATATCTACAACCTGACCAAGTACACCCGTTCCAACCAGAACACCTGTATCAACCAGCGGCCGCTGGTCAATCCGGGTGACGTCATCGCGAAGGGCGACGTACTGGCCGACGGCCCCTCCACCGACATGGGCGAACTGGCGCTGGGCCAGAACATGCTGGTCGCCTTCATGCCCTGGAACGGCTACAACTTCGAGGACTCGATCCTGATCTCCGAGCGGGTGGTGCAGGAAGACCGCTTCACCACCATCCATATCGAAGAGCTCAACTGCGTCGCGCGCGACACCAAGCTGGGGCCGGAGGAGATCTCGGGCGACATCCCCAATGTGGGCGAGAGCGCGCTGGCCAAGCTGGACGAATCCGGCATCGTCTACATCGGCGCCGAGGTCAAGCCGGGCGATATCCTGGTCGGCAAGGTCACACCCAAGGGCGAGACCCAGCTCACCCCGGAGGAGAAGCTGCTGCGCGCCATCTTCGGCGAGAAGGCCTCCGATGTTAAGGACACCTCGCTGCGCGTGCCCTCCGGGATGGACGGCACCGTGGTCGACGTGCAGGTCTTCACTCGCGACGGCGTGGAGAAGGACAAGCGCGCCCTGCAGATCGAGGAAGAGCAGCTCGATCAGGTCAAGAAGGATCTGGCCGACCAGATGCGCATCATGGACGAGGACGTCTATCGCCGGGTCGAGGCGCTGCTGATCGGCAAGACCGCCGAGGGCGGGCCGAACAAGCTCAAGCCCGGAGCCAAGATCACCAAGTCCTATCTGGAAGAGCTGGACAAGTCCAAGTGGTTCGAGGTCCGGCTCAAGAACGACGAGGCCAACGAGCAGCTGGAGAAGGCCGCCGAGCGTCTGAAGCAGATCCGCGAGGAGTTCGACAAGAAGCTCGAAGAGAAGCGGATGAAGATCAAGGCCGGCGACGACCTCGCCCCCGGCGTGCTGAAGATGGTCAAGGTCTACCTGGCCGTGAAGCGCCGCATCCAGCCCGGCGACAAGATGGCCGGCCGCCACGGCAACAAGGGCGTGATCTCGACCATCGTGCCGATGGAGGACATGCCCTACACCGACGACGGCACCCCGGTCGACATCGTGCTCAACCCGCTCGGCGTGCCCTCGCGCATGAACGTCGGCCAGGTGCTGGAAACGCACCTGGGCTGGGCCGCCAAGGGACTGGGCCTGAAGATCGGCGGCATGCTCGATGCCCAGGCTCAGCCCAAGGAGCTGCGCGGCTTCCTGGACAAGATCTACAACACCAGCGGCAAGAAGGAGAACCTGGCCGAGTTCAGCGACGACGAGATCGTCCGGCTCAGCGAGAACCTGCGCAGTGGCGTGCCCATGGCCACGCCGGTGTTCGACGGCGCCAACGAGGACGAGATCAAGGGCATGCTGAGACTGGCAGACCTGCCGGAATCGGGACAGACCGTACTCTACGACGGCCGTACCGGCGATGCCTTCGACCGCCCGGTCACCGTGGGCTACATGTACATGCTCAAGCTCAACCACCTGGTGGATGACAAGATGCATGCCCGTTCCACCGGCCCGTACAGCCTGGTCACCCAGCAGCCGCTGGGCGGCAAGGCCCAGTTCGGCGGCCAGCGCTTCGGCGAGATGGAGGT
>PABG01000088.1 GCA_002699185.1 Gammaproteobacteria bacterium | reverse complement strand
TGGATGACGGCCTCAATGCTGATACCACCGTCGCCGAGAATACGCGCAACATCGGCCATGACGCCCGGGCGGTCAGCCGCACACAAGCGAAGGTAATAGGCCGTTTCGACATCGTCCATCGGCAGGATCGGCAGGTCAGACAGGGCATCCGGCTGGAAGGCCAGGTGCGGCACCCGGTTCTCGGGATCGGCGGTCAGGACCCGGGTCACGTCCACGATGTCGGCCACCACGGCCGAGGCGGTGGGCTCGGAACCGGCGCCGGCACCATAATACAGTGTCGGACCGACGGCATCGCCCTTGACCAGCACGGCGTTCATCACCCCGTCGACGTTGGCGATCAGGCGCCGCTCCGGGATCAGGGTCGGATGCACCCGCAACTCAATCCCCTTCGGGGTGCGGCGGGAAAAGCCCAGGTGCTTGATGCGGTAACCCAGTTCGCCGGCATAGGCCACATCGTCGCGGGTGATGTTGCTGATGCCCTCGGTGTAGGTCTTATCGAACTGCAGCGGCACGCCGAAGGCGATGGAGGCGAGAATAGTCAGTTTGTGGGCAGCGTCGATGCCCTCCACGTCGAAGGTCGGATCGGCCTCGGCATAACCCAGTGCCTGCGCCTCGGCCAGCACGTCGGCGAACTCGCGGCCCTTGTCGCGCATCTCGGTGAGGATGAAGTTGCCGGTGCCGTTGATGATGCCGGCCAGCCACTCGATCTGGTTGGCGGCCAGGCCCTCGCGCACCGCCTTGATGATGGGGATGCCGCCGCCGACCGCGGCCTCGAAGGCCACCATCACGCCCTTGTCCTGGGCCGCCTGGAAGATCTCGTTGCCGTGCAGGGCGATCAGCGCCTTGTTGGCGGTCACGACATGCTTGCCGTTCCCGATCGCCCTCAGCACCAGCTCCTTGGCGGGGGAATAACCGCCGATCAGCTCGACGATGATGTCGATGTCGGGATCGTCGACCACCTTGAAGGCGTCGTCGGAGACCTGAATGCCCTCGATGCCGGGCAGCCGCGCCGGGTCGTATTCACGCGCCGCGGCATGCACGATCTCGATGCCGCGGCCGGCACGGCGCGCGATCTCCTCGGCGTTGCGTCGCAGCACGTTGAAGGTGCCGCCACCGACGGTACCCAGGCCCAGCAGGCCGACCTTGACCGGTTTCACTTGAACTGCTCCTTTTGTCTTCTCATGTCTGGAGGTCTTCAACCAGGCTCAGCGATTTTCGTCATTGCGAGCGTAGCGTGGCAATCTCGTAATGCATGGTCAACCGGAGGAGATTGCCACGGCGCTATGCGCCTCGCAATGACGGTCCTGTGATTAGAATTTATCTTATCCGGCAGACGCCTTCTTCTGGTCGCGGCGGAACATGTCGCGGATGCCGCGCACGGCCTGGCGGGTGCGGTGCTCGTTCTCGATCAGGCCGAAGCGCACATAGTCGTCGCCATAGTCGCCGAAGCCGATGCCCGGGGAGACCGCCACCTTGGCCTCGGCCAGCAGCTTCTTGGAAAATTCCAGCGAGCCGAGATGCTGGTACTGCTCGGGAATCGGTGCCCAGACGAACATGGTCGCCTTCGGCTTCTCCACCTCCCAGCCCAGTGCATTGAGGCCGTCGCAGAGCACGTCGCGGCGCTTGCGGTAGAGTTCGCGGATCTCCGCGACACAGTCCTGCGGCCCTTCCAGGGCGCTGATGGCCGCCACCTGGATGGGCGTGAACATGCCGTAGTCGAGATAGGATTTCATCCGCGCCAGCGCGGCGACCAGGATCTCGTTGCCGCACATGAAGCCGACGCGCCAGCCGGGCATGTTGTAGCTCTTGGACAGGGAAAAGAACTCCACCGCCACCTCGCGCGCGCCCGGCACCTGCAGGATGGACGGCGCGGTGTAGCCGTCGAACACCAGGTCGGCATAGGCCAGGTCCTGCACCACCCAGATCTGGTGTTCGCGGGCAATGGCCACCACCCGCTCGAAGAACTCCAGGTCCACACACTGGGTGGTCGGATTGCCGGGGAAGTTCAGCACCAGCATCTTGGGCTTGGGCCAGGAGTCCTTGATCGCCTTTTCCAGCTCGACGAAGAAGTCGATGTGCGGCACCAGCGGCACGTGGCGGATGTCGGCGCCGGCGATGACGAAGCCATAGGGATGGATGGGATAGGCCGGATTGGGCACCAGCACCGCATCACCCGGCCCGACCGTGGCCAGGGCCAGGTGCGCCAGGCCCTCCTTGGAGCCGATGGTGACGATGGCCTCGGTCTCGGGATCGAGGTCAACGTCGTAGCGCTGCTTGTACCAGCGGCAGATGGCCCGGCGCAGGCGGGGGATGCCCCGGGACAGCGAATAGCGGTGGGTGTCCCGGCGCTGGGCGGCCTCGACCAGCTTGGCGACGATGTGATCCGGCGTGGGCTGATCGGGATTGCCCATGCCGAAGTCGATGATGTCCTCCCCCCGCGCTCGCGCCTTTGCCTTCAACTCATTGACGATATTGAAAACATAGGGAGGAAGGCGTTTGATGCGCTGAAATTCGTCCAACAAGGCTGGGTACCCGAGTCTGTGTGCTGCCGGTTTATGAAATCGAACGCCGCAATTTACTTAAATTGTGCCGGATATACAAGAGAGACGACGCACAGATCCAAAACTAGCTTACTGAATTTTATAAGGTTATGCGCATGTCGCGGATTGAGCCGGAAGGCCGTCTTGCACCCGGGTGCCGCGGGCGACTATCTTGTGTCCATGCACTTCGCCCAGGACACCAACACCGGCAGCTACGCCATCCGCGGTTATGGCCCCGGCGAGATCCGGATCAACGAGGATGTGTACCGGGAAAGCCTCATCATCTCGGCCACCCGTCTGAGCACGGACTGGCCGCCCGAGACCATGGCCGAATTGCAGCTGGAACACATCGATACGCTGCTCGGAATGGAACCGGAGATCCTGGTGCTGGGCACGGGGGCGAGCCTGCGGTTTCCGGAAGCGGCCATCATGCACCGGGTCCAGGCCGCCGGCGTGGGATTGGAGGTCATGGACACCGCCGCGGCCTGCCGCACCTTCGCCGTGCTGGCATCGGAGGACCGCAATGTGGTGGCGGCGTTGATGATGATCTGAGCGCAAACCTTATACGCATGGGGAAGCGGACGCAGGTCGGGTTAGCCTGAAAGGCGTAACCCGACCTACATTTCTGCTTCTTCTGGATCCCGGCGTGCGCCGGGATGACGAAAGGGAAATTATTCAGGGACTACCTGATTCATCGCAGCAGGGCATCGTGCGAGAAGCCCTCGCTTTCGAGGATCTCGCGCAGGCGCTTCAGGGCATCCATCTGGATCTGACGCACGCGCTCGCGGGTCACGCCGATCTCCCGCCCCACTTCCTCCAGGGTGCAGGTCTTGTGGCCGTGCAGGCCGAAGCGGCGCTCCACCACGTCGCGCTGCTTGGGGTTGAGCTGGTCCAGCCAGAAGTCCAGATTGTCGTGGACGTCATCATCGGCGAGCAGGTCGGAGGGGTCGGGATTGTTCTCGTCCGGCAGGGCATCGAGCAGCGAACGATGAGAGTCGCCGCCGATGGGTGAGTCCATGGAGGCGGTCTTCTCGTTCAGCCCCAGCAGGCGCTCGACGTCCTCCAGCGGCTTGTCCAGCAACTCGGCAATCTCTTCGGGCGTGGGTTCGTGGTCAAGTTTCTGCGCCAGCTTGCGCGCCGCACGCATATAGACGTTGATCTCCTTGACGATGTGAATCGGCAGACGCACGGTACGGGTCTGATTCATCAGCGCCCGCTCGATGGTCTGGCGGATCCACCAGGTGGCGTAGGTGGAGAAACGGAAGCCGCGCTCGGGATCGAACTTCTCCACCGCGCGGATCAGTCCCAGGTTGCCCTCCTCGATCAGATCCAGCAGGGCAAGCCCCCGGTTCATGTAACGTCGGGCGATCTTGACCACCAGCCGCAGATTGCTCTCGATCATCCGCTGGCGGCCGGACTCGTCGCCGCGCTGGGCCAGGCGTGAATAGTAGACCTCTTCCTCGGCCGTCAGCAGCGGCGCGAAGCCGATCTCGTTCAGATACAGTCGGGTGGCATCGATCTGGTGATCCGGTACGGCACCGGCCTCGAACACGACCTCTTCTTCGGCTGCGGGCTGTTCAAGTTCGGGGTCTTCGTCGTTGTCTTCGAGTTGCGCGGCCTGAATGCCGCTGGCGGAAATGTCGACCTTCGGATTCTTTGCCATGGGATTCCCCTCGCTTCATTATCCCGGCAAGACTGCATCACTTGCGACGCGGCAGGTAGTGCAGCGGATCCACCGGCTTGCCTTTACGGCGGATCTCGAAGTGCAGCTGGGTCCGGTTGGTCCCGCTGCTGCCCATCAGGGCCAGCACCTGCCCGGCCTTGACCACATCGCCCTCACTGACCAGCAGCTTGTCGTTGTGACCATAGGCACTGAGATAATCCTCGCTGTGCTTCACGATGATAAGCCTGCCATAACCGACAAGTCCACTGCCGCTGTAGACGATTCTTCCCGCAGCGGCCGCGCGGATTTTTTCGCCTTTTTCCCCACTTATCGTAATGCCTTTCTTGCCCGGCGAGTTCGGGTCGAACGGGCGCAGAATCCGGCCCTGCACCGGCCAGCGCCAGGTGCTGACCCGGTCCGGGTAGCTGTAACGGTCAGGGGCGGTCGTCGGGGCGCGCGGGGCCGGGGTGGAGCGGACCCGGATATCCCGTTCAGGGGCGGGGGCCGGACGCGATGCCGGGGCCGGCGCCGGACGGGAATCGACCCGCGCGGCCGGGGCGGTCGGGTGCAGGCGCAGCCTCTGATTCACGTAGATGGTGTAGGGCGAAGCGATGCCGTTCCAGCGGGCCAGCTGTTGATAGTCCAGGCCGTATTTCCAGGCGATGGAATACAGGCTCTCGCCACGCTCGACACTGTGGTAGGACGGCCGGTCCATGTCGGGCTCGCCGCGCACACCGACCGGGGCCAGGGCGCGGCCACCGCAGCCGCCCAGCAGGGCCGCCAGCAGCAGCAACCGGACGAACTGGGATAGCGCCCGCCGCATCAGCCCCTCAGCAGCAGATAGGCCACCACCGCGGCGCCGATCACCAGCCAGCCCAGGGCCTCGACATAACGGTGCAGGGCCGCCTCCAGCCGCGGCCCGCCCCAGGCCAGCAGGCCGGCCACCAGAAAGAAGCGCGCTCCGCGGCCCACGGCCGAGGCGATGATGAAGGGAAACAGCGCCATGGACAGACTGCCGGCGGCGATGGTGAAGACCTTGTAGGGAATGGGCGAGAAGCCGGCGATGAATACCGTCCAGAAGCCCCACTCGGCGAACCAGTCACGGGCATGCAGGTACTTGTCCCAGTAGCCGGCCTCGCGCAGCAGCGGTTCGACCAGCTCGAAGGCGAACACCCCGATGGCATAGCCGAGGATGCCGCCCAGCACCGAGGCCAGCGTGGTCAGCCCGGCATAGTGCCAGGCCCGCTCCGGCCGGGCCAGGCTCATGGGGGCGAGCATCACGTCCGGCGGGATGGGGAAGAAGGACGACTCGGCGAAGCTCAGGCCGGCCAGATAACGCGTGGCGTGCGGATGCCGCGACCAGCGCATCACCCGGCTGTAGAGGCCGCCGAACAGGCGCATCATCCCAGTCCTCCGAGCAGCGGCACGAAACTGACCAGCTCCAGGTTCTCCTGCTCGCAGACATTGCCGCGGCGGGTGATCACCGCCAGGCGCTGCTCGCGGGCGCTGCCGATGGGGGCGACCATGCGTCCGCCGTCGGCCAGCTGCTCCAGCAGCGCGGTCGGGATCTGCTCCGGGGCGGCGGTGAGCAGGATGGCGTCGAACGGCCCCTTGGAGGCCCAGCCGATGCTGCCGTCGCTGTGCTTGAGCTGGACATTGTGCAACCCCAGACTGCGCAGGCGCTGGCGCACCTGACGCAGCAGCGGATCGATCCGCTCGACGGTGAATACCTTCTCCACCAGCTGGGCCAGGATGGCGGCCTGGTAGCCCGAGCCCGTGCCCACCTCCAGCACCGTCTTCGGATTGCCCTTCATGATCTCCTCGGTCATGCGCGCGACGATGTAGGGCTGGGAGATGGTCTGGCCGTAGCCGATGGGCAGGGCCGTGTCCTCGTAGGCGCGGCTGGACAGGGCCTCGTCGACGAACAGGTGGCGCGGCGTCTTGCGCATCACCTCCAGCACCGCGAGGTTGCTGATGCCTTTCTCTTTAAGCCGCTGCACCAGCCGGTCGCGCGTGCGCTGCGAGGTCATGCCGATGCCGTCGTACTGTTTTCGCATCCCCTTTCCTACTGCTCCAGCCAGCCAGACACTTTTTCGAGTGCGTCGTAGCGGGTCAGGTCCACCTGGATCGGGGTGATCGAGACCGCGTGGTGACGCACGGCATGAAAATCGGTGCCCTGCCCCGCGTCCTGCTCGGCCCCGGCCGGGCCGACCCAGTAGATCGGCCGGCCGCGCGGGTCCTCCATGCGGATGACCGGCTCGGACTTGTGGCGATGCCCCAGCCGCGTGGCCTGGAAGCCGGTCAGATCCTCCCAGGGCACGTCCGGGACATTCACGTTGAGGATGGTATCGGCCGGCAGCGGGTCACGCTGCAGCTTCTCCACCAGCCAGCGCGCCACCCGGGCGGCGGTTTCGAAGAACTGGGGCTGGGCGGCCACACAGGAGACCGCGATCGCGGGCAGGCCCAGAAAACGGCCTTCCATGGCCGCTGCCACGGTGCCGGAATAGAGCACGTCGTCGCCCAGGTTGGCGCCGGCATTGATACCGGAAACCACGATATCCGGCTCCTGCTCCACCAGGCCGGTGATGGCCAGGTGCACGCAGTCGGTGGGGGTGCCATCGACGCTGTAGAAGCCGTTGTCCTGGCGGGTCATGCGCAGGGGACTGTCCAGGGTGAGGGAGTTGGAGGCGCCGCTGCGGTTGCGGTCGGGGGCGACCACGGTGATGTCCCCCAGCGGGCGCAGGGCCTCGGCCAGGGCCGCCAGGCCCGGGGCGTGATAGCCGTCGTCATTGCTGAGAAGCAGGTGCATAAAGGTTTTCAGAAGCAGGTTGTACCGGAGTGAAATTATCCTGGAAACCGCAGTTTGACGCACCCGGGTATGCGGCTGGCGTGTTCGCAGGCAAGGCGCGACGCCGCCGCAGGGCCATCCCCTGCAGGGAGGAGCAACACCGCCAGCGGGCGCATCAGCCATGCAATCGGGGGTGGAGCGCCCACATCCATCCAGCGCCTGCTGTCAAAAGTGAAAACTTTTGCCTCCCTCTGCACCTGTATATTCCACCAAGCGGTCAACTGCGGTTTCCAGGATCATACTGGAAGCCTGCCGGCGTGTCTCATGGTCATTGCGGTGCGGTTCGTGGCAAGATGAAGCCATGAGCAAGCCGCGCCGCCCCAGACCGCCGGTGTCCGAGGCCGACCGGAGCCTGTTCCGGGACAGTGTCGGACCGGTACGCCCCCTGCGCCGGGACCGGGTCGAGTTGCGGCCGCCCCCGCCGGCGCCGCGGCCGCATTTCCGCGAACAGGATGACCTGGCCGTGCTGCGCGACATGCTCTCCGACGAGTACGACCCGGCCGAGGTGGAAACCGGCGAGGAACTGACCTTCGCCCGCCCCGGCCTGCAGCACCGACTGCTGAAGAAGCTCCGGCGCGGCCAGTTCGCCGTCGCCGCCGAGTGCGACCTGCATGGCCTGCGGGTGCCGGAGGCGCGCGCGGCGCTGGTGGACTTCCTGAACCGCTGCCGGCGCAGTCAGCAGACCTGTGTGCGCATCATCCACGGCAAGGGCCACGGCTCGGTGCAGCGCATCCCGGTACTCAAGCACAAGGTCGCCAGATGGCTGCTGCAGCGCGACGAGGTGCTGGCCTTCTGCTCCGCCCGTCCCGTGGACGGCGGCACCGGGGCGATCTATGTGCTGCTGAAGGCCCTGCGGTAAATCTCTCGCGAACTTCTTCCACCCCCTTGAGGGGGAGGATCGAGGAGGGGGTGAGCATGGCAGTTATACCGAGCTTCACCCTCCCCTATCCCCTCCCATCAAGGGAGGGGGAGAACAAGCCGGGGCTGTAGGTCGGGTTAGCGCAGCGTAACCCGACAGCAGCCGGGCTTGTCGGGTTACGCCTTTCAGGCTAACCCGGCCTACATCACTGACGACAACGCAAAGGCCATCAAATAAATCCATCGTCATTGCGAGGCGCGTAGCGCCGCGGCAATCTCGTAATGCGGCAGCTTCGATCACGGGATTGCCACGCTTCGCTCGCAATGACGCCGGGTTTATTTGATCGCCTCTGCGCCTCCGCACCTCTGCGCCCTCCGCGTTCCCGGCGCCAACGTAGCTACTCCCACTTCACCAGCTGATCCAGCAGCACGGTGGCATAGCTGCCGGCGGGCAGGCCGAATTCCAGCCACAGATCGCCGCCCTCAGGCGTCACCTGCAACCCTTCCACCCGCACCCGCAGGGCCCGGCGGTCGAGTTCCATCCCGGCCCGTTCCAGTCCCTCGCGCAACTCCGTTTCCTTTTCCAGGCAGGCCGCTTCCAGCCGGGCGCATTCATCCCTGGCCAGCGACTCGCCCCGCCCCCACAGCGCCCCGGTGGGATGGATCTCCTGCGCGGCCAGGCGGGATTGAATCTCATCATCGCATGCCGGGACGGCGAACAGGGCGCTGCGCCCGTCAAGCTGCATCACGTCGCCGGACAGGCAGCGATCCCAGTCATCGCGGCGCACCCGCTCGGCCAGTATCCGGTTGAACAGATAACTGCGGGCCGCGGACAGATACAGGCTGCGTTTCTGGCGCGGCAGGCGTCGACGTGGATCGGCGAACATGCGCCGGGCCGCCGCCAGATTGCCGCCCTCCCGACCGAAACGCTGCGCGCCGAAATAATTGGGCAGGCCGCGGCAAGCGATCACCCCCGTCCGTTCCAGCAGGGCATCGACATCCCCGGTGAACTCGCGCAGCCGCAGGCGGAAACGGTTGCCGCGCAGCGCGCCCCGGCGCAGCTTGCGCGAATGCCGCCGCGCCTCGAGCACGGTCACGCCCTCGGCGTCCAGCGCGGACCAGTCGGGATCCGCGCGCCCCGGCAGCTGCACCGAGAACCACTGCTCGGTCACGGCGTGGCGGTCCTTGAGCCCGGCGTAGCTGACCTCGCGCGGCTTCACTCCGGCCAGGCGCGCCAGCTGGCCGGCCACCCAGTCGGTATTCTGGCCGCGTTTGCGCACCCACAGCCAGGCATGCTCCCCGTCCCCCGCCGGTTCCACCAGGGGCTGCTCGATGACGACGAAATCCTCGGGTTCGACACGCAGGCGGCCGCGGCCGAGCGGCGGGCCGAAGGCAGGATGGTATTCCATTCGCTATCCTTTTGAGGCTTGCGCAAATGGTGAACATATGGACCCGTGGGTTGGGTCAGGCGAGGCAGCGCCGTAACCCGACGAATCCGGTCCGGGATGCTGGGTTACGCCCTTCGGGCCAACCCAACCTGCGAATTTCACGAAATACGCAAACATCAATAATGGGTGGGCATGACGGGACGGGTTCATATCGGCACCTCCGGCTACCAGTACCGGCACTGGCGCGGCCCGGTGTACCCGCAGAAACTGCCGCAGCGGGCCTGGTTCGACTATTACAGCCGTCGCTTCGACACGGTCGAGATCAACAACACCTTCTACCGGCTGCCGGAGGCGGATACGTTCCATCGCTGGCGCGAAGCCGCCCCGGCGGGCTTCATATACGCCCTGAAGGTCAGCCGTTATCTCACTCATGTCAAATACCTCAAGGCGCCGGAGCAGCCGGTCAGACGCTTCCTCGAACGCGCCCGGCTGCTGGGAGACGCACTCGGTCCATTGCTGATCCAGCTACCGCCCCACTGGGGCCCGAACCTCGACCGTCTGGACGGCCTGCTCGCCTGCCTCCCGTCCGGCTGGCGCTGGACCCTGGAACTGCGCCATCCGGGATGGCTGGATGATACCGTATTCGACCGGCTCCGGGAGGCCGGCGTGGGGTTGTGCATCCACGACCTGCTGCCCGACCATCCCCGGATCGCCACCGCCGACTGGCTCTACCTGCGCTATCACGGCATCGATTACAGCCACCGCTACAGCCATCAGTATCTGACTGCCGAGGCGGAGCGGCTGGCCGGCCGGGTCCGGGATGGAATGGATCTGTACGCCTACTTCAACAATGACGCGGCGGGTCATGCCTTTCACAATGCTGCCCAGCTGCGCCGTTATCTGCACGACCGGCTGTGACGGGAAAGCAGTGACTGATGAGAACGTCAGTTGGACGACACTCAGGCTAGTGCAATGCGGTCGTAGTAGCGGCCACGGAACAGCAGCCGGGGCTGATCGGCGGCATCGGTGAAGGCGGCCCGGTCATGCAGCACATTGTTGCTGATCAGTCCCATGCCCGGCTGCAGGGTGCCGCGCAGAATGCAGCTGGATGACTCATCCTGCAGCAGGGATTCCAGACAGGCCCGGGCTTCCTGAACCAGGCCATCCTCCTTCCAGACCGCATTGCGTTTGCGCGCGGTATAACGCATGTGCAGGGCACCGGTCTGCGGATCGACGCTGAATACCGGTCCGGAACGGGCCGGTCGGGGGACCCCGCCCTCCTGGGTACCGGCAGGAATGCAAAGCGCATCGGGCGCCATCAGCGCCCGGATATAGTCGGGGTTGCGATTGCGCAGCAGGATATAGATGAGCTCGGGATCGAGCAGTCCATTGCCGCCGCCGGCCGCCGCAGGTTGCACACAGTGCAGCAGCAGTCCGCGAATCTGCCGATCCGGGGCATTGTAGTAGCCGTCGGTATGCCAGCTGATGGCGCGGTCGGTATAGGGGATGTAGCCGCTTCGGGTTCCATCGGCCGCCACGCTCAGCGGGGTCAGTCCATCGGCATCCGCCAGCCAGTTGCGATCGAGCCGCCGCAGGCCGAAGCGTCGCGCCAGGGCCATCACCACATCCCGGTCCATGCCCGGGGGGCCGGCATAGATCACCATGTTGGCACGCCGGATCCGGTCCGCCATGGCCTTGTATTCAGCCGCGCTGAGACGGTAGGGATCGCGGATCTCAACCACCAGGTCTTCCAACCGACGGGGATAACCGGCCAGCCTGGCCTCGCTCCAGCGCTCGAAGGCGCCGGGGTTATTCAGATCAAAGGGGTCGGGCATGCATGCGACGTGCATGGAAGACATGACCTGCTCCGGCGTATCGATGCGACGCGCAGCAGTCTAACCCTGCGCGCGCTGACAGGGCTTGACATGCATCAATCCCCCGGTCGGATGACGGTCTCATGAACAGGTTCCGGACTGTGACGGCCATCATGGCCGCGCCCGATCAGACTCCTATCATGACGCGATACCCGTAATCGCGATGTCGCACGGACTGATGCAGCACCCTCAATTCAATGGAGCGGTCATGGAACGGATCTTATCCCTCAACCACTTCCGGTTTCTGATGGTACTCATCTTCACCGGGATATTCTTCATCCTGACACTCGTCCTGACTGGGATCACGGTCGCCAGCATCTGGCATGGCTTTGCCGGTGACACCGATCTGGTGGAGGCATTCATCAAGGCCATCAACACCGCCGTCGTCGCCCTGGCCACCTTCGAACTCGGGCTGGTGGTGCACAAGGAGTACCGGAGCGACGAAACCCACGTCATCGTGGTACTGCGGCGCACCCTGCCCCGCTTCATCAGCATCGTGTGCATCGCGCTGGCGCTCGAGGGGCTGCTCATGGTGATCAAATACAGTCAGCTGGAGATGGCCGGCAACCTGTTCTACCCCGTCGCCATCATTGTCAGCGCCGCCCTGCTGCTGGCCGCCCTCGGGGTCTTCCTGCGCCTGTCCGACGGAGTCGATGACAACCGCTTCGATCCCGGGGTGCCGGAGCGCGTCACGGCAGAAGGCTCTGCCGCGGCCCGCGGCGAGCCGGAAGTGGCAATGCCGCAGCCGGCGCCCCGGTAACTCAGCCGCAGAGGCCGTCGGGCATTTTGTGATGCCGTTCACAATTACGGCGCGGGCGCTTGGATAGACTCTCGATCAGGACATGCATCAACGGATGAGGCTCGTGTCATACACCGGTGCCGCGGCATGAAGCCGGGGATCGCCGTCAGTGGAGTCCGTCATGATCACCCGACCGGTCTGGGCCCTGATCTTCAGCGCCACCCTGTTTGTGGTTGTCTCGACCAGCATCTATCTGCGCACCCATCCGGATATCCTGTCCGGGTTGTTCACCCGCAAGCCCGAACCGCCGGAATACCGCATCGGCACCTTCTATGCCGAGGGCGCGGAAGGCACGCAACAGATCATGGCCATCCATGATTTTCTGCGCAAGCAGGACGGCGTGCTCTATGTCCGCATCGAGACCGGCAATTATTTCGTGATCAAATTCGACCGCAACCGCTTCGACTGGAAAAACGCCTGGCGCGCCATCCGCTACAACGAATGGGCAAGATTCAGCGCCAGTGACTTCATGGTCTCCAGGCCCTGAGGCCCGCCTGCGCCGGGTCTATCCGCACAGCGGCCCCACCTGGTACCACCTCCGGCACTTGAACCGTTCCTCGCACCGACGCAGCTGGGCACCGTATTCACGGGCCGTGTGATCCACGCGCTCGGCCACCCGCAGCAGCCAGCGCTTGCCGCGCCAGGTGCCGCGCCGGTAGCCGCCATGACCCTCGTGATAGGCGAGATAGAGGTTTTTCGGGTCCCACTTGGAGATACCGAGCAGGCGGCTGCTCTTGTGGTTGTACCAGCCGACGAAATCCAGCGCGTCCTCCATGTCGGAGCGGCTCTTGAACAGGCCGCCGGTTTCCTGCCGATAGTCCTTCCAGGCCGGATCCTGGATCTGGGCATAGCCCTCGGCCGAGGACGGCCGCCCCAGCGGGATGAACAGAAACCACTCGAACGGCGGCTTGGCATTGTGGCGGTAGCTGGATTCGTGGCGCACGAAGGCCATCAGGATATGCGCCGGCACGCCCCACTTCTCCTCCGACTGTTTGGCGTAGTCGTACCAGTCGGGGTGCTGATCGAACACAGCGCACAGGTCGTGCTGCTGTTTCGGCGGAGTGGCGGCGCAGCCGGCCAAAGTCAGCGCCAGCAGCAGCGTCGTAACCGGCTTGAATATATCGGATACAGATACAGCCATTGCATTCACACCCCTGTCGGGTTACGCCCTGCGGGCTGACCCGACCTGCACTACTCATTTCGGCGGAATCCTGTCGGGTTACCGTAGCGTAACCCGACAGGCCGCGGGATGATGCATTGATTGGGTGAATCTCATCAGGCGGCGATCCCTTCGACGGTGAGGTGACTCACGTCGGTGCGCCGGCTTGCGTGCTCGAAGGTGATGGCGCAGACGTTGCCATCGGCGTCCACATCGAGAATGGTATTTTCGTCCAGATCCCGGGATTCGGCGATATCGCGGCTGCTGAACTCGATGTACAGGGTGTCGGTATCCTCGAAGTAGCTGACCTTCATGGCTTGTACCCTCTGTCAAAAAACGCATTGTGCACGGTTTCACCGTCCGGCATCAGAATCACCCGCAGGTAGAGATTGTCCATTTCCCGAATCCTGCCCCAGCGGCGTATCCGGCCGTCGGCCTGAATATGTTCGGCCTCGGGAAATTCCACGACCCGCTGAATCCATTCGTCCCTGATCAGCACGCGGTCCGGTCTGAGCCGCGTGGCCCGGAAATAGTTTGTCGTTTTCATTGCTGCCGCATCCCTTCGGCACCCCCGCCCCGGAACCCGGCCGGGGCAGTCATCTACAGGATAAAGCTACACTCGCGCCCCTGTAATTTCAATCAGTTGGGGTATGACTTGACCTGAACGGCCCATCATAACCAGTTGATTGTTCGCATGCGTTCAATTCAGCAGGTCGGGTTAGCCCGGCCGGGCGTGACCCGACGGTATGACGGCCTTCGTCGGGTTACGCTTCGCTAACCCGATCTACAAGCTTTTGATCAGGGCGACGGCAAAGGCGGCAATGCCTTCGCCACGGCCGGTGAAGCCCATCTGCTCGGTGGTGGTGGCCTTGACGTTGATGCTGTCGGGATCGACGTTCAGATCAGCGGCGATGTTGTCGCGCATGGCGTCGATGTGGGGAGCGAGTCTGGGGGCCTGGGCGACCAGGGTGAGATCGGCGTTGATGACGCGGTAGCCCCTGTCCGTGATCTTTTCCATCACGCTGCGCAGCAGGACACGGCTGTCCACACCTTTGTATTGCGGATCGCTGTCGGGGAAGTGCCGGCCGATATCGCCCAGGGCGGCCGCACCCAGCAGGGCGTCGCACAGGGCATGCAAGGCGACGTCGCCGTCGGAGTGGGCTTCGAGGCCCTGATCGTGCGGGATCTCGACGCCGCCCAGCACCAGCCGGCCGCCCGCCCTGAAGGCATGGGCGTCGAAGCCCTGTCCGATTCTCATAGACGCTCCTGTTGCTGCAGGTGGAAACCGGCCAGGGCCAGATCCTCGGGCCGGGTGATCTTGAGGTTGTCGGCGTGGCCCTCGACCAGTTTCGGTTTCAGCCCGAGGTATTCGATGGCAGAGGCCTCGTCGGTAACGACATGGCCAGCATCCCGCGCCCTGGCCAGCGCATCGTGCAGGGTGCGCAGACGAAACATCTGCGGTGTGAGCGCATGCCAGATGCGGCTGCGCTCGAGCGTCGCCACCACCCGGCCCTGCGCGTCGACCTCCTTCATGGTATCGCGCGTGGGCACGGCCAGCAGGCCGCCGACTTCGTCCTCGCTGAGGGTATCGATGAGCCTGGCCAGATCCTCCCGGCGCAGGCAGGGCCGGGCGGCGTCGTGGACCAGCACCCAGTCGCCGGGATCGGCCTGCGCGAGCAGGTTGAGGATGCCATTCAGTACCGAGTCGCTGCGTTCGGCACCGCCGGGGGCCTCGATGAGGGGGCGTGGAGCAGCATAACGCAGTGTCTTCCAGTAAGGATCATCGGCGCCGTGGACGACACAGACGGCCTGGATGCGCGGCTCCTCGTAGAGGGCATCCAGGGTGTGTTCGAGCACCGTCTGACGGCCCAGCGGCAGGTACTGTTTGGGCACCTCGGCGCCCATGCGGCGGCCGATGCCGGCGGCGGGGACGACGGCCCAGTAGCGTTGGGTTTGTGTCATAAGCAGGTATCCAGGTCCCGTAGGTCGGATCAGCCCGACAGGGCTGATCCGACATCCGTACGCAGCCCTGTCGGGTTACGCTGCGCTAACCCGACCTACAGCTGACCTCTCTCCGTGGGGGAGAGGGGAATCTCAGTCATCACCGGGGTTGTTCCTGGCGGGCTCGATGACCTGATAGAAGGTCTCGCCGTCGCGGATCATCCCCAGTTCACTGCGGGCACGCTCCTCGACCGCTTCCAGTCCCTGCTTGAGGTCCTGCACCTCGGCGTCCAGGGCGCGGTTGCGCTCGCGCAGTTCCTCGTTCTCCGCCCCCTGTTCCGCGACCGCGCCCTTGAGGTGCCACACCTCGGCCAGGCTGCCCTCCCCTACCCACAGCTTGTACTGCAGGCCGAGGAAGATCAGGCCGAGGATCAGGAGCAGCCAGCGCATCAGCGCGGTGCCCGCCTATCCCAGCTGCTTGAAGGCGCTGCGCCCGGCATAGCTGGCCAGGGTCTGGAGCTGGTCCTCGATGCGCATCAGCCGGTTGTACTTGGCCACGCGGTCGGAGCGCGACAGGGAGCCGGTCTTGATCTGGCTGGCGGCGGTGCCCACGGCGATGTCGGCGATGCTCACGTCCTCGGTCTCGCCGGAGCGATGGGAGACCACCGAGCTGTAACCGGCCTTGGCGGCGAGTTCGATCGCCTCCAGGGTCTCGCTCAGGGTGCCGATCTGGTTGACCTTGATCAGGATGGAATTGGCAATGCCCTTGTCGATGCCTTCCTGCAGGATCTTCGGGTTGGTGACGAACAGATCGTCGCCGACCAGCTGCACCTTCTCGCCCAGCCTTTCGGTCAGGGCCTTCCAGCCGTCCCAGTCGTCCTCGGCCATGCCGTCCTCGATACTGATGATCGGGTACTTGTCGCACCAGTCGGCCAGATACTCGACGAACTCGGGCGAACTGAAGCTCCTGCCTTCGGATTCCAGTACGTATCTGCCGTCCTTGTAAAACTCGCTGCTGGCCGCGTCCAGGCCGAGGAAGATCTCCTCCCCGGCGGCGAAACCGGCCTTCTCGATCGCCTCCAGGATTACCTCGATGGCGGCCTCGTTGGAGGGCAGGTCGGGAGCGAAACCGCCCTCATCGCCCACGGTGGTGGCAAGGCCGCGCCCGGCCAGCACGGCCTTGAGCGCATGGAATACCTCGGCACCGTAACGCACCGCTTCGCGGAAGGTGGCCGCACCGACGGGCAGGATCATGAACTCCTGCATGTCCACGCTGTTGCTGGCATGGGCGCCGCCATTGAGGATGTTCATCATCGGCACCGGCAGGGTGAAGGGCCCCTTGCCGCCCAGCAGCCGGTACAGCGGCTGATCGGTCTCGCGCGCGCGGGCCTGGGCATTGGCGAGCGAAACCGCCAGGATGGCGTTGGCGCCCAGGCGCGACTTGTTCTCGCTGCCGTCGAGTTCGATCAGCGTCTGATCGATCTGCTTCTGGGCCTTGGCGTCCATCCCGACCAGGGCCTCGCGGATCTCGGTGTTGACGTTCTCCACGGCCTGCAGCACGCCCTTGCCGTTGTAGCGGTGCTTGTCGCCATCACGCAGTTCCACCGCCTCGCGGCTCCCGGTGGAGGCCCCCGAGGGGACGGCGGCGCGGCCCACGGCACCGGATTCCAGCAGCACATCGGCCTCGACGGTGGGATTGCCGCGCGAATCCAGTATTTCGCGCGCGCGGACATTGTTAATCTGAGACATCTTTTCTCCAGATTTCTTTTAGTTACGTTTTAAAGTTAAAGTCGATTGCTCGGCGTGGATGGCGCCAATTCTAGCGCAATCGGGAGGGTTTGTCGTGGCAACTGGGGAGCCGACCTGAAAGCTTCAAACCGCGAAGGCGAAAAAGGCGCGCGAAGGTGTCTGGGCGAAGGGCGTAGGTTGGGTTAGGCGCGCAGCGCCGTAACCCAACGTGCCACGGTAATGTCGGGTTACGCTTCGCTAACCCGACCTACAAGCGGTCCTCGCAATGGCCAGCCGTTTTTTATTCCCTTCGCGCGCCTTCTTCGCCTTTGCGGTTTTGGAACGTCACATCAACGCCGCCTCGGCAAACCCCCGCTCCTTCACCGCCGCATCGATGACCTTCAGCGTCGCCAGCAGGTTTTCCATATTGCCCAGCGGCCAGGCATTGGGGCCGTCGGACAGCGCCTCGGCCGGGTTGGGATGGGTCTCCATGAACAGGCCGGATACACCTGCGGCGACGGCGGCGCGGGCCAGCACCGGGACGAACTCGCGCTGGCCGCCGGAGCTGGTGCCCTGCCCGCCCGGCTGCTGCACCGAGTGGGTGGCATCGAATACCACCGGGGCGCCGGTCGCCCGCATGATGGCAAGCCCCCGCATGTCCGAGATCAGGGTGTTGTAGCCGAACGACACACCGCGCTCGCACACCATGATCTGATCGTTGCCGGCCTCACGCGCCTTGTCGACCACGTTCTGCATGTCCCAGGGGGCCAGGAACTGGCCCTTCTTGATGTTCACGGGCCGGCCCTGGCGGGCGACGTTCTGGATGAAGTTGGTCTGACGGCACAGGAAGGCCGGGGTCTGCAGCACATCAACCACGCTGGCGACCTCATCCAGCGGGGTGTCCTCGTGCACGTCGGTCAGCACCGGGACGCCGATTTCATCCTTCACCTGCTGCAGGATGCGCAGGCCCGCCTCCATGCCGGGACCGCGGAAGCTTTTGGTCGAGGAGCGGTTGGCCTTGTCGAAGGAGGACTTGTAGATGAACGGGATGCCGAGCCGTTCGGTCATGGCCTTGAGCTCACCGGCGGTGTCGAGCGCCAGCTGCTCGCTCTCGATCACGCAGGGACCGGCGATAAGAAAGAAGGGCCGGTCCAGACCGACCTCGAAACCACAGAGTTGCATGTTCGCCATTGAAGGTTACCGTAATTGATGCGATCAGGCGGTCACGGCGTCCGTGGCCCGATCACCGGCCGCACTGCGACCATGTTCGCGCGCGGCGCGGATGAAGCCGGAGAACAGCGGATGGCCGTCGCGCGGGGTGGAAGTGAATTCCGGGTGGAACTGGCAGGCCAGGAACCAGGGATGATCGGCAATCTCGACCACCTCGACCAGCTCATCGTCCAGCGAGGTGCCGGACAGCACCAGCCCGGCCTGCTGCAGGCTGTCGCGGTAGTTGTTGTTGAACTCGTAGCGGTGCCGGTGGCGCTCCTCGATCACGTCCCGGCCGTAGAGCCGGTGCGCCAGCGAGCCCTCCTTCAGCCGGCATTTCTGCGCGCCCAGGCGCATGGTGCCGCCCAGGTCGGAGTTCTCGTCCCGGCGCTCGATGGTGCCCGCCTCGGTCTTCCACTCGGTGATGAGGGCGATGACCGGATAGGGGGTATCGGGCCGGAACTCGGTGCTGTGGGCATCCGCCAGGCCGGCCATGTGGCGGGCATACTCGATCACCGCCACCTGCATGCCCAGACAGATACCCAGATAGGGGATGCCCTGTTCGCGGGCGTGCCGCACGGCGGCGATCTTGCCTTCCACGCCGCGTTCGCCGAAACCGCCCGGCACCAGCACGGCATCGACTTGGTCCAGGCAGCCGGTACCCTCCTGCTCGATGACTTCGGAGTCGACATAGGTGATGTTCACCTTGGTGCGGGTATGGGCGCCGGCGTGGATCAGGGCCTCGGACAGCGACTTGTAGGACTCGGTCAGGTTGACGTACTTGCCGACCATCGCCACGGTCACCTCGCCCTCGGGATGCTCCATGGCCTCGATGACCTGCTCCCACTCGCCCAGATCGGCCGGCGGCAGTTGCAGCCGCATCTTGTCGACCACGATGTCATCCAGGTGCTGGCCGTGCAGCACGCGCGGGATCTTGTAGATGTTGTCCACGTCGGGGGCCGAGATGACCGCCCGCTCCTCGACGTTGGTGAACAGCGCGATCTTGCGCCGCTCGTCCTCCGGCAGCGGCCGGTCGGCGCGGCACAGCAGCACGTCGGGCTGGATACCGATGGAACGCAGTTCCTTGACCGAGTGCTGGGTCGGCTTGGTCTTGATCTCGCCGGAGGCGGAGATGTAGGGCACCAGGGTCAGGTGCATGAAGATGGCGCGCTCGTGGCCCAGTTCCACCCCCATCTGGCGGATGGCCTCCAGGAACGGCAGCGATTCGATGTCGCCCACGGTGCCGCCGATCTCGACCATGGCGACATCGGCATCGCCCGCGCCCTCGACAATGGAACGCTTGATCTCGTCGGTGATGTGCGGGATGACCTGCACGGTGCCGCCCAGGTAGTCGCCGCGGCGTTCCTTGCGGATGACGTTCTCGTAGATCTGGCCGGTGGTGAAGTTGTTGCGCTTGGACATGGTGGTGCGCACGAAGCGCTCGTAATGCCCCAGGTCCAGATCGGTCTCGGTGCCGTCGGCGGTGACGAAGACCTCGCCGTGCTGGAACGGGCTCATGGTCCCCGGATCCACATTGATGTAGGGATCGAGCTTCATCAGGGTGACTTTGAGGCCGCGCGCCTCCAGGATGGCGGCAAGCGAGGCCGCGGCGATGCCTTTCCCCAGTGAGGAAACCACACCGCCGGTTATGAAGATGTATCGGGTCATGCGATCCAAGCAGTTGTCGAGGAGCGAGATTCAGCGGCCGGCGGGATGACGCGGGCGGCGCTACGGACGGGAGTCAACGATACCAGAACCCCCCCACCCGTACAACGCGACCCGCATCACAAACGGCTCCATTGCTGATCGTAGGTCGGGTTAGCGCAGCGTAACCCGACACGAAGCCGGCAAATGTCGGGTTACGCCCTCTCGGGCTAACCCGACCTACGGGTCGGGCGCAGAAAAGCGGGCCGGAATCAGCCCGGCAAACGGCTCCATTGCAATACCAGGCCGGGTCCCTCGCCGCGCGCCTGCCAGCCCTGCGCAATCCACAGGCCGGCGACGGCAATGAGTTCATCGTCGCAGTACACCAGCGGCACGCGGTCGCGTTCCCAGGGCGGAATGCCGCGCTCCTGGAACAGGTGCTTGAGGCTGTGGTGATGGACACGACCGGCCGGCGCCAGGCGTTCGCCGCCGATGCGGAAACCGAGTTGCAGGCGACGGCCGGCGAGCGCCTCCCGGTCCAGCCCCTGCCCCGGCGTGGGCATGACCTCGAGCCGGCCGGCGGCTGCCGGAATATCCACGTCACCGCCGTCCCAGTCCTGCCGCTGGACGGGCGGCACGGGCAGCGGCGGCATGGCATGGAGATCGTCCCGGTAACGGCGCACTTCACCCCCGGGCCAGTGCACCCGCGGCATGGCATCGGCGCGGGCGCCCAGCGCGGTCTGCTCGATCTGCTCCAGTACCGCCTCGCTGGGTGTGGGCAGGCCCAGGCCATGCAGCCAGTAGCGCAGCAGGTTGCGCCGACGCGGCGGGGTGTAATGCAGCAGGGCGGCGACCGACAGGGTGGCCGGTCCCCGGCCGCCGACCTGCATCAGATCGCTGATGGCAAGATCGTCCTGCAGGCTGGCGGCATCGGCCTGGTGGCGGGCCGCGCGGGCCAGGGCACGCTTCACGCCCGGCCAGCGCGCCTGCAGCCGCGGCAGGATGTCGTGGCGCAGGAAGTTGCGGTCATAGTGCCGGTCGGCGTTGCTCGGATCCTCGATCCATTCCAGATCCCGGCTCCGGGCCCACGCCAGCAGCCGGGCGCGCGTGACCTCCAGCAGCGGCCGGCACAGCCAGCCCGGGCCGAACACGCTCACCGCCGGCATCCCCGCCAGCCCCTTGGGTCCACTGCCGCGCAGCAGCTGCAGCAGCAGGGTCTCGGCCTGATCGTCCTCGTGATGGGCCGTGACCAGGCAGTGATCCGGTTGCAGCCAGTCACGCAGGGCCTGGTAGCGGGCCTCGCGCGCAGCGGCCTCGGGGCTCTCGCCCGGACCGGGCCGGGCCTCGACCCGGTGCAGTTCGAAGGGGATATCCAGTTCCCGGCACAGGGCCCGGCAGCGCTCGCTCCAGTGCGCCGAATCCGGATGCAGCTGATGATCCACATGCACCGCGCCCAGCGGTACCCCCAGCTGTTCGCGCTGACCGGCCAGCCGGTGCAGCAGAACGACCGAATCCAGGCCACCGCTCAACGCCACCCAGCAGGCCTGCGCCTGGGGTATCCATTGCCTGATGTGGAGCGCGACCGGGGGAAGCGTCGAGGTGCTCAGAAGGGTCAGGCCTTTTCGTTGTACTCGCCGAACTCGAGCAGCCGGCGGTAGCGGGTCTCCAGCAGCGTATCCAGGGACTGGCCGCGCAGGCTGTCCAGTTCGCTCAGCAGCCGCGTCTTGAGCAGTTCCGCCATGCGTTCCGGATCGCGGTGGGCCCCGCCCAGCGGCTCCTCGATGACGGTGTCGATCAGACCCAGTTCCAGCAACCGGCGCGAGGTGATACCCAGGGCCTCGGCGGCATCGGCGGCCTTCTCGGCGCTCTTCCACAGGATGGAGGCGCAGCCTTCGGGCGAGATGACCGAGTAGGTGCTGTATTCCAGCATCAGCAGGCGGTCGCCGACACCGATGGCGAGCGCGCCGCCGGAGCCGCCCTCGCCGATCACGGTGCAGATGACCGGGGTCCTGAGTTCGGCCATGACCTGCAGGTTGCGGGCGATGGCCTCGCTCTGGCCGCGCTCCTCGGCGCCGATGCCGGGATAGGCCCCGGGGGTGTCGATGAAGGTCAGCACCGGCAGCTTGAAGCGCTCGGCCGTCTGCATCAGCCGCAGCGCCTTGCGATAGCCCTCGGGCCGCGGCATGCCGAAGTTGCGGTGCAGCTTCTCCCGGGTATCGCGGCCCTTCTGCTGGCCGATGACCATCACCGGCTCGCCCTCCAGCCGCGCCACGCCGCCGACGATGGCGGGATCATCGGCAAAGGCGCGGTCACCGTGCAGTTCCTCGAAGTCGGTGAAGATGCGGGCGATGTAGTCCAGCAGGTAGGGCCGCTGCGGATGACGGGCCAGCTGGGCGACTTGCCAGGCATTGAGCTTGGAGAAGATGGACTGGGTCAGCGAGCGGCTCTTCTCCTCCAGGCGCCGGATCTCCTCGCTGATGTTGATCTCGGCGTCATCGCCCACATAGCGCAGTTCCTCGATTTTCGCCTCGAGTTCCGCGATGGGCTGCTCAAAATCCAGAAAGTTCAGATTCATGGGAGCGTAAGGATACTCGGGTGCGGGTATGGCGGCAACCGCTGCGGTTGTTCAACGCAGAGGCGCGGAGACGCAGAGAACGCAGAGTTTTCAACAGGGTAACCATTTCATCCGTAGGATGGGTGGAGCGCAGCGCAACCCATCATAATCGACTTATGGCGATGGGTTACGGCGCCTGGCGCCTGCACCCATCCTACATGGCTACAGAGATTCAACGCAAAGGCGCGAAGGCGCAGAGAACGCAGAGTTTTCAATAGGGTAACCATTTCATCCGTAGGATGGGTGGAGCGTAGCGTAACCCATCATTAACCGGACATGGCGATGGGTTACGGCGCAGAGCGCCTTCACCCATCCTACGATCTGCTTCAGTGGGTGTTGTACTCGACCTGCACCCGGCCCTCGCCGCCGGCCAGTTCGTCGAGGCGGTGCAGCAGTTCGTCGGCGGGCTGCACCCGCCACTCGTTGCCGAGCATGATCTGGGCCCGGGCCCGGTCGTTGTGGTAGTTGAGCCAGACCGGGCAGCGGCCTTCACGGTAGGGCTGCAGGGTCTCGGCCAGGTGCTGCATGAAGCCGTTGCCGGCGCGCGCGGCGTCGATGTCGATCACCAGCCGGCGGGCGAAGGCGGCGCGGGCCTGGCTGATGTCATAGATCTCGTCGGCGGTGAGTTGGTAGCCGCCGGAATAGTCATCCAGCGCCAGCGAGCCCTTGATCACCAGTACCCGGTCCTTGGCCAGCAGATTGCGGTGGGCCTCGAAGGTGTCGGAAAACACCCGTACCTCGATGCGTGCGCTGCGATCATCCAGGGTGGCGAAGGCCATGCGCCCGCGCCGGGTGTTGCGCACCCGCAGGGCGATCACCAGGCCGGCCAGCGTGACGGTGCGTTCCTGGCCAC
>PABG01000087.1 GCA_002699185.1 Gammaproteobacteria bacterium | reverse complement strand
TTGAATATAGCCACGGAAAACACGGAAAGCACGGACAATAATCATGTATGCGTATTGCCATCTCATCGCCAGGCGCGCAGCGCCATGGCAGTGAGATGGTAATAATGTATGTCCGTGCTTTCCGTGTTTTCCGTGGCTATGATCTAGCTCTTCAGCAGCGATGTCAGTTCCGCCGCCGGTAGCGGTTTGTGGAACAGAAAGCCCTGGGCCCGATCGCAGCCCAGCCGCAGCAGCAGCTTCTTCTGGGCCTCGGTCTCCACACCCTCGATGATCGTGTTCAGGCGCAGGTCGCGCGACAGCGACAGGATTGCGCGCAGGATGGCGACATCACGCGCGTCTTCACAGATGTCGCGGGTGAAGGCGCGGTCGATTTTCAGCGTGTTGAAGGGCAGGCGCTTGAGATAGCTGAGTGAGGAGTAGCCGATGCCGAAATCGTCGATGGCGATGGATACGCCCAGATCGCGCAGCTGCCACAGCTTGTCGGTGGCCTCGTCCATGTCCTCCAGGAACACCTGCTCCGTGATTTCCAGCTCCAATTGTGCCGGGTTGATGCCGGATTCCCCGATGATGCCCTGGATCTGATCGACGAAGCCGGGCACGGCGAACTGGCGCCCCGATATGTTTACCGACAGGGGCAGCCGGATGCCCGCACGCTGCCACTCCAGGATCTGGCTGCAGGCCTGGCTGAGGATGCTGCGACCGAGCTGGTCGATCAGGCCGGTTTCCTCGGCCACCGGGATGAACTCGGCCGGCGATATCAGTCCACGGTCGTGCGACTGCCAGCGTGCCAGGGCCTCGGCACCGACGATCCGGCCGCTGTGCATGTCCACCTGCGGCTGGTAGTGGGGGATGAATTCGTTTTCCTTGAGCCCGCGACGGATGCGGTTCTCGGTGCTGACAAAGGCGGCGATGTTGTCGATCAGCTCCTCGCTGTAGAGCGCGATGCGGGTGTGCCGCGATTGCTTGGCGCGATACATGGCGGCATCGGCGTTGCGGATCAGGGTGGCCGCGTCCTGTCCATCGTAGGGGTAGAGCGTCACGCCCACGCCGCCGCTGATGTAGAGCTCCTTGTCTTCCAGGATGAAGGGGCGCTCAATGCTGTCGAGCAGGTGGGCGGCATAGTCGACCGCCGTTTTCGGGCTGTCCACGTCAGGTACCAGCACCACCAGTTCGTCGCCGCCGAAGCGGGAAATGGTGGCCCGGTTTTCACAGCAGCGCCGCAGGCGATCGGCCAGCTTGACCAGCAGCTGGTCGCCCAGCTCGTGGCCGTAGCTGTCGTTGATGTGCTTGAACCGGTCGAGGTCCAGGAACAGCACCGCGAAGCGGTTCTCGGCAGCCGGGTACTTGCGGATCAGCTGCTCGATTTCGCCGTTCAGCGCGCGCCGGTTGGGCAGGTCTGTGAGCGGGTCGTAGTAGGCCATGCGTTCGATCCGCGCCTCGAACTGCTTGCGCTCGGTGATATCGATGTTGGCGGCGCGGATGCCGATCAGCCGGCCGGCAGCATCATGAACCGGGCCGCAGATGTGCTGGAACCAGACGGTATGGCCATCCTTGTGGATCAGTCGCAGATCGATGTTGTCGCCCTGCCTGTCCGTGCCCAGATTGGCCAGATGCTGCTGCCAGCGTTCCCGGTCCTGGGGATGGATCAGTTCCGACATCAGTTCCGGTTTGGCGTAGAACTCATCCGGCCGGTAACCGGTCAGCTGCACACTCGAGGGCGAGGCATATTCATAGCGCCCGTCACGGGAGCAGAAATAGGTGAATTCCTGGCCCACATCGGCCACGGCGCGGAAGCGGGCGTTTTCGCGCTGCACCTGTGCCTTGAGCAGGCTGACCCGGGCCAGCAGGAAGGCGATGACCAGGGCGACCAGTGCCGGTATGACGAACAACTGCGGCTGGAAGGATTCGTAGACCACCGCCATCTGCAGCAGCGCGGCGCTGCCGATCAGGAGGAAGGCGATGCCGGCGTTGCGCAGATACAGGCTCTGGGGCCTGCGATTGGAGGCTGCGTCCAGGTAGATGGTGTCCTGGTCGGGGGGTGGGACGCGCGCATAGGCGCCGCCGTCACCGGAGGTGTCGGTATCATTCATAAGCCTGGCAACTGCAACTCAAAAATAAAACAAAAACTAACCAAAGGCTTCCATGCCATGGCGGGCCTCGCCCACGGGGTAAAAGGCCGCTCCGCCAGTGTAGCATAGAGCCGGTACGGGGTTTATGATTCCCTACCGGACCACAAGGTATTGCTTATGAATGTCACCCTGCGTCAGCTGCGCATCTTCGAGGCCGTGGCCCGTCACCTGAGCTTCACCCGTGCCTCGGAGGAGTTGCATCTGACCCAGCCGGCCGTGTCCATGCAGATCAAGCAGCTGGAACAGGCCGTGGGTCTGCCGCTGCTGGATCAGCAGGGCAAGAAGACCTACCTCACCGAGGCCGGCGAGGAGATGTACCGCTATGCCTGTGCCGTAACCGACAAGCTCGAGGAAGCCGCCCAGGTCTTCGAGGAGCTCAAGGGCATGCGCCGCGGTCATATGAGCATTGCGGTGGCCAGTACAGCCAACTACTTCGCCCCACGGCTGCTGGCCACCTTCTTTCAGCGTTATCCGGATGTGACCGTCAGTCTGGATGTGACCAACCGCGAGGGTCTGCTCCGGGCGCTGGCCGAAAACGAGACCGATCTGGTGATCATGGGCAAGCCTCCGGAGGACATGGACCTGGTGGCGGAGAATTTCATGGACAATCCCCTGGTGGTCATCGCCCCGACCAACCACCCGCTGACGCGCAAGCGCAGCCGGATTCCCTTCGCGGCGCTGGCCAGCGAGACCTTTCTCATCCGCGAGCGCGGATCGGGTACCCGCTCGGCCATGGAGCGGCACTTCGCCCAGCACGGGCTGGAACTCAGCAGTACCATGGAAATGGGCACCAGCGAGGCCATCAAGCAGGGTGTGGAGGCCGGGCTCGGGCTGGGGCTGCTGTCACTGCATACCCTGGAGATGGAACTGGCGCTCAAGCGTGTGGCGGTCCTGGATGTGGAGACCTTTCCCATCATGCGCCACTGGTACGTGGTGCATCGGCGCGGCAAGCGCCTGTCCACCGCCGCCCAGGCGTTCAAGCACTTCGTACTCAAGGAGGCGCAGAACCTGCTCCGCCTGCCCGAAGTGAGCCGCCCGCGCCGCAAGGATGCGGGCTGAGTGGTGGCGTCTTCATGCTTGTGCGCTGGTAACGCAGAGGCCGCAGAGGCGCGGAGGCGCAAAGGTTCTAGAATATAAAAACCGAACCATGATGCAGGCCGGAATAAGGGCCTGAGGCCCGTTTCCGGCACACTGTGTATTGCCAGTGAACGCCGGGAACGCTGCGCTTATCCCGGCCTGCTTCCTGAGGCGCGGAGACGCAAAGGTATTTAAGATGAATGGCGCTTAATTAAGCAAAATAACGCTCGTCATTGCGAGGAACGAAGTGACGTGGCAATCTCCAACCGATTGATTCCGCAGTACGAGATTGCCACACTTCTCCCATAGAATCCCTTCGGGCTTCATTATGGGTACCCCACCCTTCGGGTCATGGCATCGCAATGACGGAGCTGCCTTTGCGTCTCCGCGCCTCTGCGTCCTCTGCGTTAATCCCGCCCGGTTTCAGGCAACATCCGCCAACACGCAGCCGCCCGGACGTGATTGCTTCAGCGTGACCAGTTCCTCCGCGCTGGTCGGGTGGATGGCGACGGTGCGGTCGAAATCGGCCTTGGTCGCGCCCATGTTGATGGCCACGGCAAAGCCCTGCAGCATTTCGTCGACACCGTCGCCGATCAGGTGGCAACCCACGATACGTTCCTCCGGGCCGGCGCAGATCAGCTTCATCGCCGTCGGCGCGCCGCCGTTGCCGAGCGCGTGACGCATGGGTGTGAAGCGTGTCTCGTAGACCCTGACCGCATCACCGTATTCGGCGCAGGCTGCCGGCTCGGTCAGGCCGAGGGTCCCGACCGGCGGGTGGGCGAAGACCACGGTAGGGATGTTGGCGTAGTTCATGGGTGCGGTCTCGCCGGCGTACAGGCGTGCGGCCAGCTGGCGACCGGCCCGGATCGCCACCGGGGTGAGCGGCATGCGGCCGGTGACGTCACCGATGGCGTAGACGCCCGGCACATTGGTGGCATCGAAGGCATCCACCGGGATGATGCCGCTGCGTGCCTGCCTGATGCCGGCACGCTCAAGCGCCAGGCCCTCGGTATTGGGGCGCCGGCCCACGGCCCAGATCACGGTATCGAAACCGGTGAGGCGTCCGTCTCCGGCAGAGACGACGTCGATGCCGTTTTCGCCTCGTGCCAGTTCGCTGACCTTGAAGCCCATGTGCAGCGCGATGCCCTGCTGCTGCATGGTTTCCATGAGGGTGTCACTGATCATGGGGTCGAACACCTCCAGTACCCGATCCTCCAGGGCGATGATCGAGACCTCGGAGCCCAGGGCGCGCAGCACGCCGCTCAGTTCCACGCCGATATAGCCGCCGCCGATCACGGCCACACGGCGCGGCTGCCGGGTGAGTTCGAAGAAGCCATCGGAGGTGATGCCCAGCTCCGCCCCCGGTACCGGCGGGACGATCGGGCGGCCGCCGGTGGCGATGACGATGTGCTCACCGCGATAGTGCTCATCGCCGATGCGCAGGGTATGGGCATCGATGAAGCGGGCCTCGCCGCGGATCCAGTCGATGCGCTGATCCTGCGCATAGCCGGCCCAGTAATCGCGGATGGCGTCGATGTAGGCATCGCGTCCGGTGACCAGCTGTGCCCAGTCGAGCCCCTGGTCCTGTACCCGGATCCCGAAAGCGCCGGCCTGGTGCAGGCCCTCGCGGGCCTGGGCCGCGTGCCACATGACCTTCTTGGGCACGCAGCCGGCGTTCACGCAGGTCCCGCCCAGGGGTTGCGGATCGATCACGGCGACCCGCCGGCCGAACTGGGCGGCGCGTTCAGCGACAGCCAATCCGCCGCTGCCGCCGCCGATGGCGATGAGGTCGTAGTGCTTGTTCATGGAGGTTCTCCCTGGCTTGTTCGATGAAAACGCAGAGTGCGCAGAGACGCGGAGGCGCAGAGTAAAATCACTTCATAAAATCTTTGCGCCTTTGCGTCCTTGCGTTAACGCCGCCTCAGTATCAGGCAGCCTCGCGCCGCTGCATCCACTCGGCCAGCGCATCGGAATCACCGATGTGCACACCGTCGACCCAGACCTGCGGCACCGTGTCGCTGCCGCTGGCGGCGCGTACCGCGCGCAGCGAGACCTGCCTGCCGACGCTGATCTCATCAAACTCCATGCCGGCATCACTCAGCATGCCCTTGGCGCGGGCGCACCAGGGGCAGCCTGGCTTGGTGAACAGCACCACGTCGTGCGGCTTCTGCGCCTGCGGGTTGATGTAGTCGAGCATGGTGTCGGCATCCGAGACCTCGTAGGGATCGCCCGGCACCTCGGGCTCCACGAACATCTTCTCGATCACGCCGTCGCGTACCAGCATGGAGTAGCGCCAGCTGCGCTTGCCGAAGCCCAGGTCGTCCTTGTCCACCAGCATACCCATGGCGGCGGTGAACTCGCCGTTGCCGTCCGGGATGAAGCGGATGTTGTCGGCCTGCTGATCCTTCGCCCACTCGTTCATCACGAAGGTGTCGTTGACCGACACGCAGACGATCTCGTCAATGCCGTTGTCGCGCAGCACCGGGGCCAGTTCGTTGAAGCGCGGCACGTGCGCCGAGGAGCAGGTCGGGGTGAAGGCGCCCGGCAGGGAGAAGACAACCACGTTGCGACCCTTGAAGATCTCGTCCGTGGTGACGTCCACCCACTCGTTGTCCCGACGGGTGTGGAAGGTGATGTTCGGGATACGGCTTCCGGTCTTGTCCTGCAGCATGTCTGTGTCTCCTGTTGATTGCGGTTGAAAATCATGGCCAGTGCTGCCTGGCCTGGAGACAAGAATAGGGGCGGGGAGGTTATTTGTGAAATCGAAAGTAGCGATTTAAACGATAGGTGTAGGCTATTATTGAGTGAGGAGTGAGGAGTGAGGAGTGAGGAGTGAGGAGTGAGGAGTGAGGAGTGAGGAGTGAGGAGTGAGGAGTGATGGGCTTCGCTGCGTCAGCCCATCCTGCGCTATCCGGGTAGGATGGGTGGAGGCGCCTGCGCCGCAACCCATCATAATTGCCGGTATCGATGGGTTGCGCTGCGCTCCACCCATCCTGCGATACTTAACGCTTAACGCTTAACGCTTAACGCTTAACGCTTAACGCTTCACGGATCCGTTCGACCTGGGCCAGGGCGTTATCCAGCTCCGGCGCCAGGCAGTTGAAATGGCCCATCTTGCGGCCCGGGCGGGCCGTGCGCTTGCCATACAGGTGCAGCTTGGCGGCGGGGTAGGCGAACAGCTTCTCCCAGGGCGGTTCGGGTTGCCACAGATCGCCCAGCAGGTTGACCATGACGACCGGCGAGAGCAGCAGGGTGTCGCCGGGCGGCAGACCGCACAGGCAACGCACCTGTTGTTCGAACTGGGAGGTGATGGTCGCGTCCAGGGTGTAATGGCCGCTGTTGTGCGGGCGCGGGGCCAGCTCGTTGATCAGCAGTTCACCCTGACGGGTATGAAAGAATTCCACGGCCATCACGCCGACATAATCCATGGATTCGGCCAGGGTGCGGGCCATGTCCACGGCCTGGTCGGTGACCGCCGCCGGCATCCGCGCCGGCACGATGGTGGTGTCCAGGATGCCGTTGACATGATGGTTCTCGCCCACCGGATAGACCGCGGTCTCGCCTTCCAGGCTGCGGGCCAGGATGACCGAAAGCTCGCGCTCGAGTTCCACCCGCGCCTCCAGTACACAGGGCTGGCCACCCAGTTCGGCAAAGGCGGCACGTGCCTGCTCCAGGCTGTCGACGGGCGCCTGGCCCTTGCCGTCATAGCCCAGCGAGGCGGTCTTGAGCAGCAGCGGCGGGTCGAGCCGGGCGAAGGCCTGCTCCAGGTCCTCGGGGTCCTCAATCACGGCGAAGGGTGCGGTGGCCAGCCCCTGCTCCTGGATGTAGCGTTTCTCGCGGATGCGGTCCTGGGCGATGGCGACGGCCGCGGGCCCGGGACGGACCGGGCACAGCCGGGCCAGATAGTCCAGGCTCGCGGCCGGCACGTTCTCGAATTCGGTGGTTACCGCCGAACAGGTATCGCCCAGCACCTGCAGCGCGGCATGGTCCTGGTAGTCGGCGCGCAGGTGCTGCTCGGCGATGACGCCGGCGGGACTGTGCGGATCGGGGTCGAGCACGATCACCCGGTAGCCCATGGCATGGGCGGCCATGACGAACATGCGGCCAAGCTGGCCGCCGCCGAGGACTCCGAGGGTGGCGCCGGGCAGGATCACGACTGCGGCGGCAACTGCATGGCGTCGACCATGGCCTTGAGCTCCTCGCGGTAGGCGTCGAGGCGACCGGCCAGATCGGGGTCGGCGATGGCGAGCAGGCTGAGGGCGTACAGGCCGGCATTGGCGGCGCCGGCCTCGCCGATGGCGAAGGTGGCGACCGGGATTCCCTTCGGCATCTGCACGATGGACAACAGCGAGTCCATTCCCTTGAGGTAGCGCGAGGGCACCGGTACGCCCAGCACCGGGACAGTGGTCTTGGCCGCCAGCATGCCCGGCAGATGGGCCGCGCCACCGGCCCCGGCGATGATGCAGGCAAGTCCCCGGTCGCGTGCCGTGGCGGCATAGTCGAACAGCCGGTCCGGAGTGCGATGGGCCGAGACGACCTTCGCCTCGTAGGGGATACCGAAGCGCTCCAGCATCTCGGCCGCCTTCTGCATCACCGGCCAGTCACTGTCGGAGCCCATCACCAGGCCCACGCGGGGGCTGTCGTCATTCATCGTAGCGACCTGTTTCCATTGGGAAACAAGTAATTCTAGCACCCGGGGCGGGGTTGGGGAACAGCTGTCTGGAAGGCAGGCACGGCGCTGCTTTTGTGGTGGGCAGTTGTAGGCCGGGATAAGCGCAGCGTTCCCGGCAACGCCGCCAATGCCGGAAACGGGCCGCCCGGCCCTTATTCCGGCCTACTGCAGCGTTCAGCCCAACCTGCGAGAGCTGTAGGCCGGGATAAGCGCAGCGTTCCCGGCAATACCACCGCCAATGCCGGAAACGGCCCGTCCGGCCCTTATTCCGGCCTACTGCAGCGTTCAGCCCAACCTGCGAGTGCACCAGTGTTTTTCTCTCCCTGTGTGCTTCGTGTCCTTTGTGGTTCAACACTCAAAAGGGCTAGAATCCCGCCTTTGCCCGACCGGAGCCGCCCATGCGCGAGACCCTGTACGAATCCGATCTCAAGAGCCTGCCGCTGGTGGCGCGCGGCAAGGTGCGCGACATCTATGCGGTGGGCGAGGACCAGCTGCTGATCGTGACCACCGACCGGCTGTCGGCCTTCGACGTGGTGCTGCCCGAGCCCATCCCCGGCAAGGGGGCGGTGCTGACCGCGGTGTCCAATTTCTGGTTCGAGCACATGGCGGACATGGTGCCCAATCACCTGAGCGACACGCCGCTGGAGCAGGTACTGCCGGATGCGGCCGAGCGCGAACAGGTCGAGGGCCGCGCCGTCGTGGTGCGCAAGCTCAAGGCGCTGCCGGTGGAGGCCATTGTGCGCGGCTATCTCATCGGCTCCGGCTGGAAGGAGTATCAGCAGACCGGCGCGGTATGCGGCATCGACCTGCCCGCCGGGCTGCAGCAGGCCGACAAATTGCCAGGACCCATCTTCACCCCCTCAACCAAGGCCGAGGTGGGCGATCACGACGAAAACATCGACTTCGACCGCACCGAGGCCCTGCTGGGAAAGGGACTGGCCGCCATGGTGCGCGACGTCAGCCTGGGCCTCTACGGCGAGGCCGCCGCCTACGCCGGGGAGCGCGGCATCATCATCGCCGACACCAAGTTCGAGTTCGGCCTGGACGAGACCGGCCAGCTGTACCTGATCGACGAAGTGCTCACCCCGGATTCCTCGCGCTTCTGGCCGGCGGACGAATACCGCCCCGGCACCAGTCCGCCCAGCTTCGACAAGCAGTATGTGCGCGACTACCTGGAGACCCTGGACTGGGACAAGACCGCCCCCGGCCCCCATCTGCCCCCGGAGGTGGTGGCGAAGACGGCCGAGAAGTACCGCGAGGCCCAGCGCCGGCTGATGGGGATCTGATATATTTGAAGAGCGCCACGGAATACACGGAAAACACGGAATAGTGAATGTAGGTTGGGTTAGGCGCATTGCGCCGTAACCCAACATGCAGCGTCCGTGTCGGCTTCGCTGTACTAACCTGGCCCGCAGGACTGAACTGCCCCAACCTGCTGATTGATTTTCAAATGTATTTTTTCCGTGCTTTCCGTGGCGCCCTTTATCACCGGCTTGCCCTTCTGCGTCAATGGGTTATATTGATGTCATGCACAGGCAGCGGCGTTCATCCATCCTGAGTCTGATCGGCATCCTGCTGGCCGGCTGGCTGTCGCTGGCCTGTGGTCACTGCTGGGCCGTGGCCGGCGCGGCGCCGCCGCCGGCCGATCACTGCCAGCATACGCAGCCCGAGCCGCAGCCGCCGGATTGCTGTGAGCATCACCACCAGGGGCCACTGTGCGTCGAGGCCGAGATCGGCAGCGGCCCGCTCGCCAAACCGGCCGCGCTGACCCCGGTCGGGTTTCCCGATCAACCGGCCCTGCAACCGGGCAGCGCCTCTGCCTGGCAGGCCTGGCGCGCGCCGCCGCCGGTCATGGCCGCTGCGCGTGTCCGTCCGCCTGCTTCGGCGTCCCTTTATCTGCAGCACTGCGCCTTTCTGGAATAGCTATCCTCCTCGTATCCGCTACTGATCCGGTTCGTTCGAGGAGCTTCTCATGCGCGCATTACCCTGGATCCTGGCCGGGATCCTTGTCCATCCGACCGGCCTTGTCGCGGCACACCTGTCTCTGGCCGAGGCCGAGGCGCTGGCGCTGATCCATGACCGCCGCGCGGCGGCGTTCGAGGCCGGGGCCCGGGCCCGGCACGAGCAGGCTGTGGCCGCGGCCCAGCTGCCCGATCCCACCCTGAAGCTGGGCGTGGGCAACCTGCCGGTCGAGTCATTCGACCGTTCCGACACCCCCATGAGTCAGCTGCAGGTCGGTATCCAGCAGCGGTTTCCGCCGGGACGCACCCTGGCCCTGGCCGGACAGCGCCAGGAGCGCCTCGCCGCCGGCATGAGTGCCCGGGCCGAGGCCCGCCGGCGCGAGGTGCTGCGTCAACTGCGGCAGAGCTTTCTGGAAGTCTATTACCAGTCACGGGCACAGCGGATCCTGGAAGAGACCTATCGTCTGTTCGAGGACCTGGTCGACATCACCCGGGCCTACTACGGCGCCGGGCGCAAGAACCAGCAGGATGTGTTGCGCGCCGGCGTGGAATTGTCCCTGCTGAATGACCGCCGCGAGCGCGTGCGTACCCGGCTGGAGACGGCCCGGGCCGAGCTGGCCCGGTTGGTCGGCCCGGAGGCCGCCCAGCGGCCCCTGGCCGAGGATTTTCCCGAGCAGCCGGCATTGTCCGTGCCGTCCGTCATGTATCAGGCCCTGGACCGCCATCCGCAGCTGCAGCAGGTGAACCGGGAGATCGAGGCCGGCCTGCTGGAGGTGGACGCAGCCCGCGAGCGTTACAAGCCGGGCTGGAGTCTGGATGTCACCTATGGAGAGCGCAATGGCCGCGAGGCCGACGGCAGCGGCCGCAGCGATCTGCTCTCGGCCATGGTGATGGTGGACCTGCCGCTGTTCACCGACAAGCGCCAGGACCGGGTGCTGGCGGCGCGCCGGTATGAAGTCACCGCGGTCGAGCTCGAGCGCGATGAGTTGCGGCGTGAACTGCGCCAGCAGCTGAATACCGCCCTGGCCGAGCGCGAACGGCTGCAGGCACGGCTGGCGCATTACCGTGAGCGGTTGCTGCCGGAGGCCGGCCAGCATGCCGAGGCCTCGCTCAAGGCGTATCAGAGCGGAGTGTCGGATTTCACCGCGTTGATGCGGGCGCGGCTGATCCAGCTGGACGCGCGGTTGACCGCCCTGCGGCTGCGGACCGACCTGGCCCAGACCGCGGCCCGGTTGCGCTACCTGGTGGGAGAAGAATCATGACCCGGAAGATGCTGACAATAATCTGGATGTCCATCGCGCTCGGTCTCGGCGGCTGTGGTCAGGATCGGCAGCGCGGAGCGGATGCTGCCGATGACTCCGATGCCGGCGCCACGGCAGGGGGCGGCGAGCGCGAGATCCTGTACTGGGTTGCGCCCATGGACCCGGACTATCGCCGCGACCAGCCCGGCAAGTCGCCCATGGGCATGGACCTGGTGCCCGTCTATGCCGACGAGGCCGGCGCCGGCGACCGGGTCGAGATCGATCCCGTGGTGGTGCAGAACCTGGGGGTGCGCACCGCCGAGGTCCAGCGCGACCGCCTGTGGCGGCGCATCGATACGGTCGGCTACGTCGACTACAACGAGAACTACATCAGTCACATCCATCTGCGCACCGACGGCTGGATCGACCGGCTGTACGTGAAGTCCGACGGCGAGCGCGTGCAGAAGGGGGATGTGCTGTTCGAGGTCTATTCCCGCGAACTGGTCAACGCCCAGGAGGAATATCTGCAGGCGCTGAATACGGGCAATGCGGGCCTCAAGCTGGCCTCGCACGAACGGCTGCAGGCGCTGGGCATGAGCCCGGCCCAGATCGATCGGCTGGGCCGTACCCGCAAGGTCGAGCAGCGCGTGGCCTACCACGCCCGTCAGGACGGCATCGTCGCCGCGCTCAATATCCGCGAAGGCATGTATGTGCAGCCGAAAACCGAGGTAATGACGCTGGCGGATCTGTCCAGCGTCTGGTTGATGGCGGACGTGTTCGAGCGCCAGGCCGACTGGGTCGAGGTCGGCCAGCCGGCCGAGGTGCGACTGCCCTATCTGCCGGGCGAGGTGTGGGAGGGCGAGGTCGGGTTCGTCTATCCGACCCTGGATGCGAAGACCCATACCCTGAAAGTGAGGCTGCGTTTCGACAATCCGCAGGAGCGGCTCAAGCCGGACATGTACGCGGATGTGCGCATCTTCGCCGGCGCCAGCGAGCCGGGGCTGGTCATTCCGCGCGAGGCGCTGATCCGCACCGGTGAGAACGAACGCGTCATCCTGGCTCTGGGCGAAGGCCGCTTCACCGCCCAGGAGGTGGTGTCCGGTATCGAGTCCGGTGACTGGGTGGAGATCCGGCGCGGGCTGGAAGAGGGTGATCGTGTCGTCACCTCCGGCCAGTTCCTGATCGACTCCGAGGCCAGTATCAGGGGGACGTTGAACCGGCTGGATGCGGCCGAAGATATGGAGAAGCCGGATCAGCCGCAAATGAACGCGAATGAACGCGAATAAGGCGATGGCTGGAGGGGCACGCCCTTTTGTTCCGTCATTCCCGCGCAGGCGGGAATCCATGAGCCGCGATGGTATCTGGATCCCGGCCTGCGCCAGGATGACGCAGTGAGGTGTGTCCCGCGTGTTGAGGGTTAATGCCGATAGTGAGTACAGATAAATGATCGAGCGCATCATCCGCTGGTCCATCCACAACCGCTTCCTGGTCCTGCTGCTGAGTGTGATCCTGGCGGTCTGGGGTGGATACTCGCTCAGGACCACGCCGCTGGATGCCATCCCGGACCTGTCCGACGTGCAGGTCATCATCAAGACCAGCTATCCGGGGCAGGCGCCGCAGGTGGTGGAGGACCAGGTGACCTATCCGCTGACCACCACCATGCTGTCGGTGCCGGGCGCGGTGACGGTGCGCGGCTATTCCTTCTTCGGCGACTCCTATGTCTATGTGCTGTTCGACGAGGGCACCGACCTGTACTGGGCCCGCTCGCGGGTGCTGGAATATCTCTCCCAGGTGCAGGACCGGCTGCCGCCCGGGGTCACGCCGGCACTGGGCCCGGATGCCACCGGCGTGGGCTGGATCTTTCAGTACGCCCTGGTCGACCGTACGGGCAGGCACGACCTGGCGCAGTTGCGCAGTCTGCAGGACTGGTTCCTCAAGTTCGAACTGCAGACCGTGGAGGGCGTGTCCGAGGTCGCCACCGTGGGCGGCATGGTCAGACAGTACCAGGTGGTGGTGCACCCCAACCGGCTGCGCGCCTACGGCATCCCGCTGGCGCAGATCAAGCAGGCCATTCAGCGCGGCAACCAGGAGGTCGGCGGCTCGGTCATTGAGATGGCCGAGGCCGAATACATGGTCCGCGCCAACGGCTACATCCAGAGCA
>PABG01000086.1 GCA_002699185.1 Gammaproteobacteria bacterium | reverse complement strand
TACCAAAAACCAGTGCCTTACCGCTTGGCGACGCCCCAATATTCGGCTGCTACCCCATACTGTCTGTTCGGTTCTGCCCACCGGCCGTCGGATACATGTAGCCGTGTAGGTTGGGTTAGGTGCATGGCACCGTAACCCAACATGCCGCGGATTGTCGGGTTACGCTGCGCTAACCCGACCTACGCGCGAAACCACAAAGACCAATGCCTTACCGCCTGGCTACGCCCAATGTTCAATGGCAAAGCGACAGTTCACATCCGCCCCACTTCCAGCGCGGCATGCAGCGGTGAGCGGTTACAGCCCCGGGCGATGAAGCCCTCCCAGCCGGCGGGCATGGCCTGCTGCGCGGCCAGGGCGGTGGCGCGGTCGTCGAAGGCGCCGAACACACAGGCACCGGTCCCGGTCAGACGCGCCCGCGTCCGGCCGTTCAGCCAGTCCAGCGCAGCGGCGACCTCGGGATAAAGCTGACGCACGATGGCCTCGCAGTCATTGCGCGACCGGCCCGCGAGAAAGTCGGATATTGTGATTGGGCGGGAATCCCGTGTCAATTCCGGATGCTGGAAGACCGCGGCGGTGCTGACACTGACCGGCGGCACGATCACCAGGTACCAGGGCTCGGGCACCTCGACCGGGGTGAGCCGCTCGCCCACCCCCTCGGCCCAGGCGGCGCGGCCGCGCACGAACACCGGCACGTCGGCGCCGAGCTCCAGCCCCAGGGCGGCCAGCTCGTCCTCGTCCAGCCCGGCTTTCCACAGCCGGTTCAGCACGACCAGGGTGGTGGCGGCATCAGAGCTGCCGCCGCCCAGGCCGCCGCCGAGCGGCAGCCGCTTGTCCAGCCGGATCTCCACCCCCCGGCTCACGCCGGCCCGCTGCTGCAGCAGGCGGGCCGCGCGCACGGTCAGGTCCCGATCCGGGGGCACGCCTGGCAGCGGCGCGAGCAGCCGCACGCCCGGAGCCTCGGTGACACTGAAGTCCAGCCGGTCGCCGTGATCCAGAAACTGGAACAGGCTCTGCAGGGTATGGTAGCCGTCCGGCCGGCGGCCGGTGATATGCAGGAACAGGTTGAGCTTGGCCGGCGCGGGCCAGCCGGACTCAACTCGCATCATCCGCCTCGTCTGCGGCCGGCAGGCGCTGCCACTGATCGATGATGAGCTTGACCCGCACCTCGCCATTGACCAGTTCGATCCGGCGCGGCAGTGCGCCGGTCTGGAAGAAATCGGTATAGCGGATATCCCAGCCGGCCTGATGCAGTTCGACCAGCCGTCCCTGGTCGTCATGGCGGCTGCGGGCCTTGATGTCCGGCACCGGCCGGCCGCGCACCCAGTAGCGCAGGCCGCTGACCGGCAGCTGCCAGCCGGTTTCCTGGTACAACAGGATATCCGGATCGCGGGCCTGGCTGATACGGCCGTCGGCCCGCTCCAGGATCACACCCGCCGCACTGCCGGTGAGTTCCAGCGCGCCCTGGCCGAGCGGCCCCTGCAGGCGCAGGCGGTAACTCCCGGGCCGCTGCCGCCAGACGACACTGGCATGCCAGCCCTCTTCCTCCAGCCGCAGGGCAATGCGCCCCTCCAGGGTCCAGGTGTCCGCAGCCGGGACCCGGGCCGGTTCGCGGGTGGCGAGCCCGCTGCAGCCGGTCAGCGCAACCGCCAGCACCAGGCCGGCGAACCGGAGCAGGGCAGCTTGCGCGGACACCGGCATCAGGGCTGGAGGAAGCGCTGCATGGTCCGCTCGAGCACCGGGTTGTCGGCACCTGCCTCCCGCGCAGCCTCCCACACCTCCCGGGCCTCGTCACGACGGCCCTGCTGCCACAGGACCTCGCCCAGGTGGGCGGCGATCTCCCCGTCCTGGGCCTGCTCCAGCGCCCGGCGCAGATAGGCCTCGGCCTGCTCCAGGTTGCCCAGCCGGTACTGCACCCAGCCCATGCTGTCGAGGATGGCCGGGTCCTCGGGCCGCAGCGCCAGGGCCTTCTCAATATAAGTCAGCGCCTCGCCATAACGGTCGGTGCGGTCGGCCAGGGTGTAACCCAGGGCATTGAGGGCATGGGCATTGTCCGGCTCGACCTCCAGAACCCGCCGCAGATCCTGCTCCGTCTGCGTCAGCCGGCCCAGTTTCTCCGCCAGCAGGGCGCGGGCATAGAGCAGGTCAGGGTTGTCCGGCATGGTGTCCAGCACCGAGTCGTACAGGTCCATCGCCTGCTGCTCCGCGCCCACTGTAACCAGCAGTTCCCCCTCGGCGATATACAACTGCACGGCCAGCTCGGGATTGCGTACCCGCATGCCATGCAGCTGACGCCGCGCCGCCTCCACTTCACCCAGTTGCGCCCGCAGCCGGGCCGAGCGGAGCTGGGCATCCAGCAGGTAGTCGCCCTCGCGCACCCGGTCATACCATTCGATCGCCGACTCGGGCGCGTCCTGCGCCTCGTTGATCCGCCCCAGGTAGTAACGCGACTCCTGGGTGCGCCCGCCCAGTTCGAGCAGGCGTTCGAAGCGTTTCCCGGCGGCATCGTAACGTTCGACTTCCAGCGCCAGCAGGCCCAGGGAGTAGATCGCATCGAGGTGCTCGGGATCCTGCTCGACCACCTGCCGGAACTGCTGTTCGGCCGCCTGGAATTCACGCGCCTCCAGCAGCAGCCTGGCGTAGGTCATGCGCACCGGCAGGGAGTCGGGCTGGCGCTGGACCGCCGCGGCCAGTTCCTGCAGGGCCAGTTCCTGCTCTCCACCCTGGACCCGCAGCCGGGCCCGCTGGATCAGGGCCTCGGACCAGTCGGGGCGCAGCGTCAGGGCCCGCTCCACGGCGGCCATGCCCACCTCGGGCCTGCCCGCATGCTGGGCCAGACGGCTGAGTGCCAGCTGGGCATCGGGGCGCTCGGGGTACTGTTGCGCCAGGCGCTGCATCAGCTGCAGCGCGGCCTGCCGGTCCTCGTCGCGGGCCAGCAGGCCGGTGACCGCGGTGAAGGCCTGGTCACCGGCACCCAGTTCGGTGATGATCTGCTCCAGCTGGGTAAAGGCCTCGTCCTCGATACCGGCGCGCAGCGCCAGCACCGCCAGCGACTGGCGCGCATCCAGGCTGTCAGGCGCCAGTTCCACCCAGCGCCGCGAGGCCGCCAGTGCCGCGCGCTCATCCTTGGCGAAGGCGGCGATGCGCAGGGCCCGTTCGGCCACGCGCGGGTCGCGGCTGGACTCGGCGGCCCGCAGGTAATGCTCGACCGACACATCCAGCCGGTTGCGCTGCCCCGCGATCTCGCCCAGCAGGATATCGAACAGGACATCGCCGGAAAGCTCGGCCACGGCCGGGGACGCCGGCGGCGCGCCAGTCTGGTCGGCCTCCGCCCCGGGCGCGGTCTCGGTGGCCGGCCCGGCGGGCTCCGGGGCCGTCGCCAGGGGTTCCAGGTGCTGGCAGCCGCCCAGCAGCAATGCGGCCAGCAATCCGGCCGGGATCGAAACGGAAGTCTTCATCTGGGGTATTGTGCCAATGCGTGATCCAAACCTCAGTGTACGATGACTTGCCGACCGATTTCTATCAGGCCGCGTCCCTCCGGTCGTTCAGAGGTTTCTTGTAATCCCCTGGAATATCCCGCAGAATTTCCGGTTCGACTGCATCCACCAGCCCTTCCATGTCCCTGATCGCACTCGGCATCAATCACCGCACCGCACCGGTCGATATCCGCGAGCGCGTGGCCTTCCCGGCCGAGCGCATGCCCGAGGCCCTGCGCGAACTGGCCGGCCTGCCCGGGGTGCAGGAAGGGGCGATCCTGTCGACCTGCAACCGCACCGAGATCTACTGCCACCTGGATCAGACCGGGCATCAGCCGCTGCTGGAATGGCTGTCCGCCTATCATCGACTGGGGCGCGACCAGCTTCAGCCCTATGTTTATGTGCATCCGGACCTGGAGGCGGTCAAGCACCTGCTGCGGGTCTCCTCAGGGCTGGATTCCATGGTCCTGGGCGAACCCCAGATCCTCGGCCAGCTGAAAGCTGCCTTCCAGGCGGCCAGCGAGGCGGGCACCGTCTCGCACCTGCTCAACCGCCTGTTCCAGCACACCTTCAGCGTGGCCAAGCAGGTCCGCACCGATACCGCCATCGGCGCCAGCCCGGTGTCGGTGGCCTTCGCCGCGGTGCGCCTGGCCCGGCAGATCTACGGCGATCTCGGCGAGACCACCGCCCTGCTGATCGGCGCCGGCGAGACCATCGAACTGGCGGCCCGCCACCTGCATGAGCAGCAGCTCGGCCGCATGATCATCGCCAATCGCACGGTCGAGCGCGCCCACGCCCTGGCCAGCCAGTTCAACGGCTACGCCATCGCCCTGGAGGAGATCCCCGCCCATCTGGCCGAAGCCGACATCATCATCGCCTCCACCGCCAGCCAGACGCCGGTGCTGCGGCGCGACGCGATCAAGGCCGCACTCAAGACACGCAAGCACAAGCCGGTCTTCATGGTCGATATCGCCGTGCCGCGCGACATCGAACCCGAAGTCGGCAAACTCGAGGATGTCTATCTCTATACCATCGACGACCTGCAGCAGGTGATCCAGGAGGGGCTGAAGTCGCGCCGCGAGGCGGCCCATCAGGCCGAGGAGATCATCGAGGTGCAGGCCGCGCACTTCTATGGCTGGCTGCGCTCACTGGACGCGGTGCAGACCATCCGCGCCTGCCGCGACCGGGCCGATGCCAGCCGCCGGGAGGTCCTGGACAAGGCCCTGGCCCAGCTGCGCCAGGGCCGGGAGCCCGAGGCGGTGCTGGAGTTTCTTGCCCACACCCTGACCAACAAGCTGCTGCACGCGCCCAGCGCCAATCTGCGCCAGGCCGGCTACGACGGCCGTGCCGACCTGATCGAGGCGGCGCGCGAACTGTTCGGTCTGGACGAGCCTGAGAAATGACCGTACGGCCCCTCATCATCCCTGCCGCTTCAGCTCCGGCACCCTCACCCCGGCCCTGTCCAGAAACCGGTGGCCGCAGGCCACCTGCGACCTCCCCTCGCCCGCGCAGCGGGAGAGGGGGGACCGATCGCAAAGCGAGCGGTGGGAGAGGGAGAGAGGGTGCAGGGATCGCTGCGCGATTCGTGTGCATATCCGCATGAAAAGCTCGATCCACACCAAACTCGATAATCTGAGCGATCGCTTCCAGGAGATCAGCGCCCTGCTGTCCGAACCCGAGACCATCGCCGACCAGAACCGCTTCCGCAGCCTGTCGATGGAATACAGTCAACTCGAACCCGTGATCCGATGCTACCGCGATTACCGGCAGGCGCAGGCGGATCTGGAAAGCGCCGAACAGATGCTCGACGACCCCGACCCGGAGGTGCGCGAGATGGCCGAGCAGGAACGCCGGGCGACAGGCGAACGCCTGGAGGCGCTGGAACTGGAACTGCAGAAACACCTCCTGCCGAAGGACCCGCACGACAACAGCAACATTTTCCTCGAGATCCGCGCCGGCACCGGCGGCGACGAGGCCGCCATCTTCGCCGGCGACCTGCTGCGCATGTACAGCCGCTACGCCGAGACACATAACTGGAAAGTGGAAATCCTGAGCGAATCACCGGGCGAACACGGCGGCTACAGGGAAGTCATCGCACGCATCGTCGGCCAGGGCGCCTACTCGCGACTCAAGTTCGAATCCGGCGCCCACCGGGTCCAGCGGGTGCCGGAGACCGAGTCCCAGGGCCGCATCCACACCTCGGCCGCCACCGTGGCGGTGCTGCCGGAACTGGAGGAAGCCGAGGCGGTGGACATCAATCCCGCCGACCTGCGGGTGGACACCTACCGCGCCTCCGGCGCCGGCGGCCAGCACGTCAACCGCACCGACTCGGCCGTGCGCCTGACCCACCTGCCCAGCGGCATCGTGGTCGAGTGCCAGGACGAGCGCTCCCAGCACAAGAACAAGGCCCGGGCCCTGTCACTGCTGGCGGCCAGACTGGAGCAGATCGAGCGCGACCGCCGCGCCAGCGAACAGGCGCAGACGCGGCGCAGCCTGGTCGGCAGCGGCGACCGCTCCGAACGCATCCGCACCTACAACTTCCCCCAGGGCCGGGTCACCGACCACCGCATCAACCTGACCCTGCACAAGCTCGACGAGATCCTGGCCGGCAATCTGGATCCGGTGATCGACCCGCTGATCAGCGAATACCAGGCCGATCAGCTGGCCGCCATTCATGCCGAGTGACCCCCTGACCCTGCAGGACTGGCTGCGCCGGGCCGTGCAGCAACTGGGCGAGGCCGGCAGCGACTCCCCGCGCCTGGATGCCCAGATTCTGTTAGGCCATGCCCTGGACCGGCCCCGCAGTTATCTCTACGCCCACGGCGACGACGCCCTGGAGCCCGCGCAGCGCGCGCAGGCCGACGCCCTGCTGAACCAGAGGCTGGAAGGCCGCCCCGTCGCCCACCTGCTGGGCCGGCGCGAGTTCTGGTCGCAGGAACTGGAGGTCAGCCCCGACACCCTGATTCCACGCCCCGAGACCGAGATCACCCTGGAACTGGCGCTGGAGAAGATCCCGCCCGGGGCCGACTGGGCGCTGTTGGATCTGGGCACCGGCAGCGGGGCGCTGGCCCTGATGCTGGCCCGGGAGCGCCCGGGCTGCCGGGTGACCGCCACCGATATCTCCGCCGCCGCCCTGGCCGTGGCCCGGCGCAACCGCGAGCGCCTTGGCGTGAGCAACCTGGAACTGCTGGAGGGCGACTGGTTCACGCCGGTCGCCGGCCGCCGGTTTCAACTGATCGTCAGCAACCCGCCCTATGTGGCCGAACGCGACCCGCACCTGAAGGCCGGGGATGTGCGCTTCGAACCGCGCCGCGCCCTGGCCGCCGGCGGCGCCGGTCTGGACGACCTGGAGCATCTGATCATGCAGGCGCCGGCCTACCTGGAACCCGGCGGCTGGCTGGTACTGGAACACGGCTTCGACCAGGCCGAAGCGGTCGCCAGCTTACTGAAGAAAAAGGATTTTATTGACATCCACTGCCGGCCCGACCTGGCCGGTCAGCCGCGGGCGAGCGCCGGCCGCCGCCCCGGCGGCGGCTGAGGCGGGCATTTGTGCTTGATTCCTGCCCCGACCCGGCTAGCATGGAGCCATGAGCGAGTTGCAGGACCACATCAAGCACCGCGAGATCCTGTTTCGCGGCCCCCACCACGAGCCGCACCAGGCCCAGGCGGCTGCGCTCATCCTGAGCAATGTCGAAGGCGTGCTGCATATCCACCCGGCCGAGCCTGAACTGCTGCACATCAGCTACGACGTCACCCTGCTCACCCTGCAGGTGATCGAGGAACTGCTGGTGGAACTGGGCTTTCACCTGGACAACAACCTGATGATCAAGCTCAAGCGCGCCCTGTACTACTACAGCGAACAGGCACAGCAGGAACAGCTGGGCTGCCAGCGCGGCCGCAGCAACTGCACCCAGGCCGTGTTCATCGAGAAGTACCAGCAGCGCCCGCACGGCTGCCGCGACGGGCGGCCGGAGCACTGGCGGCGTTACCTCTGAGTCTCCCCTTTTCCTGCAGCAGCGGCCCCAGACCAGACGGGGCCGATTCACCTCCCGCCGTTGCAGCGTTACCATGGGCTTTCTTCCCGGACGCCCGGACCACCCATGAACGACGACCAACTCCTGCGCTACAGCCGCCAGATCATGCTGCCCGACTTCGGCGTCGAGGCGCAGCAGCGGCTGAATGACGCGCATGTGCTGATCGTCGGCGCCGGCGGGCTGGGCTCCCCGGCCGCGCTGTACCTGGCCGCGGCCGGGGTGGGCCGGCTCACCATCGCCGATCCGGACAGGGTCGACCTGAGCAACCTGCAGCGCCAGATCCTGCACGGCCACGGCGACCTGGACCGGCCCAAGGTGGAATCGGCCCGCGACCGGCTGGCCGATATCAACCCGGACACCCGGGTCAGTGCCGTCGCCGAACGCCTGGAAGACGCCGCCCTGGCGGCGGCGGTGGCCGCGGCCGATCTGGTGATCGACGCCAGCGACAACTTCACCACCCGCTTCGCCATCAATGCCGCCTGCTGGCAGGCGGGACGGCCGCTGGTCTCGGGCGCGGCCATCCGCTACGAGGGTCAGCTGAGCGTGTTCCGCGGCGATCTCGCCACCGGCCCCTGCTATCGGTGCCTGTACCGCGAGGGCGAGGAAGCCGAACAGACCTGTGCCGAAAACGGCATCCTGGCCCCGATCGTCGGCATCATCGGCAGCCTGCAGGCGCTGGAGGCGATCAAGGTGCTGACCGGCATCGGCGAGTCCCTGGACGGCCGACTGCTGCTGCTCGACGGCCGCACACTCGAACTGCGCACCCTGAAGCTGCGTCCGGACCCCCATTGCCCGGTGTGCAGCGGGACCCGCGAACAGACGCCGGCGGGCACCGGTTGATGCGGCAATCCGCGACAGCCCGGTTCGCCCGCCCGCTGGCGGCACTGCTTGTGCTGCTCGCCCTGAGCGGCTGCGGGGAAGCGCCCCCGGATCCGGAGGCCGCCGTGCGCGAACTGATCGCCGCCGCCGAGCAGGCCGCCCGGGACCGCGACCTGGGCCTGCTCAGGGACCATATCGCCGCGGACTACAGCGACAGCCGCGGCAACGACCGCGCCGCCGTCCTCAATCGCCTGCGGGTACTGTTCCTGCGCTACCGGCAACCCAAATTGCTCACCCGCATCCACGCCATCCGTTTCCCCGCGCCCGACCGGGCCGCGGTCGAGTTGTGGCTGGGCACGGCCGACACCGGCCGGCTGGCCTTCGACAGCCAGCGCCTGGAACTCAGTCTTCGGCGCGCGGACGGCGACTGGCAGGTGCTGCATGCGGACTGGAACGGATGAGGCAAGCGCGATTCCTGCCGGGACCGGTCGGCTGGCTGTGGCTGCTGATCTATGTCGGCGTGCTGATCTGGTCGGGCATCGAGCCCTACGACCGCCTGACCTGGTGGATGGAGGTGCTGCCGGCCATGCTCGGGCTGGCGGTTCTGGCCGCGACCCGGCCGTACTTCCCGCTCACCCCGCTGGTCTATGTCCTGATCCTGCTGTTCGCCATCATCCTGATGATCGGCGGACACTATACCTATGCCCGGGTGCCGGCCTTCGATGTCATCGGCGACTGGTTCGGCTGGCCGCGCAACAACTTCGACAAGCTGGGCCATTTCCTGCAGGGTTTCGTCCCGGCCATGGTCGCCCGCGAGATCCTGCTGCGGTTCGAGGTGGTGCGGGTGCGCGGCTGGCTGGCGCCGATCATCCTGGCCATCTGCCTGGCCATCAGCGCCCTGTATGAACTGATCGAATGGTGGGCGGCGCTGGTCAACGAGCAGGCCGCCGAATCCTTCCTCGGCACCCAGGGCTATGTGTGGGACACCCAGTCGGACATGGGCCTGGCGCTGCTGGGCGCGGCGGTGGCGCTGCTGACCCTGTCGCGGGTGCATGATCGACAGTTGGCGGGAATAACGCAGAGGGCGCGGAGACGCGGAGACACAGAGGATTATCTGCAATGATCCTGATGAACGCGCGTCACTGCCGGGAGCATGGTCACGTAGGCCGGGATAAGCGCAGCGTTCCCGGCACAACTCGGGGCACGCCGGAAACGGACCTTGCGGTCCTTATTCCGGCCTACGGTGTATCTCATTCGATCCAGCTCCGGACTTCGGGGTGGAAGTGCACCAGCCCCTCCAGCACCCCGGCGCTGTAGTTGCCGTTCATATCCATGAAACCGCCGCGGGCGCAGTACAGGTCGGCCGCGCGGTTGCGTGCCTCGGCCTCGCGCAGGGACTGCTGACGCACTTCGTCGGTGGCGTTGGCCACCAGCACGCCGGGGATGTCGCTGGCCAGCACGTCCAGGTCGTTGCCACTGTCGCCGGCAAACACCGTGTGATGCCGACCCAGGTCCAGTTCCCGCATCAGAAAGCGCACCGCCCCCAGCTTGGTGGCGCTGGCCGGCAGGATGTCCAGCAGTCCCGTGCCGCTGGTCTCATCGACGCTCCACACCACTTCGAAATCGATATGCAGTTCGCGCAGCCGCCGGCGCAGTTCCAGCAACACGCCGCTGTCGACCAGATCCGGCATGGCGTAGTAGCTGAGTTTGTAGTCGTGCTGATTGGTCTCTTCCTGCAGCGCCAGCTCCTCGATGTCGTCCAGCAACGGACGCAGGTCGTGGTTGCGGTAATGCCGCCAGTCATGGCCGATCTTCTGCCGCCAACTCTCCCACAGGCGCCAGTCGCCGCCCTTCCAGCGGTAGATGGAGGTGCCGACATCAGCCAGGGCATAGTCAGGATGCGGCAGATGGTACTGCTCGATGGCCGCTTCGATCAGGTCGATGTTGCGGCCGGACACATAGGCCAGGACGAGCTCCGGGCGCTGGGCCAGCCGACGCAGGCGCGGACGTGCCTCGGGGGATTCGGGCTGATTGCCGTTGGGCAGGAGAGTACGGTCGAGGTCGCTGCACAGCAGCAGGCGTTCGGACATCTGGGACTCCGTGGACTATCATGCGGCTTGTAGACTGGGTCAGGCGCAACCGCGCCGCAACCCAACGAATCCGGACCTGATGTCGGGTTACGCCCTTCGGGCCAACCCGAGCCACAAAGGAACATCATGCCTGCGAGCAGTATCACCCTGCCCTCTTCCCTGATCAAGCGACTGCTGGAGGCCGCGCTGGCCACACCGGATGCGGAGGTCTGCGGCCTGATCGGTCACCGGCCGGAGACCGGTTATGAAGTCTATCCGGTTGCCAATATCGCGCGGCATCCGCGGTCGCGGTTCGAACTCGATCCGGCCGGACAGATCGAGGCCATGCGCCGCATGCGCGAGAACGGCGAGGCGCTGTTCGCCATCTACCACTCCCATCCCGACGCCCCGGCCCGGCCCTCGGCCATCGATATCGAACAGGCGAGCTACCCCGAGGTGCTCAATCTGATCATTTCATTGCAACAGCGGGACGCACCCGGGATCAGGGGCTGGTGGCTGGCCGGAGACGGGGCCGAGGAAGCGGAAATCGTCATTGCGGACAATGCGGAACCATCTCACTCAGGCGACAACCGAACGAGATTGCCACGCCGCAGACGCGGCTCGCAATGACGGGGGAGTTGAGTTCGTAGGCCGGGATAAGCGCAGCGTTCCCGGCAACCCGGGTGACGCCGGAAACGGGCCTTGCGGCCCTTATTCCGGCCTACGACTGCATCGCTCGCAATGACGGAAGAGTTGCGGTAATTATTCGCGTTCGTTCGCGGCTGCCACAGCAAGCCGTCTTATTCATCCAGCAACTGCTTGAGCAGCTTGTTGACCTCACCCGGGTTGGCCTTGCCCTTCGAGGCCTTCATCACCTGGCCGACGAAGAAGCCGAACAGCTTGTCCTTGCCGGAGCGGTACTGCTCGACCTGCTCCGGATTGGCTTCGATGACCTCGCGGATCATCTGCTCGATGGCACCGGTGTCGGTGATCTGCTTCAGGCCCTTGGCCTCGATCACCGCATCGGCGTCGCCCTCGCCGGCCCACATGGCCTCGAACACCGTCTTGGCGATCTTGCCGGAGATGGTGTTGTCGTTGATGCGCACGAGCAGTCCGGCAAGTGCAGCGGCGTCGATGGGCGAGGCCTCGACCTCGATGCCGTCCTTGTTCAGTGCGGCCGACAGCTCGCCCATCACCCAGTTGGCGGCCAGCTTGCCGTCCACCTTCGAGGCTTCAACCACGGCCTCGTAATAGTCCGCCATCTCGCGGCTGGCGGTCAGCACGCCGGCATCGTAGGCGGACAGGCCGTACTGCTGCATGAACCGCGCCTTTTTCGCGTCGGGCAGTTCCGGCAGGCTGCTGCGCACCGCCTCGATGAAGGCTTCATCGATTTCCACTGGCAGCAGGTCCGGGTCGGGGAAATAACGGTAGTCGTTGGCCTCCTCCTTGGTGCGCATGGAGCGGGTCTCGTCCTTGTTGGCGTCGTACAGGCGGGTCTCCTGCACCACGGCGCCGCCGGATTCCAGCACCTCGATCTGGCGCTCGATCTCGAAGTTGATGGCGCGCTCGACGAAGCGGAAGGAGTTGATGTTCTTGATCTCGGCGCGGGTGCCGAAGCGATGCTCGCCCTTGCGCCGGATGGAGACGTTGGCATCGCAGCGGAAGGAACCCTCCTGCATGTTGCCGTCGCAGATCTCCAGATAGCGCACCAGCGAGTGCAGCTTCTTCATGTAGGCCACGGCCTCCTTCGCCGAACGCAGGTCGGGCTCGGAGACGATCTCCAGCAACGGCGTGCCGGCACGGTTGAGGTCGATGCCGGTGACGCCATGAAAGCCTTCGTGCAGCGACTTGCCGGCGTCCTCCTCCAGGTGGGCGCGGGTGATGCCGATGCGCTTGGTCTCGCCGTCATCGAGCTCGATATCCAGATAGCCGGTATGCACGATCGGCAGTTCGTACTGGCTGATCTGGTAGCCCTTGGGCAGGTCGGGGTAGAAGTAGTTCTTGCGCGCGAACACCGAGCGCGGGGCAACGGTGGAATGCGTGGCCAGGCCGAACCTGGCCGCCATGCGCACCACTTCCTCGTTCAGCACCGGCAGCACGCCCGGCAGGCCCAGATCCACTGCGCAGGCCTGGGTGTTGGGCGCCGCGCCGTAGGCGGTGGAGGCGCCGGAGAAGATCTTGCTCTTCGTCGCCAGCTGGGCGTGGATCTCCAGCCCGATGACAGCTTCCCATTGCATGTCGCGTTGCTCCAGATACAAAGTTGCAAGATACAGGCAAAACGGCTTTGAACCTGCATCAGGGATGAATTGTAGGTCGGGTTAGCCCCGGCAGGGCGTAACCCGACACGGCGGATCACTTCCATGTCGGGTTACGCTACGCCAACCCGACCTACATTATTTCAGACCTGTCCGTGCTTTCCGTGTTTTCCGTGGCCATTCATTCGGCTCACTCGAACCCCTTCGGGATCCGCGTATGCCAGTCGGTGACCTGCTGATAGCGATGCGCCACATTCAGCAGCCGGGCCTCGTCGAAATAGTTGCCGATCAGCTGCAACCCCACCGGCAGCTCCTCGACGAAGCCGGCCGGGATCGACATGCCGGGCAGCCCGGCCAGGTTGACGGCGATGGTGAACACGTCCGACAGGTACATGGTCACCGGGTCGTCGACCTTCTCGCCGAGGCGGAAGGCGACGTTCGGGGCGGTCGGGCCGGCAATGACGTCGACCTTCTCGAACGCTGCCTTGAAGTCGTCGGCGATCAGATGCCGCGCCTGCTGCGCCTTCAGGTAATAGGCGTCGTAGTAGCCGGCGGACAGGGCGTAGGTGCCGATCATGATGCGGCGCTTGACCTCGGGGCCGAAACCCTCGCCCCGGGAGCGCTTGTACAGGTCCTCCAGGTCGCGCGGGTTCTCGCAGCGGTAACCGAAGCGCACGCCGTCGAAGCGCGACAGGTTGGAAGAGCATTCGGCCGGGGCGACCACGTAATAGGTGGGTACCGCCAGCCCGGCATTGGGCAGGCTGATCTCGACCGGCTCGGCGCCGAGCTTTTTCAGCTCTTCGATGGCGGCCTCGACCGCCTTCGCCGTGCCGGCGTCCAGCCCCGCGCCGAAGTATTCCTTCGGCAGCCCGATCCTCAGGCCCTTGAGCTCGTTGTTCAGGCCGGCGCTGTAGTCATCCACCGGCCGGTCCACGCAGGTGGAATCGCGGGGGTCGAAACCGGCCATGGCCTGCAGCAGCAGAGCGGCATCCTCGGCGCTGGCGGCCATGGGGCCGGCCTGGTCCAGGCTGGAGGCGAAGGCGATCATGCCGTAGCGCGACACCCGGCCGTAGGTGGGCTTCAGGCCGGTGATGCCGCACAGGGCCGCCGGCTGGCGGATGGAACCGCCGGTGTCGGTGCCGGTGGCCGCCGGCGCCAGCCGCGCGGCGACCACCGCGGCCGAGCCGCCGGAGGAGCCACCCGGCACGGTGTCGCGGTCCCAGGGATTTCTCACCGGGCCGTACCAGCTGGTCTCGTTGGACGAGCCCATGGCGAACTCGTCCATGTTGGTCTTGCCCAGCATGACCGCCCCGGCCTGCTTGAAGCGGGCGGTGACAGTGGCGTCGTAGGGGGCGATGAAGTTGTCCAGCATGCGCGAGCCGCAGCTGGTCCTTACCCCGTCGGTGCAGAAGATGTCCTTGTGGGCGAAGGGGATGCCGGTCAGCGGTCCGGGCCTGCCGGAGCTGAGTTGGATATCGGCCTCGCGCGCCTGTGCCAGCGCGGTGTCCTCGCACAGGGTGATGAAACCGTTGAGCTCGCCGTCGAACCGCTTGATACGCTCGAGGTAGTGGCGGGTCAGTTCCTCGCTGGAAAAGGACCGGTCGCGCAGACCGCGGGCCAGTTCGGCCAGGGTTTTGGTATGCATGGGGTATCCGTCGCTGATCGCTGAAATTCGAATCGTCTTACTCGATGACGCGCGGCACCAGGTACAGGCCGGCCTCGACGGCCGGGGCGCAGGCCTGGAAGTGCGTGCGCTGATCGGTCTCGGTGACGGCGTCCGGGCGCAGGCGCTGGGTCGCCTCCAGGGGGTGCGCCATCGGGGTCACATCGCCGGCATCCACCGCCTCGAGCTGCTCGACGAAGGCCAGGATATCGGACAGGTTGCGGGCATAGCCCTCGACATCGGCCGGATCTATGGCCAGCCGGGCCAGATGGGCGATCTTTTCCACTTCCGCTGGCTTCAGGGCCATGACGGCGACTCCTTGAATGACTGAACAGGCTTGCGAGAAACGCGAAAATTAACACACCCCGGGCCCGGGGTGTAGCGCCGGCAGGCGGGGCAATGCCGGAAACGGGCCTGCAGCCCTTATTCCGGCCTACACGACTGTCCGCCCTTTTCCCTCCCTTGATGGGGGAAGAGTTCGACTTTGACACGCACCCGGGAACCCCGACCGACGTACGGCGCTTTTCAGCGAAATCATTGTGATGCCACCCACAGGCCGGGTGATCTATCTTGCCCAAACCCCCACCCGTTGCTACAGTACGCCGAAATTCGCGGAGGCGTCACCATCCAATGCTGGGTTTCAAACGACTCGTCGGGATCTTCTCGGAAGATCTCTCCATCGATCTGGGCACGGCCAATACCTTAATCTATGTCCGCGGGCGCGGCATCGTACTCAACGAGCCCTCGGTCGTCGCCATCCGCCAGGACCGCGGGCCGGGCGGGCCGAAGAGCATCGCCGCCGTCGGCATCGAGGCCAAACGCATGCTCGGCCGCACCCCGGGCAACATCACCGCCATCCGCCCGCTCAAGGACGGCGTGATCGCGGATTTCACCGTCACCGAGAAGATGCTCCAGCACTTCATTCATAAGGTGCACGAGGGCCGCTTCTTCCGCCCCAGCCCGCGGGTGCTGATCTGCGTGCCCTGCGGTTCCACCCAGGTCGAGCGCCGCGCCATCAAGGAATCGGCCGCCGGCGCCGGCGCCCGCGAGGTCTACCTGATCGAGGAACCCATGGCCGCGGCCATCGGCGCCGGCATGCCGGTCGACGAGGCCAGCGGCTCCATGGTGCTGGACATCGGCGGCGGCACCTCGGAAGTCGCCGTGATCTCGCTCAACGGCATCGTCTATTCCTCCTCCGTGCGCATCGGCGGCGACCGTTTCGACGAGGCCATCATCAATTACGTGCGCCGCAACTACGGCACCCTGATCGGCGAATCCACCGCCGAGCGCATCAAGCACGAGATCGGCTCGGCCTATCCCGGCAACGAGGTCAAGGAGTTGGAGGTCAAGGGCCGCAACCTGGCCCAGGGCGTGCCGCGCAGCTTCACGCTCAACAGCAACGAGATCCTCGAGGCCCTGCAGGAGCCGCTGTCCGGCATCGTCAGCGCGGTCAAGACCGCGCTGGAACAGACCCCGCCGGAACTGGGCGCGGACGTGGCCGAGCGCGGCATCGTGCTCACCGGCGGCAGCGCCCTGCTGCGGGATCTGGACCGACTGCTGATGGAGGAGACCGGCCTGCCGGTGGTGGTGGCCGACGATCCGCTGACCTGTGTCGCCCGCGGCGGCGGCCGCGCCCTGGAGATGATGGACGAGCGCGGCGGGGACGTGTTCTCGCTGGAGGGCTAGCCCCTCCTCACTCCTCACTCCTCACTCCTCACTCCTCACTCCTCACTCCTCACTCAAACACCGTATAGCCCATCCCGCCCCGTACAGGTAACATAACCGCTGGTCCATTCATCGGGACACGCGGAGCACGGAACCATCAAACTCATCTTCATCACACAAGGCCCCTCCCTGACTGCCAGGCTGGTGGTCTTCGTCTTCGCCTCCATCCTCCTGATGACCCTCGACCAGCGCCAGCAGCACCTGGACAGCCTGCGCTCGGCCCTGTCGGTGGTGGTCTTCCCCATCCAGTGGCTGGTGGACCAGCCGGCGGCCAGCCAGGACTGGTTCCAGGAGACCCTCTCCAGCCGCCGCGCCCTGCAGGAGGAAAACGCCCGCCTGCGCACCGAGCAACTCATTCTCAAGGCGGAACTGCAGAAGCTCGAGGCGCTGGAGGCGGAGAATCTGCGCCTGCGCGAACTGCTCGACTCCTCCTTCAAGGTCCGTGAACGGGTCCTGATCGCCGAGATCATGGCTGTGGACCTGGATCCCTATCGCCACCAGATCCTGCTCAACAAGGGCAGCCATGACGATCTCTACACCGGCCAGCCGCTGGTCGACGCCAACGGCGTGATGGGCCAGGTGGTGCAGGCCGGCCCCTTCACCGCCACCGCCATGCTGATCACCGATCCCGCCCACGCCGTCCCGGTGCAGGTCAACCGCAACGGGCTGCGCAGCATTGCCCTGGGCACCGGTTCGCTGACCAGCCTGTCCCTGCCCTATCTGCCCAATAATGCCGATATCCGGACCGGGGATCTGCTGATTACATCGGGGCTGGGCGGGCGCTTCCCTCCCGGCTACCCGGTGGCGGAGGTACAGAATGTGATCCGGGACCCGGGCGAGCCCTTTGCCCAGGTGTTCGCGAGACCGCTGGCCGAACTCAACCGCAGCCGCGAGGTACTGCTGGTCTGGTCCCAGGACGAGGCCGGCATGGATCCGGCTGCAACGGAACCGGCCGCAGACGAAACTGCCGGGGAACCGACACCATGAGCACACTGGTTCGACACCAGGGCGGCGGCGTGATCCTGCTCAGCCTGTTGATCGGCCTGATCCTCGGCATCGTGCCCCTGCCCCGCGTGCTGGAACTGTACCGCCCGGACTGGGCATTGCTGATCCTGCTGTACTGGAGCCTGGCCCTGCCGCAGCGCATCGGCGTGGGCATCGCCTGGCTGACCGGGCTGTTCCAGGATGTGCTCACCGCCACCCTGCTGGGTCAGCATGCCCTGGCCTATGCCGTGGCCAGCTACCTCATCATCAATCTGCACCAGCGGCTGCGGCTGCATCCGCTGTGGCAGCAGAGTCTGAGCATACTGATACTGCTGATGCTGGCCCAACTGATCATCTTCTGGATCAACGGCATCATCGGGCGGCCGATCCAGTCCTGGCTGTACTGGCTGCCCTCGGTGGTGGGCGCGGCTCTGTGGCCGGCCGTGTTCGTGCTGCTGCGGGGGCTGCGCCGCGCCTTCCACGTCAGCTGAACCGGCACCGGGACAAACATCCGTGGCACGCAGGATCACACTCAAGGACAACCTCCAGGAAAGCCGCCTGTTCCTGCGCCGCACCCTGGCCGCCATCCTGGTCGCCTTCCTGCTGCTGCTGGTCCTGCTGGGCCGGCTGGCCTATCTGCAGATCGTCTCCCACGAGCACTTCCGTACCCTGTCCGAGGACAACCGGGTCCGCATCGAGCCGGTCCCTCCGACCCGTGGCCTGATCTTCGACCGCAATGGCGTGCTGCTGGCCGAGAACCTGCCTTCCTACCGCCTGGATATCGTCCCCGAGCAGGTCGACGACCTGGAAGCCACCCTGGACCGGCTGGGCGAACTGATCGAAATCCGCACCCAGGACATCGAGCGCTTCCATCGCCTGCGCCAGCGGATGCACCGTTTCGAGGGCGTGCCGCTGCGGCTGCATCTCAACGATCAGGAAGTGGCCCGCTTCGCCATCAACCGGCACCGCTTCCAGGGCGTGGACATACAGGCAGGACTCACCCGCCACTATCCGCTGCGCAGCCAGGCCGCCCACGCCGTCGGCTATGTCGGCCGCATCAACGAAAACGACCTGCAGGTGCTGGACGAGAAGAACTATCGCGGCACCACCCATACCGGCAAGACCGGGATCGAGAAGACCTACGAGGACGTGCTGCACGGCACGGTCGGCTACCAGCAGCTGGAGACCAATGCCCAGGGCCGCACCCTGCGGGTACTCGAACGCCAGTCCCCGCTCCCCGGCAGCGACCTCTATCTCACCCTCGACGCCCGACTGCAGGCCGCGGCCGAGGCCGCCTTCGGCGAATTCAACGGATCGGCCGTGGCCATCGATCCGCGCGACGGCTCGGTGCTGGCGCTGGTCAGCCTGCCGGGCTTCGACCCCAACCCCTTCGTCAAGGGCATCGAATACGACCGCTATCAGGCGTTGCAGCGCAATCCCGATCAGCCCCTGTTCAACCGCGCCCTGCGCGGCCAGTACCCGCCCGGCTCCACACTCAAGCCCTTCGTCGGCCTGGCCGGGCTGGAACTGGGCGTGATACGTCCGGACAGCCATGTCTTCTGCCCCGGTTTCTATACCCTGCCCGGCAAGGAACGCCTGTATCGCGACTGGAAACGCAGCGGCCACGGCCATATGAACCTGCACGATTCCATCGCGCAGTCCTGCGACGTCTATTTCTACGATCTGGCCCGCTCGCTCGGCATCGACCGCATGCACGACTTTCTGGCGCAGTTCGGGTTCGGCGAGCGCACCGGCATCGATATCGTCGGCGAACTGCCCGGGCTGCTGCCCTCCAGCGAATGGAAGCGCCGGGCCAGAAACGAACCCTGGTTCCCGGGCGAGACCCTGATCAGCGGCATCGGCCAGGGCTTCAACCTGACCACCCCGGTGCAGCTGGCCGCCGCCACCGCGGCACTCGCCACCTACGGCGACTTCTATCAGCCGCACCTGGTCAAGGCGCTGCATGCACCCGACAGCCCCGGACTGCAGCCGGTATTCCAGCCCCAGGCCCGGCGCATCCCGCATTCGGACATCCGCAACTGGGACGAGGTCATCCAGGGCATGATCGACGTGGTGCATGGGCCGCGCGGCACGGCCCGCGCCATCGGAGAGGGGCTGGGCTATCGCATCGGCGGCAAGACCGGCACGGCACAGGTATTCAGCATGCCGCAGGAGGAGGACTACGAATATGATCCAGAGGAGATCGCCTTCCGTCTGCGCGACCACGCCCTGTTCATCGCCTTTGCCCCGGTCGACGACCCGCGCATCGCGGTGGCGGTGGTGGTGGAGAACGGCGGTTCCGGCAGTGGCGTGGCCGCGCCGATCGCACGGCAGATACTGGATGCCTATTTCGCTACGCAAGACTCTGAAACGCCCTGAAGAATGTAGGCCGGGATAAGCGTAGCCGTTCCCGGCACGCCTGGCCGCTGCCGGAAACGGGCCATGCGGCCCTTATTCCGGCCTACCCTCTGACCTGACATCTGCGCCCTGGCGGTTAGAATGTTTTTGAACTGATAAGGACGAATGCAGCACATATGGAAATCAATCCCGGCTCCGGCACCCGACGCACCCTGATGCAGCGCCTGCACCTGGACGGCATGCTGCTGCTGGGCCTGCTCGGCCTGTGCGTGCTGGGCCTGGTGGTGCTCTACAGCGCTTCGGGCCAGAGCGATGCCGTGCTCCAGCGCCAGCTCATCCGCCTCGGCCTGGCCTTCGTGGTGATGTTCGTGGTGGCACAGATTCCGCCCTCGCTGCTGCATCGCTGGACCCCCTGGCTGTTCGGTGCCGGCATCGGCCTGCTGGTGGCCGTGCTGGTGGTCGGCGATGTCGGCAAGGGCGCCCAGCGCTGGCTCGATCTGGGCGTGATCCGCTTCCAGCCCTCAGAGGTGATGAAGCTGCTGGTGCCGATGATGATCGCCTGGTTCCTGGCCGATGCCCGCCTGCCGCCCGATGCCAGACGGCTGCTGGGCGCCGGACTGCTGATCATCATTCCGACCCTGTTGATCGCCCGTCAGCCGGACCTGGGCACCTCGCTGCTGATCGCCAGCGCCGGCTTCTTCGTCCTGTTCCTGGCCGGGCTGTCCTGGCGGCTGCTGGCCACGCTGGGCGTGCTGGCCGGCGCCCTGCTGCCGGTGCTGTGGTATTTCATGCACGACTATCAGCGCCAGCGGGTGATCACCTTCCTCAACCCCGAGCAGGACCCGCTGGGCGCGGGCTATCACATCATCCAGTCCAAGATCGCCATCGGTTCGGGCGGCCTGTACGGCAAGGGCTGGCTCAACGGTACCCAGTCGCACCTGGAGTTCCTGCCGGAGCGCTCCACCGATTTCATCTTCGCCGTGCTGGCCGAGGAATTCGGCCTGGTCGGGGTGCTGCTGCTGCTCGGGGTCTACGCCTTCATCCTGCTGCGCGGCCTGTATCTGGCCACCCGCGCCCAGGACACCTTCACCCGATTGCTGGGCGGCAGCCTGTCGCTGACCTTCTTCGTCTACCTGATCGTCAACACCGGCATGGTCACCGGCCTGCTGCCGGTGGTCGGCCTGCCGTTGCCCCTGGTGAGCTACGGCGGCACCTCGATGGTGACCCTGCTGGCCGGATTCGGTATGCTGATGTCCATCCACACTCACCGCAGATTGCTGCAGAGTTAGCCACCCATGCGCCAGCCCTTCATTCTTGCCCTGCTTGCCCTGTTCTCCGGCCCGGTTGCCGCCACGTCCTATGCCGATCACCCACTGGCCGACGACTTTGTCCAGGAACTGGTCGAGGCCGGCTTCGAGGCCGACGAGGTGCGCGGCTGGCTGCGCTCGGCCGAACGCAAGCAGAGCATTCTGGATGCCATCTCGCGCCCGGCCGAGGCCAAGCCCTGGTTCCAGTACCGGCCCATCTTCGTCAATCGTGAACGCATCGAACTCGGCGCCGTCTACTGGGACGAGCACGCGGCCATCCTTGAACGGGTGGAGCAGGAACTCGGGGTCGATCCCCGTGTGATCGTCGCCATCGTCGGCGTCGAGACCCGCTACGGCCGGCACGCGGGCCGCTACCGGGTGCTGGATGCGCTGGCCACCCTGGGCTTCGACTACCCGCCCCGGGCCGATTTCTTCCGCAGGGAACTGCACCAGTTCTTCCTCCTCAGCCGCGAGGAAGGCATCGACATGGCCGATGCGCTGGGCTCCTACGCCGGCGCCATGGGCCATGGCCAGTTCATTCCCAGCAGCTACCGCCACTATGCGGTGGACTTCGACCAGGACGGCCAGCGCAACCTCTGGCACAGCCCCGAGGACATCCTCGGCAGCGTGGCCAATTATCTGCATGAGCATGGCTGGGAACACGGTGCCCCGGTGGCCGTGCGGGCCAGCGTCGAGGGCGAGGCGCACCAGGCCCTGCTGGAGGCCGGCGTCAAACCCAGTATCGCGGCAGCGAAACTGGGCGAATACGGTGTCCGTACCGAGACCGCCATCGACCCCGATACCCGGGTCGGCCTGATCGCGCTGGAGACCGCTGACGGCCAGGAATACTGGGTGGTATTCAACAATTTCCATGTCATCACCCGTTACAACCGCAGCCCGCTGTACGCCATGGCGGTACATCAACTCTCGCGCGCTATCGCCGAGCGGCGCGAACAGGGACGGGTGCAGGAATAGCAAGTAGGATGGGTGAAGGCGCGCAGCGCCGTAACCCATCAACGACCGCCGGACAATGATGGGTTGCGCTGCGCTTCACCCATCCTACGCAATTCAGGCCAGTCACACCGGGACCGATAACGGGATGCTGCACATGAGGAAACACACCATGTCCGTCACACGCCCTCTTCTCTACGGCCTGACCGCCCTGCTGTTGAGCGCCTGCGGCGGCGGCGCACACGTCAACCGCGACGGCGCCCCCGGGCGCGATGTGGATGTGGCCTCCATCCCCGACGCCGTCCCGCGCCATGAACCCCGCAGCCGCTACGGCAATCCCGGTTCCTACGAGGTCTTCGGCAAACGCTATTACGTCATGGACTCGAGCCATGGCTATGCCGAGCGCGGGATCGCCTCCTGGTACGGCACCAAGTTCCATGGCCGGCGCACCTCCAGCGGCGAGCCCTACGACATGTACGCCATGACCGCCGCCCACAAGAGCCTGCCGCTGCCCACCTATGCCCGCGTGACCAATCTGCGCAACGGCCGCTCCATCGTGGTGAAGATCAATGATCGCGGCCCCTTCCACGAGGGCCGCATCATCGACCTGTCCTACGTGGCGGCGAAGAAACTCGATATCGTCGCCACCGGCACGGCCCCGGTCGAGGTCGTGGCCCTGAATCCGGGCCAGCCCGAACCGCAGCTGCGCAGCGCCAGCGCCGCCCCCCGGCCGGCAGTGATGCCGGCCCGTGATGGCAATCCCGATCTGTACCTGCAGGTGGGTGCCTTCAGTTCCCGCCACAATGCCGAGCGGCTGAGCCACCGGCTGCAGGGCATCGACCTGCCCGGGATCGAGATCCAGCAGGGCTACAGCGATCAGCGTCCGGTATTCCGCGTGCGCGTCGGCCCGCTCGCCAGCATCGAGGATGCCGATCGCATGGCCGAATCCCTGGCCCGGTTCGGCATCCAGCGCCCCCACGTCGTGGTAGACTAGGGTCTTTCGCGACACCGTCACCGTCGCAACCGCCCCGTTATCAATGTCTGACTGGAACGGGACTCAGTTAAGCAAGGATATCCTGTCATTGCGAGGAGCACAGCGACGTGGCAATCTCCAACCGGCTGTTTCCACCGCATGAGATTGCCGCGCCGCGGTTATGCCCTTCGGACCACAGAACCCCCTCGGGGTTCATCATGGCCACCCCGCCCGTCGGGTCTGGGCATCGCAATGACGGTAAACCAAGCGCCATTCATGTCTGACCGGATCCGAAACGCCAAGCAATGATGAAATCCCTTCTGCACTTCGCCCACAGCTTCCTGACCGTATTCCTCCTGCTGTCCTTCCAGACCGCGGCCGCCGCGCCCATGCCGGTGCCCAAGGCGCCCGACATTGGTGCCCGTTCCTACCTGCTGATCGATCACCACAGCGGCCAGGTGCTGGCGGAGAAGGACAGCCACAGCCCGGTGGAACCGGCCAGCATCACCAAGATGATGGCCGTGTATGTCGTGTTCAAGGAACTCCGCAAGGGCGCCCTGAGCCTCGACGATCAGGTCAGGGTCAGCGAGCGTGCCTGGCGCATGCCCGGCTCGCGCATGTTCATCGAGGTGGGCAAGCGGGTCAGCGTCGAGGACCTGCTCAAGGGTGTGATCGTGCAGAGCGGCAACGACGCCACGGTGGCGCTGGCCGAGCACATCGCCGGCAGCGAGGACACCTTCGCCGAATACATGAACAAGTACGCCGCCGATCTGGGACTGGAGAACAGCCATTTCACCAACAGCACCGGCCTGCCGGACCCGGAGCACTACATGTCCGCGGCCGATATCGTCAAGGTGGCCCGCGCCCTGATCCAGGAATTTCCCGAGTATTACCAGTGGTACTCGCAGAAAAGCTTCACCTACAACGACATCACCCAGCACAACCGCAACAAGCTGCTGTGGCGCGACGCCTCGGTCGACGGCATCAAGACCGGCCACACCGAGGCGGCCGGCTACTGCCTGGTCACTTCCGCCCAACGCGAGGGCATGCGCCTGATCTCGGTGGTGCTCGGCACCGGCAGTGAAGAGGCGCGCGCCGACGCCAGCCAGGCCCTGCTCAACTACGGTTTCCGCTTCTTCGAGACGCACAAGCTTTATGATGCCGGCGCCAAACTGGTCGACGCCCGGGTGTGGAAGGGCGCCAGCGAAGTCCTGCCGCTCGGCGTGGAGACCCCGCTGTATCTGACCATCCCGCGCGGGCGTTACGACGACCTGCAGGCCAACGTACAGCGCGACCCGCGCATCCTCGCGCCCGTCGCCGCCGGCGAAGCCCGGGGCAGCCTGGTCATCAACCTCGACGGCAACACCCTGACCGAGGTGCCGCTGGTGGCGCTGGAGTCGGTGGACGAAGGCTCCTTCTGGCAGCGCACGGTGGATGAGGTGCTGTTGTACTTCGAATGAGGAATCACGTAGGTCGGGTTAGCCGAAGGCGTAACCCGACACATGCCGCGGTATGTCGGGTTACGCTACACTAACCCGACCTACATCACTCCTTACTCCTCACCGGATCCAACCATGCCCACCGTCTTCCTCAACGGCGAATTCCTCCCCCACGACCAGGCCCGCGTCTCCGTCATGGACCGCGGTTTCCTGTTCGGCGACGGAGTCTACGAGGTGATCCCGGCCTATGGCGGTCACCTGTTCCGGTTGCAGCCGCACCTGCAGCGCCTGGACAACAGTCTGCAGGCGGTACGCATCCCCAACCCCTACACCGAGCCGCAGTGGCAGGGCATCCTGGAAGAACTGGTAGGTGAAAACGCGGGCACAGATCAGTCCGTTTACCTGCAGGTCACACGCGGCGTGATGGAGCGGCGGGATCATGCCTTTCCGCTGGATCTCAAACCCACCGTGTTCGCCATGAGCAACCCGATCCCCGAGCCCGATCCGGCCCTGGCCGAGCACGGCATCAACGCCATCACCCTGGACGACATCCGCTGGCAGTCCTGCCACATCAAGGCCATCACCCTGCTGCCCAACGTGCTGTTGCGCCAGCAGGCGGTGGAGGCCGGTGCGGCCGAGGCCATCCTGCTCCGTGACGGCGAGGCCACCGAGGGCGCGGCCAGCAACCTGTTCATCGTCCACGACGGGATGCTGGTCACCCCGCCCAAGGGCCCGCTGCTGCTGCCCGGCATCACCCGCGATCTG
>PABG01000085.1 GCA_002699185.1 Gammaproteobacteria bacterium | reverse complement strand
TGTCGCCCCGCTGCTGGCCGAACTGGGCGACCGTCCGCTGGAGATCCTGCTCGAGCCGGGACGGGCCATCGCCGGCAACGCCGGCATCCTGGTCACCCGGGTCGAGTACCTCAAGGGAACCGAGGCGCACAACTTCGCCATTGTCGATGCCGGCATGAACGACCTGATCCGGCCTTCGCTCTACAGTGCCTGGCAGGAGATCATCCCGGTCCGACCACGCCGGGACACCGAATCCCGCTGCTACGACATCGTCGGGCCGGTGTGCGAGACCGGCGACTTCCTGGGCAAGGCGCGTGAACTGGCGCTGGCGGCAGGCGACCTGCTGGCGGTGCGCTCGGCCGGGGCCTACGGCTTCACCATGAGCTCCAACTACAACTCGCGGCCGCGGCCGCCCGAGATCATGGTCGACAACGACCGGATCCACCTCATCCGCCCGCGCGAGACCATCGAGGATCTGTACCGGGGCGAGACACTGCTGCCGGAGGATTGACCTCGCCGCTTCAGTATGGATAAGTGATAACAACGTCGCGCTGGCGGACAACTCCCGGGACTGCCCGGCCCCTTCGCATTCTCCTGCCCGGGGTCATTCGTGAAGCCCGCGGGGCTGCCCGCATGAACAAATTCAGAAGCAGTGAATGAATAACCCGACCCGTACCAGCCCGGGCACCGCCCAGGCGCTGAACGTCGACCGCAACCGTCAGGCCTTCATCATCGCCCTGTTCTCCACCGTGGGCTCAGCCTACCTGTTCATGTTCGGCTTCAGCGCCCTGTCCCGCGGCGACCATCTCCTCGGTGCCCTGCTGACCTGCTCGGCCCTGGTCGGCATCAGCAATTACCTGCTGTTCCGCCGCCTGCACAACTACCGCAGCGCCGCCGGCGTGGTCATCGCCATCATGGCGGTGACCTGCCTGTACGTATTGGTAACCGGCGGCGTGAACGGCACCGGACCGCTGTGGAGCTATATCGCCATCCCCCTGATCCTGTTCATGTACGGCCCGCGCCTGGGCGGCGCCCTGCTGGGCCTGTACTTCCTGGCCATGGGGGTGGTGCTGCTGATCCCGGACAATCCGCTGCTGCAGGCCGAATATGCGTCGGACTTCACCACCCGTTTTCTCGCCTCCTTCCTGGCGGTGAGCATCATGTCCTATGTGCATGAGTATTCCCGCTTCAAGGCCAACCTCGCCATGCAGTCGCTGCGCCAGGCAATGGAACGGGAGGCGCGCACCGACACCCTGACCGGCCTGCCCAACCGCCGCGCCATGTACGAACAGCTGCAGCAGGAACTGGCCCGCGCCCGGCGCATGCGCCATCCCTGGTGCCTGCTGCTGTGTGACCTGGATGATTTCAAGCAGATCAACGACAGCCACGGCCACCAGGTCGGCGATGCGGTACTGAAGGAGACCGGCCGCATCCTCAGGCACTGCCTGCGCGCCAGCGACTTCTCCGCCCGCTGGGGCGGCGAGGAGTTCCTGGTGCTGCTGCCCGAGACCGACCTGCACGAGGCCGAGGCGGTCGCCGAGAAGATCCGCGACCAGATCAGCCGCATCCGCATCGACGGCGTGGAGCGCAGCTTCACCATCAGCATCGGCGTACACCAGGCCGATGCCGGCGGCGGTCTCGACGATCAGCTGCGCCAGGCCGACCGACTGCTGTATGCGGCCAAGCGCAGCGGCAAGAACCGGGTGGTCAGCGCCGAACCGGCCTGACGCGGACAGGCGGACCGGCTTTGGGGTAAGCTTGCCGACATGCAGCTGCGATTCACCAAGATGCACGGCCTGGGCAACGATTTCGTCGTCATTGATGCCGTGAACCAGAGCGTCGCCCTGGAACCCGACCAGGTGCGCTGGCTGGCCGACCGTCACCGCGGCATCGGCTGTGACCAGCTGCTGCTGGTCGAACCCGCGACCGACCCTGCGGCCGACTTCCGCTATCGCATCTACAACGCCGATGGCGGCGAGGTGGAGCAGTGCGGCAATGGTGCGCGCTGCTTCATGCGCTTCGTGCATGATCAGGGCCTGAGCGCCAAACGCGCGCTGACCGTGCAGACCCTGGCCGGACCGATCGCCCTGCGCCTGGAGGACGACGGCCAGGTCACGGTGGACATGGGTCCGCCGCGCCTGGAGCCGGCAGCCATTCCCTTTCAGGCGCCGGCGCGCGCGCCTGTGTACAGCCTCGAGGTCGAGGGACGGGAATACATGATCGGCGCCCTGTCCATGGGCAATCCGCACGCCGTGCTCACGGTCGAGGACATCGACCGGGCGCCGGTGGCGACCCTGGGACCGCGCATCGAGAATCACCCGCGGTTTCCCAACCGGGTCAATGTGGGCTTCATGCAGATTGCCGCACCGGATCATATTCACCTGCGGGTATTCGAACGCGGCGTGGGCGAGACCCGCGCCTGCGGCACCGGCGCCTGTGCCGCCGCGGTGGCCGGCCGGTTGCAGGGCCGGCTCGATGCGCGCGTGCGCGTCAGCCTGCCCGGCGGCGATCTTGTGATAAGCTGGTCGGGCGAGGATGCATCCGTTTTCATGACCGGACCGGCGGTCAGCGTGTTTGAGGGGACACTCCAGCTATGAACACACAGAACAATCTGGACACCCGCAGCGAGGCAGCCAGCGAGATCGACGCCGAGCAGGTCGCCGATTATCTGCGCCGGCACCCGGACTTCTTCGAGCAGCAGCCGCAACTGCTGACCCAGCTCGAACTCGCGCACCCGAGCGGGGCGGCCGTGTCCCTGATCGAACGCCAGGTGGCGAGCCTGCGCGAGCAGAACCGCCAGTACAAGCACAAGCTGATGGAGCTGGTGCAGATCGGCCGCGACAACGACGCCCTGCACCAGAACCTGCACCGGCTTACCGTCGCCCTGATGCAGGCCCACGGTCTGGAGGCGGCACTGCAGACCCTGTTCGATCACCTCTATGGCGAATTCAACGCCGATGCCGTGGCCCTGGCGATCCAGGGGCTGCCGCGCGCGGTCGCCAGCGAGCAGATCCGGCTGATCCATGCCGGCGAGCCGGCGCTGTGTCAGTTCGAGCGCGTCCTGCAACAGGGCCAGTGCCTGTGCGGTCACCTGCGTCCGGAACAACTCGATTACCTGTTCGGCGACCGCGTCACCCGCGTGCAGTCGGCCGCGCTGCTGCCGCTCGGTGGCACCCCCGCCGTCGGCATGCTGGCGATCGGCAACGAGGATTCGAACTATTATCACCCGGGCATGGACACCCATTTCCTGCGCAACCTGAGCGACCTGATCGGCTGCGCCCTGGCCCCCTACCTCGAGGTTCCGGAACCGGCGTGAGCGCCGAACCGGCATGGGCGGACGTTGAGGCCTACCTGCAACACCTGGCCCATGAGCGCCGTCTGTCCCCGCACACCCTCAGCAACTACCGGCGCGACCTCCGTGCCCTGGCCGACTATCTGCGGGAACAGGACCACGGCGACTGGAAACGGCTCAGCGCCCATGAGCTGCGCGCCTTCGCCGCGCGCGAGCATCGCCGCGGCCTGGGGGGACGCAGCATCCAGCGTCGCCTGTCCGCCGCCCGCGGCCTGTTCGAGTTCCTGATCCGCCAGGGCCGGCTCACGCACAACCCGGCCCGGGACATCCGCGCCCCCAGGAGCCCGCGCCGGCTGCCGGCCGTGCTGGACGTGGACCGCATGAGCCAGCTGCTGCAGCCCGCCGGCGATGAGCCACTGGAGCGCCGCGACCAGGCCATGCTGGAACTGATCTACTCCTCCGGCCTGCGCCTGGCGGAACTGGTCGGGCTGGACTGCAGTCATCTCGATCTGCGCGATGCCCTGGTCAGCGTCACCGGCAAGGGCAACCGCAGCCGGATACTGCCGGTCGGACGCCAGGCCCGTACCGCGCTGGCGCGCTGGCTGGAGATCCGCGGTGAACTGGCCGCGCCGGACGAGCCGGCCCTGTTCGTCAGCCGCCGCGGCACCCGGCTCACGCCGCGCAGCGTCCAGCAGCGGCTGGAGCGCCGCGCCCGTCAGCGCGGCCTGCCGGGGCGGGTGCATCCGCACATGCTGCGCCACGCCTTCGCCAGCCACCTGCTCGAATCCAGCGGCGACCTGCGCGCGGTGCAGGAACTGCTGGGGCATGCCGACATCAGCACGACCCAGATCTACACCCACCTGGACTTCCAGCACCTGGCCGAGGTCTACGACCAGTCCCATCCGCGCGCGCGTCGGCGGAAAGGAGTGAAAAGCGAGGAGTAGCGTAGGATGGGTGGAGCGCAGCGCAACCCATCATTCCCTGTGCCAGACGATGGGTTACGGCGCGTGGCGCCTCCACCCATCCTACGCTCTTACAACTGGGGCGGGTTCCGACCGAATTGATTTGCCCGCCGCGAAGCGGCCGGGCAATTCAACCCCACATCCTCTGCGCCTCCGCGCCCTCTGCGTTCCCGGCGCCAAGCCTGACCCGGAGCCACCGTTTCAGGTACAATCCCCAGTCCTTCGCAATCGGAGACCGCGTCAGTGGAACAATTCGACGGCACCACGATCCTGTCGGTGCGCCGCGGCAACCAGGTGGTGATCGGCGGCGACGGCCAGGTCACGCTCGGCAACACCGTGCTCAAGGGCAATGCGCGCAAGGTGCGCACCCTGCACCAGGGCCAGGTGATCGCGGGCTTTGCCGGCGGCACCGCCGACGCCTTCACCCTGTTCGAGCGCTTCGAGGCCAAGCTGGACAAGCACCACGGCAACCTCACCCGGGCCGCCGTCGAACTGGCCAAGGACTGGCGCACCGACCGCGCCCTGCGGCGGCTGGAGGCGCTGCTGGCGGTGGCCGACAGGACCGCCTCGCTGATCATCACCGGCAACGGCGACGTGGTCGAACCCGAGCAAGGGCTGATCGCCATCGGCTCCGGCGGGCCCTACGCCCAGGCCGCGGCGCGCGCCCTGCTGGAGAACACCGAACTGGAGGCGCGCGAGATCGTCGAGCGCGGCCTGCACATCGCCGCCGACATCTGCATCTACACCAACCGCAATCTCACCATCGAAACCCTGACGGACGAAGGCTGACCCATGTCGGAAATGACGCCGCGCGAAATCGTCCAGGAACTGGACAAGCACATCATCGGCCAGCAGTCGGCCAAGCGCGCCGTGGCCATCGCCCTGCGCAACCGCTGGCGCCGGATGCAGGTCGATGAGGCGCTGCGCAACGAGATCACGCCCAAGAACATCCTCATGATCGGCCCCACCGGCGTGGGCAAGACCGAGATCGCGCGGCGCCTGGCGCGGCTGGCCAACGCCCCCTTCATCAAGATCGAGGCCACCAAGTTCACCGAGGTCGGCTATGTCGGCCGCGACGTCGAATCCATCATCCGCGACCTGGTCGACATCGCCATCAAGATGACCCGCGAGGCCGAGATGACCAAGGTCCGCCACCGGGCCGAGGATGCCGCCGAGGAGCGCATCCTGGATGCCCTGCTGCCACCGCCGCGCGCCAGCGGCGGCGGCTTCTTCGCCCAGCCGCAGGAGGCGCCGGAGAAACCGGCGGACTCGGAGACGCGCCAGAAGCTGCGCAAGAAGCTGCGCGAGGGCGAACTGGACGAGCGCGAGATCGAGATCGAGGTCAGCGCGACCCCCATGGGCGTGGAGATCATGGCCCCGCCCGGCATGGAGGAGATGACCAGCCAGCTGCAGAGCATGTTCCAGAACATGTCCGGCGGCCGCACCCGGACCCGCAAGATCAGGATCCGCGAGGCCTGGAAGCTGCTGCGCGACGAGGAGGCGGCCAAGATGGTCAATGACGAGGACGTCAAGACCCGGGCCATCACCCTGGTCGAGCAGAACGGCATCGTGTTCCTGGACGAGATCGACAAGGTCACCCAGCGCTCCGAGGGTGCCAGCGGCAGCGCCGACGTCTCCCGCGAGGGGGTGCAGCGCGACCTGCTGCCGCTGGTCGAGGGCAGTACCGTCTCGACCAAGCACGGCATGGTGCGCACCGACCACATCCTGTTCATCGCCTCCGGCGCCTTCCATCTGGCCAAGCCCTCGGACCTGATCCCGGAACTGCAGGGCCGGCTGCCCATCCGGGTCGAACTGGACGCCCTGGCCGTGGGCGATTTCGTGCGCATCCTGACCGAGCCGGACGCCTCGCTCACCGAGCAGTACGCCGCCCTGCTGGCCACCGAGGGCGTGAGCCTGGAATTCACCCCGGAAGGGATCGAACAGATCGCCCGCTTCGCCTGGGAGGTCAACGAGCGCACCGAGAACATCGGCGCCCGGCGCCTGCACACCGTGATGGAGCGGCTGCTGGAGGAGATCTCCTTCGAGGCCGCCGACCGCAGCGGCGAGACCATCAGCGTCGATGCCGACCTGGTCGAGAAGCACCTGGCGGATCTGGCGGGCGATGATGACCTGAGCCGGTACATTCTCTGATTTTACGTTGGTGACTTAAACGCAGAGGACGCAAGGGCGCGGAGGCACAAAGGTTTTTATCGAAGCTCTGATTGCACCGTCATGCCGGCCGAGGCCGGAATGACGGAAAAATCCAAGTAGTCAAAGAGGTTTCAAATTCTTATCCTTTGCGCCTCCGCGTCTTTGCGTCCTCAGCGTTATTCAGCGCCGACGCCCACAAGTTGCAGGGGATTTTGCCCGCCCGCCCGGCTTTGGCTAAGGTGGCACCAGCGAACCAACCCGATTTTCCGAGGAATCAAGACATGAGCGCGCATCCCACCGAGATCAACATGCATCAGAAGTCCCGCACGCTGGAGATCAGCTTCGACACCGGCGAGACCTTCAACCTGCCGGCGGAATATCTGCGGGTGCATTCGCCCTCGGCCGAGGTCCAGGGGCATGCGCCGGGGCAGGGCGTGCTGCAGGTCGGCAAGGAAGACGTCAACATCGAGAACATCACGCCGGTGGGCAGTTACGGCGTGCAGCTGCACTTCGACGACAACCACAACACCGGCATCTATTCCTGGGACACCCTCTACGATCTGGGCAGGAACTATGACACCTACTGGCAGGATTACCTGAAGCGGCTCGACGAGGCCGGCCACAAGCGCCGCGACCCCAGCCAGATCATCTGACCTCCCCGGCTGCGGCGACGGCAACGCAGAGGTCGCAAAGGCGCTGAGACGCAGAGAAATTCTGACTAATGCGTAGAGTTGCGTAGGTCGGGTTAGCGCAGCGTAACCCGACAAGGACGGATGGCCACGGGGCGTCGGATTACGCCCTTCGGGCTAATCCGACCTACCTGTTGAATTGAATCTACGCCTGCCTGCAGCAACCACCCTCACAGAAACTCCAGCATCCGCTCGACCAGCTCGGCATGCTCGCCGCGGGCCGACCAGGCCGCATAGGCATGCAGCTCGAACACAGGCGCATCCTCCACCCGGAACAGCCGCCCGTCCTCCAGTTCGCGGCGCACCAGCGCCAGCGGCAGATAGGCGCCGCCGCCGGCGGCCTGGATCAGCCGCAGCGCCACCTGGCCGGAGTTGCTGCGCGCCGCCGCCGGCGGTCGATGCGGGAACTGGCGGTCATGCTGGCTGGAGAAGACCGTCCCCCAGTTGACGAATACGTAGTCCTGCGCCAGTGCCTCGACCGCCGTCTGCTCAGCACGGGTGGACACCAGCACCAGCTTCATGCGTTCGACCTCGCGCAACACCAGACCGGCGTGCTGGGGCGGGCTGTAGAGAAACCCCAGATGCACCTCACCCTGGATCAGCTTGTCCGCCACCCGGGCGGCCGTGCTCACCTCCACCCAGGGCGCGACGCCGGGCAGTTCGCGATAGACCCGGTTGAGCCATTCCTGCAGAAAGATATCCCAGAAGCTGGCCACGCCGGCGACCACGATCTGGGTCCGTTCATCCTCGCCGGCGGCGCGCTGGGCCCGCTCCCAGGCCTGGACGATACCCTGGGCATGGCGCAGCAGGCGCTCGCCGGCCGGAGTCAGCGAAACCTTCTGGCTGTTGCGTCGGAACACGGGGCGCCCGATCTCACCCTCCAGCTGACGAATGCGGGCGCTGACCGCCGAGGGCGTGACCGACAGGTTCTCTGCCGCCTGGGAGAAGGAATGCATGCGGTTGACTTCGAGAAAGGTCCGCAGGAGTTCGGTTTCCATGGGTTCGCGCCCGTCACAGGATATTAAATATCAATTTAAAACAATATTATACAATAATATTTCATAAGCCATAGACTATATATCGTTTCTATTATTGTTCGAGATTCCCTAAACTTGCGCGCCCTGCTCCCCTCTCCGGGGGCTGATCGAACCCATTCACGGGAGTCTTCAACCATGAGTCGACACATTCTGACCGGCGGCTCGGCACGGGCCCTGGCCGTGACCCTGTTGCTCGGGGCCATCAGCGCCGGCCTGTATTTCCTGTTGTTCCTCTACTCGGACCGGCTGGTCGAACTGGCCGCCGCCACCCGCCAGGGCGAGAAACTCTATGCCCTGATCCCCATCGCCATCGCCCTGGTCTTTTCCTTCGTCCACGGCGCCTTCACCGGGCGGTTCTGGGAACTGCTTGGCCTGCAGGCCAGGAAATAATCACGAGGAGACGGCATGGACACCCTGCAGTTCATCGATATCAACGCCACCACCGCCCTGATCCTGTTCCTGGTGGGCTTTGTCGGCGGCATGGTCAGCGGCTTCATCGGCTCCGGCGGCGCCTTCGTGCTCACCCCGGCCATGATGAGCCTGGGCGTGCCGGGCGTGGTGGCGGTGGCCAGCAACATGGCCCACAAGTTCCCCAAATCCCTGGTCGGCGCAATCAAACGCAACCGCTATGGTCAGGTCGACATCAAGCTCGGCCTGGTGATGGGCGTGTTCGCCGAGGCCGGGGTCTTCTTCGGCAAGGGGCTGATGGTGGACATCCGCGACGCCCTGGGCGGCGCCGGCACCAATCTGTACGTCTCGGCCGTGTTCGTGGTGGTGCTGGGCATCGTCGGCGGTTTCGTACTGCGCGATGCCATTCGCGAGAAACGCGGCGAGGCGACCCGGAGCGAGCCCAAACAGCTCAACAAGGTCGCCCGCTGGGTGCGCACCCTGAACATCCCCGGCACCATGATTCATTTCAAGAGCATCGACGCGCGCATCTCCTTCCTCGTGATCGCGCCGCTGGGCTTCGCCACCGGCATGCTGGCGGCGACCATCGCCGTGGGCGGCTTCATCGGCGTGCCCGCCATGATCTACATCCTGGGCCTGCCGGCGCTGATGGCCAGCGCCACCGAGCTGGTCATCGCCTTCGTCATGGGCATGGGCGGCAGTCTGTTCTACGCCCTGGACGGCTTCGTCGACATCCGCCTGGCCATGATCATCCTGGCCGGCTCGCTGTTCGGCATCCAGATCGGCGCCATCGGCACCACCTACGTCAAGGACCATGTGGTCAAGTTCGTCATGGCCACCATCATGCTGCTGGTGCTGGTCAGCCGCTTCTTCTATATCCCGGGTTACCTGGGCGAACTGGGCTTCATCGCCGAACTGGCCCCGGACACCCGCTCGCAGCTGGACGGCATCGGTCAGGGTATCCTCGCCTTTGCCCTGCTGTTCGGCGCGGTCATGATCCTCAAGGCGCTGGTGCAGGGTATCCGGGAACACCGCCTGGCCACCGAGGCCGCCGCGGCCGCGACACCGGCCGCTCCGGCAGCGGCCCCGGTCGCCATCGAGGCCGGCCAGCTCTCGCCGCTGGGCCGCTTCGAACGTTTCCTGGTGGCCAGCGACGGCTCCGAATTCAGTGCCGCCGCCGTGCGCGAGGCGCTCGGTATGGCCGTCAAGTGCGGCGCCGAGGTGCATGTGATGTCGCTGGTGGCCACCGGCGCCGAGCACGAGGCCCTGGGCGAGTCCATCCTCAAGCAGGAACTGGAAGCGGTTCAGGCGAACCTGGACCGCATCAGGGCCGAGGCCGAGGCCGCCGGCATCAAGTGCCAGACCCACGCCATTCATGGCCGTGCCGTGGACGAGGAGATCGTCTCCCTGGCCGATCAGGTGCAGGCGGATCTCATCATCATGGGCCGGCGCGGCCGTCGCGGCCTGGCCCGGCTGATGCTGGGCCACGCCACCGCCCAGGTCATCGGCAGCGCGCACTGCAGCGTGCTGGTGGTGCCGCGCGCC
>PABG01000084.1 GCA_002699185.1 Gammaproteobacteria bacterium | reverse complement strand
GGTTGGAGGGAAACTCCTGGTTGCTGATGACCACATTGTCGCCGGCCTGCCAGTCCAGCCCGGCGGCGATGAAGGAGAGCCCCTCCGAGGTGTTCTTCAGCAGCGCGATCTCATCACTGCCACGCGCGCCGATCAGCCGCTGCAGCCGCTCGCGTAGCCGCTGCTCGGTCTGCTGCCATTGCAGAAAATGGCGTGACCCCTCATGCAGGTTTTCCTCGGCAAAGCGCTTGACCGCCGCCGCCGTGCGCCGCGGCCAGGGCGAGACGGCGGCATGATTGAGATAGATCAGATCGGGCGCGAGTTCGAACTCGGCCTCCAGTTCGGCGATTTGCATACGTTTCTTCCTGATCGGGACTGGGTACGGATTCAGCTTGCCATGGCGCCGGCCGGACTGGCAATTGGCTGTCACCCCAGGATTGGCCGCTCCAGCCGGTGTCGCTTGACACCGGCGGGGGCATGAACAATGATCACAATGTCCCTGGCGCCAAGCGAGAGGAAATGCCAATGGCTGAAGAGGAATCTGTAAGCTGCGCCCGGGTGACGAGCTCGGTTGCCGGCGAATCGCCGCCGGAATCGTCAGCGTCGCCCGAATCCACCATCAGAGAAGAGGTACCCAGGATGAGTGTACGTGTCGGACAGAAAGCCCCCGATTTCACCGCACCCGCCTATCACAAAGGCAGCTTCACCAGCGTGACGCTGTCGGAGTTCGCAGGCAAGTGGGTGATGCTGTGTTTCTATCCGGGTGATTTCACCTTCGTCTGAGCTACTGAAGTGTCGGCGGTCGCCGCAAATTATCAGAAGCTCCAGGATCTGGGAGTTGAAGTCATCTCGGTCAGCGTGGACAGCCACTTTGTCCACAAGGTCTGGAATGACGAGGAACTGAGCAAGATGGTCGATGGCGGTGTGCCATTCCACATGGTCGCCGACCAGGCCGGCAATGTCGGTCGGGCCTATGGATGCTGGGACGAGAACCAGGGTGTCGAACTCCGCGGTCGTTTCATCATCGATCCCGACGGGGTCATCCAGGCCATGGAGGTGCTCACTCCGCCGGTCGGGCGCAAGCTCGCCGAAACGATACGCCAGATCCAGGCCTATCAGCACGTGCGCGCCACCCAGGGCAAGGAGGCCTGCCCCGCAGGCTGGGAACCGGGCAAGCCCACTCTCAAGCCCGGCCCGGACCTGGTCGGCAAGGTGTGGGAGGTCTGGAACCCCTCCATGGAATGAGTCCGGCACTGCCGCAGGCAACCGGCATCTCGAAACCCCGTCCCCAGTGGCGGGGTTTTTCTTTGGATGACTGCAATTTGAGTTGTGCTATTCTGCGTTTCAGGTTTCTGTCCAGTTGGATGAAACATGCATCAACTCTCCAAACTGCCGTCCGTCAGCCGCATCCTTTCTGACACGCAAATCGCAGCACTCGTGGACAGCCACGGCCAGACCGTCGTCACCCGGATCGTGCGTGACACGCTGTCCGCTGCCCGCGCCGCCGCCCGTACCGGTGAGCCGGTTCCCGATGTATCGAGTCTGGTCTCCAGGGTCGCCGACACCGCCCGGACATTGGCCATGCCACGTCTGCGCCCGGTCTACAACCTCACCGGCACGGTACTGCATACCAATCTCGGTCGGGCACTGCTGCCGGAAGAGGCCGTCACCGCCCTGGTCACGGCCGCCCGCAGTCCCTGTGCGCTGGAGTACGACATCGAGGACGGCGGCCGCGGCGACCGCGATGACGTCGTCGCTGAGTTGTTGTGCGAGCTTACCGGCGCCGAGGCGGCGACCGTGGTCAACAACAATGCCGCCGCCGTGTTCCTGCTGCTCAACGCCCTGGTGCGGAAGAAGAAGAAAAAGGTCATCGTCTCGCGCGGGGAACTGATCGAGATCGGTGGCGCCTTCCGGATACCCGACATCATGCAGCGCGCCGGCGCGGACCTGGTCGAGGTCGGCACGACCAACCGCACCCATCTGAAGGACTTCCGCGCAGCGATCACCAGGCGCACGGCCATGCTGATGAAGATTCACACCAGCAACTACGCGATCCAGGGCTTCACCCATGCCGTGCCCGAACCCGAGTTGGCCGAACTGGCGCATGCGCATGAACTGCCCTTTATCGTCGACCTCGGCTCCGGCACCCTGACCGGGCTCGAGCGCTGGGGACTGCCGCACGAGCCCACGCCGGGCGAGAGCATTGCCGCCGGCGCCGATCTGGTGAGCTTTTCCGGGGACAAGCTGCTCGGCGGTCCGCAGGCCGGACTGCTGGTCGGCCGCCGGGATCTGATCGCGCGGATCAAACGCAACCCGCTCAAGCGGGCACTGCGTGTCGGCAAGCTCACCCTGGCCGCGCTCGAGGCCGTGCTGCGGCTGTACCGTGATCCCGACCGCCTGGCGGAACGCCTGACCGCGCTGCAGCAGCTGACCCGTCCCGAACCCGAGATCCGCGCCGCGACACAGCGGCTGCTGCCGGATGTGCAACGCGCCCTGAATGCACTGCCGGTAACGGTGGAAATCGTACCGCTGCAATCCCAGATCGGCTCCGGATCGCTGCCCGTGGACCGACTGCCCTCGGCCGGTCTCGCCGTCAGGCCGGTGGGAAGGAAAAGCGGGGTGCTGCATCGTATCGAGACCGGCCTGCGTGAATTGCCGCGCCCGGTGATCGGCCGCATCGAGGACGGGGCGCTGCTGCTCGATCTGCGCTGCCTGCAGCGTCAGGAAGAAGACGGATTCCGGGCCAATCTCGCCCGTTTGTCATGCTCGTAGGCACCGCCGGCCATATCGATCACGGCAAGACCACGCTGCTCAAGGCGCTCACCGGCATGGATGCCGACCGACTGCCGCAGGAAAAGGCCCGCGGCATCACCCTGGATCTCGGCTACGCCTACACGCCGCTGACCGACGGCTCGGTCCTCGGTTTCGTTGACGTGCCCGGGCACGAAAAGCTGATCCGCAACATGCTTGCCGGCGCGATCGCAATCGACTTCGCCCTGCTGGTGATCGCCGCCGACGACGGACCGATGCCGCAGACCCGCGAACACCTGGAACTGCTGGACCTGCTGGGCATCGAGCAGGGGGCGGTCGTCCTGACCAAGACGGATGCCGTCACAACCGAGCGCCTTGAGCAGGCACGACAGGAAGTGGCCGATCTGCTGGCCGGCACGGGGCTGGCGACAAGTCCGCTTTTCCCCGTATCCGGCAAGACCGGGGCGGGCGTTGAGGCGCTGCGCACCCACCTCGAGGCCACGACCGCCGCGATCAGCCGGCCACCGCCCGCAGGGCGTTTCCGTCTCGCCATCGACCGCTGTTTCGCGCTCTCCGGCGTGGGCACAATCGTGACCGGCACCGCGCACGCCGGCACCGTTGCCGTGGGTGACAGGCTCAGCCTGGCGCCGGCGGGCATCACGGCCCGGGTGCGCGGCCTGCATGTACAGGACCGGCCGGCCGGACGCGGACAGGCAGGGGAGCGCTGCGCGCTGGCGCTCAAGGGCGACTTCGACCGCCGCGACATCCACCGCGGGATGTGGCTGGTCGATCCCGCGCTCGCCGTTCCGTTGTCCCGCTTTCAGGCCGAACTGCGCGTGCCCGCCGGCCAGACGGCGCTCAAACACATGCAGACCGTGCATGTACATCTGGGCACCGACGATATCATCGGTCGGGTGGCGCTGCTCGACGGCAAACGCGCCGAGCCGGGCGCCACGGCGCTGGCAGAGATTCTGCTGGAGCGGGAAACCCTGTGTCTGCGCGGCGATCGCATCATCCTGCGCGATGCGGGCGCCCAACGCACCGTCGCGGGGGGGCGGGTGCTCGACATTCATCCCCCTGCACGCCACAAGCGCAGCCCCGAACGGCTGCGCCTGCTGGACAGCCTGCGCAACGACGACCCGGCCGCCAGTCTGGAACTGATGGCTGACCAGTCCGCTACCGGCGTCGACCTGCACCGGTTCAGCCTGAACTGGAATCTCGATGAAGCACAGGCCGGAACCCTGTGGCAGCGGGCGGGCCTGCGCGTGGTCGAGGCGGGCGAATCCGCGACCGGCCTTTCACCGGCGGCCTGGGACGGACTCCGGCAGCGGCTGCTGGAAACCCTGGCCCGGGAACACGAACGCTCACCGGACATGATCGGCGTCGAGGCCGGGCGGCTGCGCCGCATGACGGCCGTCAATCTGCAGCGTCCCGTTTTCGACGTCCTGGTGGACGAACTGCTGGCCGGCGGAGCGATTGCGCAGACGCGGTCCTGGCTGCACCTCCCTGAGCATCGCGTCAGTGTGAGTGACGATGACCGCGCACTGTTCAGCGAATTGAAGTCGCTACTGGAAGCCGCGCCCTACAATCCTCCGCGCGTGCGCGACATCCACAAGGCGACGGGGATTCCCGAACCCGCCGTGCGGCAGCTGTTCAAGCGCCTCGCTCGCGCCGGCGAACTCTACCCCGTTGGCCACGATCACTATTTCACCGCCGGCGCCGTGGCGGAACTGGCCGCCATCGTCGCGCGACTCAACACAGAGCAGGGCGCCGCGCGCGCCGCCCCCTTCCGCGACATCCTTTTCCCCGAGGGCGGGGGAGGCCGCAAGGTGGCCATCCGGATTCTCGAGTTCTTCGACCGCATCGGTTACACTCGACGCGAGCGCGATGACCATGTGCTGCGCGACAGCACAGCAGCGCTGCAATGGAGCGTGCGATGACACGCATCCGATCCCTGGAAGAGATCGTTCCCCGGTGGGGCGCCCGGTCTTCAAAACCGGGAGGGGCTGTCAAGCGGTCCCTGGTAGGTTCGACTCCTGCTCTCTTCCGCCAATCCCCCGCCTGCCGACACATGCATCAGGACCCCGCAACCGCCCGGGTGCGGCGGCTGTTGCTGATGTGGTTTCGGACTGAACACCCCCTTGATCAAGGAGTTGATCATGTTCATGGATAATCCCGAAGAAAAGACCCGACCCGCCATCCGTCTGACCGAATACAGCCACGGCGCCGGCTGCGGCTGCAAGATCGCCCCCAGACTGCTGGAGGAAATCCTCGCCAGCGATACCACCGTCCCTGTCGATCCGCGGCTGCTGGTGGGTAATGACTCCAGGGATGATGCCGCTGTGTACGATCTCGGCAACGGCAGTTCCGTGATTTCCACCACGGATTTCTTCATGCCCATCGTGGACGATCCCTTCGAATTCGGCCAGATCGCGGCCACCAATGCCATCAGCGACATCTACGCCATGGGCGGTCGTCCGCTGATGGCAATCGCCATCTTCGGCTGGCCGATCGCCAAGCTCGGGCCGGAGGTCGCCCGCACCGTGATCGACGGCGGCCGCAGGGCCTGTGAGCTTGCCGGCATCACTCTCGCAGGCGGGCATTCGATCGATGCGCCCGAACCCATCTTCGGACTGGCGGTCACGGGCAGTGTCGAAAACAGGTATCTCACCCGCAACGACACGGCGGAACCCGGCTGCCGGCTCTATCTGACCAAGCCCCTGGGCATCGGCATCCTGACCACGGCGCAGAAACAGAAGAAGCTCCGGCCGGAACACCTCCGCCTGGCACCCGACACCATGTGCCGCCTCAATGATATCGGCACCGAACTCGGCCGGCTCGACGGCGTCAGGGCCATGACCGACGTCACCGGCTTCGGTCTGCTGGGACACCTGCTGGAGATGTGCGAGGGCAGCGGCGTCTCGGCCCGCATCGATTACGCCGCCGTGCCCAAGCTGCCCGAAGTCGAGCACTACCTGGAACTGGGCTGTTCGCCGGGCGGCGCACAACGCAACTTCGACAGCTACGGCCACAAGGTCGGCGACCTGTCCGAGAACAGACGCAGGATCCTGTGTGATCCCCAGACCTCCGGCGGTCTGCTGGTGGCCGTCGCGCCGCAGGCGGAACCGGAATTTGCTGCGCTGACCCGCTCATTCGGTCTCGACGATCTCCGTCCCATCGGCAGCCTGCTGGAAAGGCAGCACGGACCGGTTGTCGAAGTGGACAACGGATAGCATTGAGGAACAGGAGACGCCGATTCCAGCAATGACATAACACCTGGCTGAGCCGCGCGGCCCGGATATCATCCCGCCATCCGATTCACCACGCAGACGGGGGCGATGGCAGGTTATGATATACTTCATTGCAATGAAGCTTCTCATCGTCGAAGACAACCCCGATCTGGTGGAGAATCTGGTCGAATTCCTGGAAGGGGGCGGCCACACGGTGGATATCGCCTATAACGGTTATACCGCCCTGGGCTTTGCGCTTGAGAATGACTATGACGCCATCGTCCTCGACCTCATGCTGCCGGGGATCGACGGGCTGGAGGTCTGCAGCAATCTCCGGACCGCCAATCAGCGGACCCCCATCATCATGCTCACCGCCCGCGACAGTCTGGAGGACAAGCTGGATGGCTTTGCCAGCGGCGCGGACGACTACCTGATCAAGCCATTCTCGATGCTCGAACTGCAGGCGCGACTGCAGGCCCTGCTGCGACGCAACCCCCATGGCGAAGCGCGCGGCGGGCGTATTGAGGTAGGGGATCTGTCCCTCGACACGGCGAGCTGGCAGGTGACCCGGGCCGGCCGCACGCTCGAACTTCCGCCCATTCCACTCAAACTCCTGCATCTGCTGATGGAACGCTCGCCGAACGTGGTCAGCCGCCGGGAACTGGAGCGCAGCATCTGGGGGGATTCGCCGCCGGACAGTGATGCGCTGCGCAGCCACCTGCACCAGTTGCGTGCGATCATCGACCGGCCGTTTCCACAACCGCTGTTGCATACCGTGCGTGGCTTCGGCTACCGGATTGCGTCCGAGCAATGATCTACAGGCTGGGACTGCGGCTGCGCGTCATGGTCGGTTTCGCCCTGATCGGCGGCAGCGTCAGCCTTGCGCTCGGCAGTTGGGTCTACATCACGGTCCGGGATCTGGATCGACGCCTCATCGACGAGGCACTGACAGCAGAGATCGATGATTACAGTTCCCGACTCGAACGCAATCCCGATTCGCTGCCGCCCATGACCGCGACGGTCCGCGGCTACCTGGTCCGCGCGGACCGTCCCGACAATCGGCCTCCGGAACTGCACGGACTGCCCGCGGGGCGCTCGGAGGTGAGCGTGGACGGCGTACCCTACTATGCCGCGGTGGTACGGGAGAAGGGCATGCAATTGGTCATGCTGCACAACCGCAGCCAGGTCGAGCGCCGGGAACGCCTGCTGCTGCTGGTGCTGGGCAGTGGCATCCTCGGCACCACACTGCTTGCCGCCAGCGGCGGCTGGTGGCTCGCCGGACGCGTTATCGCCCCGGTGCGGGAACTGGCCAGACGCGTGCGGGAACGCTCGCCGGACGATCTGCGTTCGCCCTTCGCCGAGGGCCTGGCGCACGACGAGGTCGCTGAATTGGCGCATGCCTTCGAGCGCTACCTGGAACGACTGCGCGCCTTTGTCGAACGGGAGCGGGCATTTTCCGCCGACGCCAGCCATGAATTGCGCACGCCACTGGCCGTGATTCAGGGCGCGGTGGAGGTCCTGCAGAGCCGTCCTGGACTCGACGAGCGGAGCCGGAAACAGCTGGAACGGATTGCACGCACCGTCCGCGGCATGAGCGATCTCACCTCCACGCTGCTGATGCTGGAGCGGGAAAAACGCAATCACTCCGAGTGCCGGGTCGGGGAAGTGGTGCAGGAAGTCGTCAGGCAGCATCGTTATCTGCTGGCACCGAAGCCGGTGACGCTGTCGGTGGACATCCGCCAGCAACTCACGCTCAATGTCGAACGCCCCCTGCTCACCATCGCCATCGGCAATCTGCTGCGCAATGCCTTCTCCTATACCGAGTCCGGCAATGTCAGCATCACCCTCGATGGCGGAGTCCTCAGTGTCGCCGACACCGGCCCCGGCCTGCCTCCGCAGGACCTGGACTGCCTGTTCGAACACAGTGAGCGTTCACGACGCGCCACCCGCGGCGCCGGCATCGGCCTGCCGCTGGTCAAACGTATTGCCGACCGCGAGGGATGGGCGGTCTCAGTACAGAACCGCCCCGAAGGCGGGGCCCTGTTCCAGTTGATCCTCAAACCATCCGGAACGACAACGACTGCACCGAATCCCGCTACCGCCTGATGTACGCCGCAGGGCAGGGGAGTGGCCCGGACCGCCGCCTCGTTGCATCTTCACGTACTCTTCACCCTGGCTTTACATTCCCTTGACAGCCTCCCTGTTAACGTACTCCCCGCGTTGACCCGACCCGTGCCGGCTATGCTACGGCACCGGTGTTCGTCGCTTTCCACGTATTCCAACCCCGGGGAACTGTATGTCCATGCCTGGATTACTGCTCGGCCTGGCCGTTTGCACGGCCCTGTGCGCAGGTGCTGCCTGCCGCAGTGCCCGTACGCAGCGCAAGCCGCGGGGCGACTCTGCCGGAAGGACGGTGCCGCGCTGGGGCGCCGATGGTGGCGCGCTGCCGCGCGCCGTGACACCCGCCGCCGATGACGGGACCGTCCCCGTGGCCGACGGCGGGGCCTTTCCGTTGCACCGGCACCGGCATGGACTGCAGCCCCGCAAATTCACACAGGAGTGTTCATGAACAGCGCCCCCGCCCGGACAGAGGCACTGCAGCAGCCAGCCATCGCTGACAGCGCCCGTGCCTGCCCGCTGTGGCTGATCCGTCTGTTTCCCTTCATCCGCTGGTGGCACCGGGTCAACCCACAGACCCTGCGCGCCGACCTCATCGCCGGCCTGACCGGTGCGATTGTCGTGCTGCCGCAGGGCGTGGCGTTTGCCTCCATCGCCGGCATGCCGCCTGAATACGGCCTCTATGCCGGCATCGTCCCGGCCATTGTGGCGGCGCTGTGGGGCTCGTCCTGGCACCTGGTCTCGGGGCCGACCACCGCTGCCTCCATCGTGGTGTTCTCCAGTCTGAGCGTGTTCGCAGAACCGGCAACCGCCGAGTATGTGAGCCTGGCCCTGACACTGACCCTGATGGTCGGTGCCTTGCAGATCACCATGGGGCTGGCACGACTGGGTACCTTGATCAATTACATCTCCCACTCGGTCGTGGTCGGCTTCACGGCCGGCGCGGCGTTGCTGATCGCCTCCAATCAGATCAAGCACTTTTTCGGCATTGCTATGCCGCGGGGGCTGCATCTGCACGAAACACTGCACCATTTGGCGCTGCATCTGCAGGACATCGACCCCTATGTGGTCGGGGTGGGGGTGGCCACCCTGCTGGGCGGACTGGTGGTCAAGCAGCGCTGGCCACGGATTCCCTACATGATCGCCGCCATGGTGATCGGCAGTTTCGCCGGCGTGGCGTTCTCGCGCTGGGGCGGGGCCGCGGCAGGGCAGATCCCGACAGTGGGGGCACTGCCCGCCGGTCTGCCGCCCCTGTCGGCGCCCAGGTTCGACCTTGAAACCTTCAAGGATCTCGCCCCGGCGGCACTGGCGGTGACACTGTTCGCCCTTACCGAGGCGGTCTCCATTGCCCGTTCACTCGCCGCGCGCGCCCATCAGCGGCTCGATGGCAACCAGGAATTCATCGGTCAGGGGCTGTCGAATATCGCCGGCAGTTTTTTCTCCGGTTATGTGGCAACCGGCTCCTTCAATCGCAGCGGACTGAACTTCCAGGCCGGCGCGAAGACCCCGCTCGCCGCCGTCTTTGCCGGTACGCTGCTGGCCGGGGTCATCGTTCTGGTGGCACCGCTGGCCGCTTACCTGCCGAACGCGGCCATGGCAGCCATCCTGTTCCTGGTGGCCTGGGGACTGATCGACTTTCATCATATCCGCCAGATCATCCGGACCAGTCGCCAGGAGACGGCTGTGCTGGCCGTCACCTTCTTCGCGACCCTGCTGCTGGAACTGGAGTTCGCCATCCTTGCCGGTGTACTGCTCTCGCTCGCGCTCTATATCAACCGGACCTCGCGGCCACGGCTGATCTCGCGGGTGCCGAACCCGGATACGCCCAAGCGGGATTTCGTAACCGACACCAGGCTACCGGAATGTCCGCAGCTCAAGCTTGCCCGCCTTGACGGCTCCCTGTTCTTCGGCGCTGTCAATCATGTCGCGGAATCGCTGGCCCGCTTCACGGACGAGTCGCCCCGGCAGCGCCATGTCGCCATCTCCGCCACCGGCATCAACTTCATCGACATCGCCGGTGCGGAACTGCTTGCCCAGGAGGCCAGGCAGCGGCGGGAGGCGGGTGGCGGTCTGTACCTGATCCGTCTGAAACCGGAGGTACGGTCGGTACTCGAGCGTGGCGGGTACATCGACGAGATCGGGAGGGAAAATATCTTTCCCGGCAAGACCGTGGCCATCAATACGGTCGTTGACAAGCTCGATCCCGCCATCTGCCGCGACTGCAACAGACGCATCTTCCGTGAATGTTCGGCACGCCCCGGTGCCGACACCTCCAACCAGGGGTAATCAACCGATGAGACAACAAGCTGTAATCGCGTGCGTGGATCTCGACCGCAAGGCTGAAACAACCGTGCGTCGCGCAGCCAATCTGGCCCGGCTCTGCCAGGCCACCTTGCTGGTCGCCCATGTCGTGGACCAATCCGGATTCGAGGCAGGCTATTCCCCCTTCATCAGTCCGAGCCAGGCCCGGCGGGAAACGGTCCGCACGGCAGGCGCCTGGCTGCGTGGACTGCTCCAGCATGTCGGGGCAGGGCAGGCCGAGGTCATCGTCGTCGAGGGTTCTCTGCAGACACAGATCAGCCGCCTGGCTGAGGAGCGTCATGCAGCCTATATCGTCACCGGGCAATCTCGTTGGGGTGTGCTGGGGAGACTTGCCGGGCTCGAATCACGGCTGCAGGCGGTCAACCCGAACTGCCAACTGTTCGGGACCGGAACGGCGCCGGCGGGGCTTGCCATACCGGCACTGGACATGCCGTTGCGGAGCGGGATCTGATGTGGGCCGATGAATCCATGGTGGTCCCATCCGGGTACAGCACATGAAGCGATCAGGCATCGTATTGGCCGGCGCGGCGATCATGTCACCGACACCGGCACTGGCGGCCACGGGATCGGCCATGCCTGATCTCACCACGCACCCCATCGGCTATGCCGCCATCGCGATCTTTGTGCTCGCCTATCTGCTGGTGATGGCGGAGGAGTTTACCGGTCTGCGCAAATCCAAGCCGGTCATCCTGGCTGCCGGTGTGATCTGGGCGATGATCGCCTGGATCTATGCCGCGGACGGCCTGACGCATCAGGTCGAGCAGGCGGTACGGCACAACCTGCTCGAGTATGCCGAACTGATGTTGTTCCTGCTGGTGGCGATGACCTACGTCAACGCCATGGAGGAACGGCGGGTGTTCGATGCACTGCGCTCCTGGCTGCTCGGCAGAGGCCTGGGCCTGCGCAAACTGTTCTGGCTCACCGGCTGGCTGGCCTTTCTGATATCGCCGCTGGCGGACAATCTGACCACGGCGCTGCTGATGTGCGCCGTGGTGATGGCAGTCGGCGGCGACAACCCGCGCTTCATCCCGCTTGCCTGTATCAATATCGTGGTGGCCGCGAATGCCGGCGGCGCCTTCAGTCCCTTCGGCGACATCACCACCCTGATGGTCTGGCAGAAGGGGGTGGTCGAATTCAATACCTTCTTCGCCCTGTTCGTGCCGGCGCTGGTCAATTTCATCGTTCCGGCCAGCCTGATGCACTTTGCGGTACCGAATGACCCACCGCGTGTTGTCGATGACGGTGCCACCATGAAACGCGGGGCCAGGCGCATCATGGTCCTGTTCCTGCTGACCATCGTCACAGCCGTATGTTTCCATAACCTGCTGGAAATTCCGCCTGTGATCGGCATGCTGACAGGCCTGGCCTATCTGCAGTTCATGGGCTTCTATCTCCAGAAGACCGCGCACCGGGACAGGAACGACGATGAGGGCCATGAGGGCCAGATGGGAGAGGTGGTGGCATTCGATGTATTCGAGAAGGTCGCCCGGGCCGAATGGGATACGCTGCTGTTCTTCTACGGCGTTGTGCTGTGTGTGGGCGGTCTGGGGTTTCTCGGTTATCTTGCCCTGGCCTCGGAGGTCATGTACCTGCAGTGGGGCGCCACCGAGGCCAATATCGCCGTGGGCCTGCTGTCGGCGGTCGTGGACAACATCCCGGTCATGCTGGCCGTGCTGACCATGCAGCCGGACATGCCGACCGGTCAGTGGCTGCTGGTGACATTGACGGCCGGCGTCGGCGGCAGCCTGCTTTCAGTGGGCTCCGCAGCCGGCGTTGCGTTGATGGGACAGGCGCGCGGCCATTACACCTTCTTCAGCCATCTCAGATGGACCCCGGCAATCGCGCTTGGCTATGCCGCCAGCGTCGCTGTCCACAGCTGGATCAATGCCGGTTATTACTGACCTGCCATCACAGCCAAAGAGCTTTTCCTTGGACTGGCAGCACGGGCAGGCCCACCTCCCGGCTCCTGCCGCATTACTTCGCATAATGTATAACATTAGCTGATTCTGATGTTCCATCAGTAAACCCCTTTTGGGCAATATGCCCACATTTGTGATGAAAAAAAACACTGCGGGTCCCATCGACGGCATAACTTCGATCTAACACGCCGAAAAGGCTACGCATTTCCGGCTGCGTGGAACCAATAGTCCGGATATGAGATTTTCCGCCCAGGTCTCCGGTCTCGCTCCTGTCCAGTCGCTCGGGAAAGCGGGCGTCCTGCCCTGGCTCCGGCATCCTGCCTTCGCAAAACCAAAAGCCCGAAGAGACGCGCAGCGCCCCCACGGTCCCGGCCTGACGGCCGGGATACCGTTGTGGGGGCGACGTAAGAGCAGGGCGGGTCAGGCCGGGCATGACGGCAGCTCCTTCGGCACGGTGCACTGGATCAGGGTGTTGATCGGCACCGTCACGCAGCTGAACTCCAGCGACAGGGTCTGGTGAAAGGTGTGTTCCAGGGTGGCCTGCCACTGCCCATCGAAAAGCACATACACCACGACGCCAGAGGTGCCGACCGGCCAGGCTTCAAGGTCATACTGCAAGCCGGTGTTATCACCCGGATCGATGCCCAGGCCCCGCGTGGGCCAGGGCTGGACCACCTCGAACGGCTGGTCCACCAGGTCCATCAACCGGCCCGGGTGCGCCGTCAGGGTCGCCAGCGCCTCGGAGGCCGTGGCCTTACCGAACCAGCTACCGCCGGGATGGGTCGGGACCACCGGCGGCAGGGCAACCCCTGCGGTCCGGAGAACCTGAAGGTGGGTGTAGAAGGCCGAGCGGGAGACCCGGCGGCGGGCTTCCTCGATGCCCAGGGTCTGGATCAGGGTCCAGGTCAGGAAGGCTTGCTGCCCCCGTTTAGGGTTCTCGGCATGGGCCTGACAGGCGGCCAGAACGCCCGCGTGCAGGTGGGTGGGATGGACGGTCTCAAGCATGATCCACCCCCGGATTTTCCACCCCGGTGGACAAAGTGGCCGTGTTACAGGTACGGCCACGGGAGCCAGTCAATAAGCACGAATCTATGGCCTGAGTCTCATATATGAGACAAAGTGCCCGTGTTACAGGTACCGGGCACCCTCGGCGAGCCGGTCGAGGGTTGGCTTGACGGTCTCGGCGGACTTGCCCTTGCGCCGGTACTCGGCGAGCAGCTGGTAGAGGAACGGCAGCGCCATCAGATTGCCGGGGCCGAAGCCGTGCCGCGCGTAGCCCGGCGGGAACAGGAAGCCGTTGTGCATCTCCCAGCCGTCCCAGCCGGGCCAAGGGAAGTAGCCCGCGTGAATGGCCATCAACCGGACGGCGGTCGGGTTGGCCTTGCGATCGCTGCGCCAGCGCCGGTAAGTCGCGGGAGACACCAGGCAGGCCGCGGCGGCTTGCTCGTGGCTGAACCCGCACAGGATTTGCAGCGCCCCGAGGGTGGTCAGATCGCCCGCGTACCCATCGGCCAGGTACTCCGTTATCGCATCCATTTTTCCCGTCCTTGGGCGGCCTCACCCCCTCCGGGATACTTCGCATAATGTATATTATGTTAAATTACAAATATGGATCACTCCATACGGGGGCGTGCCCTCGCCTTGAAGCCATCCCGGACGTTGGATAGGAATCGCTCATTCGTTTTCTGCGGGTCTGGAAACCCCGGTGAATCTGAAAATGAGTCTGCTCAGGTATCTTTCCGTCGGACGAAAAACATACGCTGCTGCCGCAGGCATTATCGTAAAGAAAAACCTCTCTTCAGTATCCTGGGCGACGAACAGCACCAGCACCACAATAAGGGCGAGCGTAATCAGTGCATATATCACCCAGGCCATCCTGAGATGGGATTGATATCTGTCGTTTTGCATGTTTTTCATCGGGTCCCGTTCAACTCATCCAGCACCTGATTGTATACCGCCAGATCCGAAGGCTGAAACAGGACACATCGAATCCGCTTCAACTTTGTCAGTTTTTGCGCTTCGCCTGCCATGACGCCCAGCGCAATCCTTGTCGCCGCCTCCAGCGGGTAACCGAACACACCGGTGGATATGGCCGGAAAGGCAATCGATTCGATCCCGTTGTGCTCCGCCAGCTGCAGTGCCTGGCGATAGCAGTTGGCCAGCAGTTCATCGGCGGGTTCATCCACACCATAGACCGGTCCCAGGCAGTGGATCACGTACTTGTTCGGGAGATTGTGGGCACCGGTGATCACGGCCTGACCGGGTTTGATGGGCGCCAGCGGCCGGCACGCCTCGTCCAGGCCCGGGCCGGCGGCGCGGTGGATGGCGCCGGCCACGCCGCCGCCGGGGCGCAGCTGGGCGTTGGCGGCATTGACGACGGCGTCCATGTCGGGCTGGTTGGCGATGTCGCCCTGGATGCACTCAATGGTGACGTCGTGGACGATGCGTTGGGTCATGGCGTGCTCCTCCAACTTCACCCTCCCCTGGTCCCTTTATGCCCTATGGGTACTCTCATCAAGGGAGGGGAAATCACTCCCCCCGTCATGGGGAGGACGTTTTCAGCGGGTCTGACGGGCCATCAGGGCGGCGTAGTCCTCGGGGGCGATGAGCTGGCGGATGTCGACGAAGCTGCCGCTGTCGAATTCCTTGAGTTTGTCCACCACCTCCAGTACCCGTTCGGCGGCCGCGCGCGGCCCGGGCATGGTGTCGGTGCCACGGGCGGCGCGGATGTGGCCCAGGGCCGGATATTCCTCGGGATCCGGTTCGACACAGAGATAGTCCATCATGGCGGTGTCGATCAGACCCGGTGCAATGGCCGAGATATGGGTATCCGGAAACTCATGGGAATACAGCCGCAGCAGCATGTTCAGCGCTGCCTTGGAGATGGCGTAGCCGTTCCAGCCCTTGTTGCCCAGAACGGCCGCCCCTGAGGAGATGCCGACGATCTGGTCGATGCTGATGCCCGCCTCCAGCAGCCAGTCCAGAATGATCTTGTTGGCCCAGACGTTGATATCCATGTCACGGCGCAGTTCCATCAGGGAGGTCTCCTGCATGGGTTTGATCCCGCCCAGGATGCCGGCGTTGAGAAGGACCAGGTCCAGGCGCTCGACGCCGGCCAGCAGCTGTTGCAGGGCCGCCGGCACCGTCGCGAAATCGCCCAGATCGCACTGGACGTCATGCACGCCTTCCAGGTCACAGCCACGGCGGCTGCAGCCGTACACCTCCCAGCCCCGGTCCAGGGCCGCTGCGCTGAAACCATGGCCGAGGCCGCTGCTGTTGCCGGTGATGAACAGCCTCATACAGACAGACTCCTGTTGTGCGCGTTGTTTCATCGTGAGTGCGATGATTCTCGCCTTGCGGCAGTGGCGCCCGCAAGCACTTATTGTTGCAATAATATGAACAATATTTTCGTAGACAGGTAATTAATTCATAATTTTACAATAGTTATACTGCCTGCCAGATGAACCGGGAGAAACGACATGCTCCGTAACACCTCCACAGGCTATGGCTGGATCAGCATCCTGCTGCACTGGCTGGTGGCATTCGTCATCATCGGCCTGTTCGCGCTGGGATTGTGGATGACGGATCTGACCTATTACGATCCCTGGTACCGCGAGGCGCCGGCCATTCACAAATCCGTCGGGATCCTGCTGTTCCTGGCAATCCTGCTGCGCCTGGCCTGGCGCTGGAGCAACCCGCGGCCTGTCCCGCTGTCGAATCACAAGCCCTGGGAGCAGCGGCTGGCACACTGGACCCATGTGATGCTCTATGCCCTGCCCCTGCTGGTGATGGTCAGCGGCTATCTGATCTCCACCGCCGAGGGCCGGCCGGTGGAGGTGTTCGACTGGTTCAGCGTACCGGCCACATTCAGCGGCTACGAGCAACAGGAGGATATCGCCGGCGAGATCCACGAGATTCTGGCCTTCATCCTGATCGGCCTGGCCTCTGTGCATGCCCTGGCCGCGCTCAAGCACCACTTCATCGACCGCGACCGGACCCTGCGGCGCATGCTGCGGAGCAGGACGGACTGAGAAACAACAATGAATGGCGCAAACCCAGGGTATGAAAGCCACAATTCGTCATCCCGGCGCAGGCCGGGATCCAGATGCCACGGCCGTAAACGAATTCCTGCCTGCGCCTGAATGACAACCAGACCCCTTCAACAACACAAGGAGACCCACCATGAAAACCAGGACCCTGACAGCCGCCCTCCTCGCCACCGTCCTCAGCGTGCCCGGCCTGGCCGCGGCGGCGGACTATGTCATCGACACCAAGGGCTCGCATGCCTTCATCCAGTTCCGCATCCCCCACCTGGGCTACAGTATGCTGCTGGGGCGCTTCAACGAGTTCGAGGGCACCTTCAACTATGACGAGGACAGACCCGGAGAATCCAGCGTCGAGGTGGTGATCCAGACCGCCAGCATCGACTCCAACCATGCCGAGCGCGACAAACACCTGCGCGGCGAGGACTTCCTGGAAGTCGACAAGTACCCCGAGGCCCGCTTCGTCAGCACCGGTTTCAGTGAGAACGACGACGGCACGGCCACGCTGGAAGGTGAACTGACACTGCACGGCGTCACCCGGCCCATCACCATCGAGGTCGAGCACATGGGCCACGGCCCGGACCCCTGGGGCGGCTACCGCCGCGGCTTCACCGGCACCACCACCCTGAAACTGGCCGATTTCAACATCGACTACGACCTGGGCCCGGCCTCACGCGAGGTGGAGCTGTTCCTGTCGGTGGAGGGGATTCGCCAGGAGTGATTCGCTCCGCCCTCTCACCCTGACCCTTTTATGCCCTTTGGGTACTCCCCCTTCAGGGGGAGAGGGGATTTTGTCATCGGGCCGGCTATCGCCGGCCCGATTTTTTTGTGCGGCGGATCAGGCATAATGCCCGCATGAAAGACCCGAAAACCACTGTCGGATGGCGCGAGTGGGTGGCCCTGCCCGAGTTGGGAGTCCCCTATCTCAAGGCCAAGATCGACACCGGCGCGCGCACCTCGGCCCTGCATACCTTCCTGATCGAGCCCTTCGACGAGGACGGTGTGCGCAAGGTCCGAATCGGCCTGCATCCGCATCAGGGCCGCAGTGACATCGAGCATTTCACCGTGGCCGAAGTCATCGACGAACGCTGGGTGAGTGACTCCGGTGGACACCGGGAAAAACGCTATGTAGTCCGCACCGAGTTGCGGCTGGGTGCGACGAGTTGGCCGATTGAGGTAACCCTGACCAACCGTGATAACATGCGTTTTCGCATGCTGCTGGGACGAACCGCCATGGCCGGACGGCTTGTGGTGGATCCACAGGCTTCCTACCTGGCGGGTGAAAAACCACCGGCCGGCAAACACCGACACGCACAGGATACCGAATGAATATCGCCATTCTCTCCCGCCGCGCCTCGCTCTACTCCACCCGGCGCCTGGTCGAGGCCGCGAAGGAACGCGGCCACGAGGTGCGGGTGATCGACACCCTGCGCTGCTACATGAACATCGCCTCGCACAAGCCGGAGGTGCACTACAAGGGCGAGAACCTGAGCGGCTTCGACGCCGTCATTCCGCGCATCGGCGCCTCCATCACCTTCTACGGCACTGCCGTGCTGCGCCAGTTCGAGATGATGGGCACCTTCCCGGTCAACGAATCCGTGGCCATCACCCGGGCCCGCGACAAGCTGCGCTCGCTGCAGCTGCTGTCGCGCCGCGGCATCGGCCTGCCCATCACCGGCTTCGCCCACTCGCCCGATGATGTCGAGGACCTGATCAAGATGGTCGGGGGCGCGCCGCTGGTGATCAAGCTGCTCGAAGGCACCCAGGGCATCGGCGTGGTGCTGGCCGAGACCCGCCAGGCCGCGGAGAGCGTGATCGAGGCCTTCATGGGGCTGCGCACCAACATCATGGTGCAGGAATACATCGGCGAAGCCAGGGGCTCCGACATCCGCTGCTTCGTCATCGGCGACAAGGTGGTCGCGGCCATGAAGCGCCAGGCAAAGGAAGGCGAATTCCGCTCCAACCTGCACCGCGGCGGTTCGGCCACCCTGATCAAGATCACCCCCGAGGAACGCTCCACTGCGGTAAGGGCGGCCAAGATCATGGGCCTGAACGTGGCCGGCGTGGACATCCTGCGTTCCAATCACGGCCCGGTGGTCATGGAGGTCAACTCCTCGCCCGGCCTGGAGGGCATTGAGTGCGCAACCGGCAAGGACATCGCCGGAATGATCATCCAGTTCATCGAGAAGAATGCCAAATTCGGCAAGACCGGCACCAAGGGTAAAGGATAAAGGGCAGGCCAACTCATGCAGGTGGAGCCACTCAACATCAACGGCCAGAGCATTGCGCCCGGCACCCGCACCACGCTGGAACTGCCCATCACCCGGCTCTACACGCACACGCCCATCACCATGCCGGTACAGATCGTGCGCGGCAACAAGGGCGGGCCGCACCTGTTCGTCAGCGCCGCCATTCACGGCGACGAGCTCAACGGTGTGGAGATCATCCGCCGGGTACTGCGCTCGGCTGCGCTCAGGCGCCTGCGTGGCACCCTGATCGCCGTGCCCATCGTCAATGTGCAGGGTTTTCTGCAGCACTCGCGCGAACTGCCCGATCAGCGCGATCTCAACCGGGTCTTCCCCGGCTCCGAAAAGGGCTCGCTGGCAGCGCGCCTGGCGCACACCTTCATGGAGGAAATCGTCGGCAACGCCACTCACGGCATCGACCTGCACACCGGAGCACGGCACCGCTTCAACCTGCCGCACATCCGCGCCAACATGCACCTGCCGGATACCGAGGCCATGGCCAAGGCCTTCGGCACACCGGTGGTGCTCAACTCCGACATCCGCGACGGCTCGCTGCGCCAGGCCGCCACCGAAGCGAGGATTCCCGCCCTGGTTTACGAGGCCGGCGAGGCGCTGCGCTTCGACGAGGTGTCCATCCGCGCCGGGGTGCGCGGTGTGATCAATGTAATGCGTTTTCTGGGCATGCTGCCGCCGTCGACCCGCAGGAAGAAGCGTCCGCATGCCGAGCCGGTGATCGCCGAATCCAGCGCCTGGGTGCGCGCACCCGGCAGCGGCATCCTGCGCCCGCTGATCGGCCTGGGCGCGCGGGTGCGCAAGGGCGATGTGCTCGGCATCGTCTCCGACCCCTTCGGCAGTCAGGAACGCGAGATCAAGTCCACCTATGCCGGGATCGTGATCGGCCGCACCCACCTACCCATGGCCTACGAGGGCGAAGCGCTGTTTCACATCGCCCGCTTCGAAACGGTCGAGGACGTCGCCGCCCAGGTCGAGGCCTTCCAGGCCACTTACCAGATGGAGGAATCCCACCCCGGCACAGCGACCTTCAACGACGAACCCGAGCCTTCACCCAACGAGTGATCGCGGACATGGCCGAGCGCAGGCTTAAATCGATCAGGAACTTCAATTTCAAACCCGGCCGGGTACTGGCCGGCAAATATGAAGTGATCAGCTCACTCGGCTCCGGCTGGGAAGGCGAGGTGTACCTGGTGGTGGAAAGGGACACCGGCATCGAACGCGCGGCCAAGTTCTTCTACCCGCAGCGCAACCCGAATAACCGCAGCCTGCTGTTCTATGCCAAGAAACTGCACAAGCTGCGCAACTGCCCGATCCTCATCCAGTACCATACCCAGGACAGCGTCACCCTTCAGCGTCAGCCGGTCAAGTTCATCGTCTCGGATTATGTCGAGGGCGACCTGTTGTCCAACTTCATCGAGGAACAACCCGGACAGCGACTGGATTACTTTCAGGGCCTGCATCTGCTCTACACCCTGGCCCAGGGCATCGAGAGTATCCATCACATGGGCGAATATCACGGCGACCTGCATACCGACAACATCATCGTGCAGCGCGCGGGGCTCGCCTTCGAAGTCAAGCTGGTGGACATGTACCACTGGGGACCGCCGACGGCACAGAACATCCGCCAGGACGTATTCGATCTTGTCCGTATTCTCTATGATGTCCTCGGCGGACAGCGCCACTATGCACGCCAGCCACAGCCGGTAAAATCAGTCATCAACGGCCTGAAGCGCACTTTGATATTGAAAAAATTCAAAACTGCGGGACAATTGAGGGAATACCTTGAAAATCTGTCCTGGTAAAGACAATCAATAAGATGAAAAAAAGGATTGAGCTGGATCAGCCACTGCTGATTGAGCAGCAGAACGAGGAACGTTTCTTTCACATCACCGCGAACTCGCTGGAAGTCATCGCCTACAGCGCGGTATCACCGGAGAAGGAGACGCCGAACGAAGACTGTCTGGCCATTATTCCGCTGGATGGCAGGGAGTGCATCCTCGCCATCGCCGACGGCGCGGGCGGCACCCGCCAGGGCGGCGATGCCTCTCGGCTTGCAGTGGCTGCCCTCGAACAGGTGCTGCGCGAGAAGCTGCCCGAGCAGGACATCCGCAGCGGCGTACTCAATGCCTACGAGCTGGCCAATACCCGCATCATGGAACTCGGCGTCGGCGCCAGTACCACATTGACCGTGATCGAATATGCCGACGGTCGCATCCGCCCCTATCATGCCGGCGATACCATGATCATGCATGTCGGCCTGCGCGGCCGTATCAAATATCAGACCGTCCCCCACTCCCCCACCGGCTACGCCGTCGAGGCCGGGCTGCTGGAGGAGGATGCGGCATTGCATCACGAAGATCGTCATCTGGTGACCAATATTCTCGGCCATGAGGATCTGCGGGTGGAAATCGGCTCCTTTGTCGACATGGCCCGTCACGATACCATCGTCATCGGCAGCGACGGGCTCTATGACAACCTGTACAAGGAGGAGATCATTGAGCGCATCCGCAAGGGGCCACTGAACCGCGCTGCGCGCCGGCTCGCTGCCGACGTGCGCGAGCGCATGCTCACCGAGAAGCGCCGCCAGCCCAGCAAGGCGGATGATCTGAGTTTCATGCTGATCCGGCGGAGACAGACAACATCTCAACGCAGAGGCGCAAAGGCACAGAGTACGCAAAGCGATAATAATTGAAGCTCTGCGACCTCCGCGGCTCTGCGCCTTTGCGTTGAATATAAAAAAAGCCGCCCAAAGGGCGGCTTTTGTGTTCCTGTACAGACGAGCCTCAGGCATTCAGACTCTGATAGTAGTCCATCAGGATCTTGGCCACCTCGGGGCGCGAGAACTCCTTCGGCGGCGCCTCGCCCTTGCCCAGCATCTCGCGCACCTTGGTGCCGGAGAGCAGGACGAAGTCCTCCTTGGAGTGGTCCGGCGCCTCGCACATCATCACCACCTTGTTGAGCTTCTTCGAGTAGGCGGTGTGGTCGGCCTTGAAGATCTCGATATCCAGCGCCCCTTCCGGCACCTCTTCGTCGAAGATGGTCTGGGCATCGAAGGGACCGTAGTAGTCGCCCACGCCGGCATGGTCGCGGCCGATGATGAAATGGGTCGCGCCCATGTTCTGGCGGAAATAGGCATGCAGTACGGCCTCACGCGGGCCGGCGTAGAGCATGTCGAAGCCGTAGCCGGTGATCATGGCGCTGTTGGGCGGGAAGTACAGTTCCACCATCTTGCGGATGGCGGCATCACGCACCGGTGCCGGAATGTCGCCGGGCTTGAGCTTGCCCAGCAGCATGTGGATGACCAGTCCGTCGCAGCCCAGGCGGTCCATGGCCATGCGACACAGTTCCTCATGTGCGCGGTGCATGGGATTGCGGGTCTGGAAGGCGACGACCTTCTTCCAGCCGCGTTCCTGGATTTCATTGCGGATCTCGACCGCGGTGCGAAAGGTGTCGGGGAAGTCGGTCTGGAAGTAGCTGAAGTTCAGCACCTGGATGGGACCGGAAATGGCATAGCGGCCCTGGGAATTGAAGGCGGCCACGCCGGGGTGTTCCGTATCGGTGGTGCGGTAGACCTTCTCGGTCATCAGCTTCATCTGCTCGTCGCTGACCTCCTCGATCGCTTCGATGTCCTGCACGGCGATCACGGGCTGGCCCTCGACGTTGGGATCGCGCAGGGCGATGCGCTTGGCATCCTTGATGGCGGAGATGTCGTCGACCAGGTTGAGGATGGGCACCGGGAAGAACTGACCCGAGGTGGTCTTCATGGATTCCGCACAGCTGACCGCGTCAGCGACATTCATGTACCCCGTGAGCGGGGTGAAATAGCCGCCGCCCATCATGACCGCGTTGCCCGCGGCCGCAGAACTGATGACGATGGAAGGCAGGCTTTCGGCCTCGTGCATCAGGGCGTCATGCTTGTCCGAATCGTAGACGAACAGCGGCTTGAGGGTATCGGATCCTATCGGCTTGATCATTGTCTTCTCTCCTGGTGCTTGCTGCTCCCGCATGCACGGGCAATCGATTTGAAATCAGAGACTTATGAATTCCCTGCGGGGGTTTTATGAATTCCGCCAATCATAACATGGATGGTTCCAGCTGCAGGCGGGGCCGGGCGTATTTCCCCCGGAATTGAGCCATCAATTTTTTTCTATCTCTATAAATACATTGAATGAATGACGCTTGATCAAACCTGAACAACGCACGTCATTGCGAGGAACGAAGTGACGCGGCACAAGCGAGCTTGCGAGCGCAGAACGCCCGCAGGGCGGCCCCGCAGGGGTGAGCGTAGCGAATAATCTCCAACCGGTTGATTCTTCGGTATGAGATTGCCACGCTGCTCCCATAGAATCCCTTCGGGCTTCATTATGGGTACCCCACCCTTCGGGTCTGGGCATCGCAATGACGGCTAAAGCAAGTGCCATTCATGCATTGAAGACGAGCGCAGGCTTCCGCCAGGAAGTTATTTCTCCGCCGAGAGAAAGGCGATCCAGCCGGGGTCGGCCTCCCCCTGAGTGGCGGGCTGGAAGTTGCCGTCACCCTCGTTGGTCTCTTCATCCGTGCCTTCCCAGTACACGGTCACACGTTTGAAGCCGGCCTCCTTCAGCAGTTCCTGCAATTCGGGCAGGGTCCACAGACGCCAGTGATAGGTGAAGGCCTTGTCCAGGCGGGAGCCATCGGGAAAGCTGAAATGGATATGACAGGTCATCGCCCCGGTGATGGGGTCGTAGAAATCCTGATCCCAGATATACGTAAAATCGTCGTGCTCGGTCTCTTCCTCGAGTTCCTGGAAGGCCTCGTAGCCGCCGAAGGCGTCCATGATCAGTACACCGTCGTCGGTCAGCGCCTCGCGCACCCGCTCGAAATAGCCGCGCAGGGCCTCCCGGGTCTTGAAGCACTGGTAGCTGAAGTTCATGGCGATGATCAGGTCCGGCGCCTGCTCGGTTCTGACCTGCAGCACGTCGGCCTCGACCAGCTGCACCCGTTCACGCTGTTCGGGTTCGAGCTGTGACAGGTTATGCTCGCGCGCCCAGTCCAGCACCTCGGTATCCAGGTCCACCCCGACGGCCCGGTTGTGTGGATCGCGTCTGACCCACTCGCAGCACATCTGTGCCGTGCCGCAGAAATCCTCGCGCAGCAGATGAGGCTGGCGTCCGCGCAGACGCTCGAAGGTACCGTTGATGAATTCGAACTCGAACTCGGTGTCCTGCACGGAGTCCTGATACAGGATGTGACGATCGGCCTGACTGGCAAGCGCGGGCTTGTTCGTCCTGCCGCCCCTGCCCTTCTTGTGTTTTTTGCTCGATTTGGATGCTTTCATGGGCGTGCTTTATGCCACAGCCCCGTGACGAGGTAAAGTTTTATCCTGCCGTGCGGGATTCAGGGAAGTGAATCCTGCGGCGGCTGATGCGACAATACGGCATCAATGCACGCGGGTGCTGAAAGATGGCGGAAATCCACATCCTGCTGAACCTCCTGCTGGCCCTTACCCTGGGCCTGCTGATCGGCGCCGAGCGCGGCTGGGAGCGGCGCACCGCCGAGGAAGGCACGCGTCTGGCCGGCATTCGCACCTTCGGCCTGATCGGACTGCTGGGGGCGCTGTGGGCACTGCTGGCGGATGAGCTGGGTGAAGTGCTGCTCGGCTTCGCCTTCGTGGCCTTCACCGGCTTGCTCATCATCAGCCACAGCCGCCAGGTCAGCGCCGACAGAGACCATGGCATCACCACCCTGGTCGCCGCCCTGCTCACCTTCGCCATCGGCGCCCTGGCCATGCACGGACAGCAGACGGCCGCGGCCAGCGCGGCCGTGGTAACCGCTTTTCTGCTCAGTCTCAAACCCCTGCTGCATGCCTGGATCCGCAGGATCGAGGAACGCGAACTGCTGGCTACCCTCAAGCTGCTGCTGATCTCGGTGGTCCTGCTGCCGGTGCTGCCCAATCAGGGATACGGACCCTGGTCGGCGCTCAACCCATATGAGCTCTGGTGGCTGGTGGTGCTTATCGCCGGCATCTCTTTCTTCGGGTACATCGCCATGCGCGTATTCGGCGCCGGCAAGGGGACTCTGCTGACAGGGTTTCTGGGCGGAGTGACCTCCTCCACTGCAACAACGCTGCATTTCTCCCGTCTGCAGGGAAAGGGCCTGCCGCCGTCCATGCTGGCGGCCGGCATCCTCATCGCTTCGGCGACCATGTTTCCACGGATGCTGCTGGAGATCGTCATTCTCAATCGATCCCTGGCCGCTCCCATGCTGGCGCCGCTGCTGGTCATGCTGGCCGTGGCGCTGGTCGGCGTGTTCTGGCTGTGGCGGCTGGCGGCGAGGAAGCGGGACAAACCTATCGAGGCCCCGCTGAGCAATCCCTTCCAACTCCTTCCGGCATTGAAATTCGCCCTGCTGCTGGCACTGGTCATACTGGCCACCGAGGCCCTGCATGCCTGGCTCGGCCAGCGTGGCCTGTACCTGGCAGCGGGCATCAGCGGGGTAGCCGACGTGGATGCCATTACCCTGACCATCGCCCGCATGCCCGGCATCGAGACCAATGCGCCGGCGGCGGTTGGCGCCCTGACGCTGGCTGCGGTCGTCAACACCCTGTTCAAGGGCGTCCTGGCCGCGGTCATCGGCGGTGCCGTACTGGCGAAGTATGTGCTGCCGCCGATGCTGGCGGTGGCAGCGGCCGGCGGCCTTGTGATCCTGATGACCTGAACGGCCGCTGTAGCCAGCAGGATGGGTGGGGCGCAGCGCAACCCATCGTTTTCGACCTGAAGATGGGTTGCGGCGTAAACGCCTCCACCCATCCTACACGCTATTATTTCCCTCGGCGCGGCCGGGCAACATGAATGGCGCGGTCATGCACGGCCAGGGCGGCTTCATGGAAGGACTCCGACAGGGTCGGATGGGCGAAGACAGTGAGCATGACGTCTTCGGCGCTGGCCTGCATCTCCAGGGCCAGCACGGCCTGGGCGATCAACTCCGAGGCGTGCGGGCCGATCATGTGCGCCCCCAGCAGGCGGTCGGTGTCGGCATCGGCCAGCAGCTTGATGAAGCCGTCGGTCTGACCGGCGGCGCGGGCACGGCCGCTGGCGGCGAAGGGAAAGACGCCACTGCGGTAGTCAATCCCCTCTGTCTTCAGGGCCTGCTCTGTCTTGCCCGCCCAGGCGATCTCGGGCTGGGTATAGATCACCGACGGGACGGCATCGTAGTTCATGGAAGCGTGATGACCGGCGATCAGTTCGGCCACCATCACACCCTCCTCCGAGCCCTTGTGTGCCAGCATCGGACCGCGCACGGCATCACCGATGGCATAGACCGTGGGCAGATTGGTGCGGCATTGCTCATTGACATGGATGAACCCCCACTCGTCCAGCAGCAGCTGGCTTTCGTCGCTGGCAAGCCCCCGGGTATTGGGGCGGCGCCCCACGGCCACGATCAGCCGATCGACCTGCTCCTGCTCCCTGCCCCGCGCGTCCTCGTATTCGATATGCACCTTGTTGCGTTTGATCTCGCACTCGGTGACCCGTGCCCCCAGGCGGATATCCAATCCCTGTTTGCGGAACTGACGCAGCGCCTCCCTGCCGAGCTGCGCATCGGTCATGGCCAGGAACTGCTCCTGGGCCTCGAGCAGGATCACTTCGCTGCCCAGCCGCTGCCAGACGCTGCCCAGTTCCAGCCCGATCACCCCGGCACCGATCACGCCCAGTCGCCTGGGCACGCTGTCGAAGGCCAGCGCCCCGGCGGAGTCGACGATCAGGTCGTCGGTCAGCGGGATGTGATCGATTTCCACCGGCGCGGAGCCGGGCGCCAGAATGACATGGCCGGCCTCCAACGTCTGCGGTTTACCGCTGGCCGGGCTGACCTCGACCTGGGTGCCCGACACCAGCCGGCCGCGGCCGGCCAGCCAGGTGATGGCATTGGACTTGAACAACTGCTCAATGCCCTGGGTGAGTTCCTGCACCACCTTGTCCTTGCGTGCCATCATGGCCGCCAGATCGAGTTTCACGCCCTGACACACTACCCCGTGCGTTGCCAGCTCCTGCTGCGCCCGGACATAGAGCTCGGAGGATTCCAGCAGGGCCTTGGAGGGAATGCAGCCGACATTCAGGCAGGTACCGCCCAGGGCCGGTTTGCCCTGCGGGTTGACCCACTCGTCCACACAGGCTGTGGCAAGCCCCAGCTGGGCACAGCGGATCGCGGCCACATAGCCGGCCGGCCCGGCCCCGATCACCACCACATCGTATTTGTCCGTCATGCGCTCTTCTCCCCTGACATGCAGTCAGGTATCCAGTCAGACATCCAGCAGCAGGCGTGCCGGATCCTCGATCATATCCCTGATGGTGACCAGAAACTGCACCGCCTCGCGGCCGTCGATCAGGCGATGGTCGTAGCTCAGCGCCAGGTACATCATCGGCCGGATGACCACTGCGCCGTTCTCGGCCACCGGACGCTCCTGGATCCTGTGCATGCCGAGAATGCCGCTCTGGGGCGGATTGATGATGGGGGTGGACAGCATGGAGCCGAACACGCCGCCGTTGGTGATGGTGAAGGTGCCTCCCGTGATCTCATCCAGCTCCAGCCGCCCTTGCTGCGCCCGCTGGGCAAAATCCAGAATGCGGCCTTCGATCTCGGCCAGGCCGAGTGCATCGGCATCGCGCAGGATGGGCACCACCAGGCCGCGCGGCGAACTGACCGCGATGCCGATGTCGAAATAACCGTGGTAGACGACATCGTTGCCGTCGATGGAGGCATTGACCTCCGGGAAGCGGCGCAGCGCCTCCACGGCCGCTTTGACGAAAAAGGACATGAAGCCGAGTTTCACGCCATGACGTGCCTCGAAGGCCTCGCGGTAGCGCTGGCGCAGCTGCATGACCGGCTGCATGTCGACCTCGTTGAAGGTCGTCAGGATGGCGGCATTCTGCTGCGCCTCGAGCAGGCGCTCCGCCACCCGTGCGCGCAGGCGGGTCATGGGCACGCGCTTCTCCTCGCGCCCGCCGGCACCGGCAGCGACGGCTGCCGCCGGTTCCGGGGAAGGTGCGGGTGCCTCCTGCGGACGGGCCTGCGCAGCCTCCTGCCCGGCCTGAGCGGCCGCCGCCGGCTGACCGGCGTGTTCGAGCAGATGTTCCACATCCTCCTTGAGGATGCGTCCGCCCTTGCCCGTGCCGGTCACCTGCGAGGCTTCGATGCCGTGTTGTTCCAGCAGCCGTCGCGCCGAGGGCGAGACCGGCGGGTTCGTGCCGCGGTGCTCGCTGTCCGCCTGCGTTCCGGCGGCTGACGCTGAAGCGGCGGCGGCATCCGCCGCTCCTCCCTCGCGAAGGCGGCCGATGACCTGGCCGGAGGTGACCACTTCACCCTCGTCCTGCTCGATACCCTCGAGCACGCCGGCGGCCGGGGCGGGGACTTCGAAGACCACCTTGTCGGTCTCGATCTCGACCAGGGTCTCGTCACGCGCAACCGCCTCGCCTGGCCGCTTGTTCCAGCGCAGCACGGTGCCGTCGGCAACCGACTCGGGGAAGCTGGGAACCTTGATTTCGACTGACATGGGCGTGTTCCTGTTATTGGTTGTTCACTGGCCTGTACCTGTGCTCTCCAGCCCCAGCGCCTCGGCCACCAGCCGGTGCTGCTGCTGCACATGCAGCCAGTTGTAGCCGACCGCAGGGGCAGCGGAAAAAGGCCGGCCGGCATATTCCAGCGGCGCGTCACAGGGCAGGGAGGCATACATATGATGCTGGGTGGAATACCAGGCGCCCTGGTTCTTGGGCTCCTCCTGGCACCAGATGTAGGTTTCCACGTTGGGATACTCCTCCAGGATCCGGCGCAGAATGTCCTCCGGGAAGGGATAGAGCCGTTCCAGGCGGATAATGGCGACATCGTTCAGTTCGACCTCGCGGCGCTTCTCCAGCAGGTCGTAGTAAACCTTGCCGCTGCATAGAATCACCCGGTTGACCGCCGCGGGGTCGATCGCGTCGACCTCCGGAATGACAGCGTGGAACCCGCCCTCGGTCAGATCCTCCAGCCGGCTGACCGCAAGGCGGTGGCGCAGCAGGCTCTTCGGGGTCATGACCACCAGCGGCTTGCGGCAGGTGTTGAGCATCTGCTGACGCAGCAGGTGGAAGATCTGCGCCGGCGCGGTCGGCACGCAGACCTGGATGTTCTGCTCGGCGCACAGTTGCAGGTAACGCTCCAGGCGGGCCGAGGAATGCTCCGGACCCTGGCCTTCGTAGCCGTGCGGCAGAAACATCACCAGCCCGCACAGCCGGTTCCATTTCTGCTCACCGGCACTGATGAACTGGTCGATCACCACCTGCGCGTTGTTGGCGAAATCGCCGAACTGGGCCTCCCAGATCACCAGGGTGCCGGGATCAGTGGTGGCATAGCCGTATTCGAACGCCAGCACGGCCTCCTCCGAGAGCAGCGAGTTGATGACCAGGAAATTGGCCTGGTCCGCGCTGATATTGCGCAGCGGCACATAGGGAGTGCCGTCGACCTGATTGCTGATCACGGCATGCCGGTGAAAGAAGGTGCCGCGTCCGCTGTCCTGTCCGGACAGGCGCACCGGGTACCCCTCGGTCAGCAGCGAGGCGTAGGCCATGGTCTCGGCATAGCCCCAGTCGATGGACAGAGCGCCGGCGGTCATCTTGCGCCGGTTCTCCATGATCTTGCCCACGTTGGAATGGATCTCGAATCCCTCGGGCAGACGCGACAGGCCCTGCCAGAGCTGCTTGAGGCGGGCAGCGTCGATGGCCGTGTCAACTTCAGTGGTACAGGACTGGCCGATGTAGGGCTTCCAGTCGACCGCATGCGGATACGGCGACTGCTCGGCGGGGATGAGTTCCTTCACCACACTGCGCCCGGCATCGAGCGCGTCCCGGTACGCCTGCAGCATCTGTTCGGGAGCATCCGGTTCGATCAGGCCTGCGTCGATCAGGGTCTGGGCATACAGGCCGCGCGCCGAGGGCTTGTGCTTGATCGACTGGTACATCAGGGGCTGGGTGGCAGTGGGTTCGTCGGCCTCGCTGTGGCCGTGGCGGCGGTAGCAGACCAGATCGATGACCACATCCTTGTGGTAGGTCATGCGATAGTCCAGCGCGATCTGAGTGACGAACAAGACGGCTTCAGGATCATCGCCGTTGACGTGAAAGATGGGGGCATTGACCATCTTGGCGATGTCGGTGCAGTACTGGGTGGAGCGGGCATCGCGCTGGTATGAGGTGGTGAAGCCGATCTGGTTGTTGACCACCAGGTGCACCGTGCCCTTGGTGGAATAGCCGCGCGACTGCGACATGTTGAAGGTTTCCATCACCACGCCCTGCCCGGCAAAGGCGGCGTCGCCGTGGATCAGCACCGGCATCACGCTGTTGCCTTCCGTATCGCGGCGCCGGTCCTGGCGCGCCCGCACCGAGCCCTCGACCACCGGATCGACGATCTCCAGATGCGAGGGATTGAAGGCCAGGTTGATATGCACCGGCCCGCCCCGGGTCTGGATGTCCGAGGAAAAGCCGAGATGGTACTTCACGTCGCCCGAACCGCTGCCCTCGTGGCCGGCCTTGCCCTCGAATTCCTGGAACAGCTCGGCCGGGGTCTTGCCCATGATGTTGACCAGCACGTTGAGCCGGCCGCGATGGGCCATGCCGATGACCAGTTCCTTCAACCCATGGACGCCGCCGCGTTGAATCAGCTCATCCAGAATGGGGATCAGGCTGTCGCCGCCCTCCAGCGAGAAGCGTTTCTGACCCACATAACGGTTGTGCAGGTAGCGCTCCAGACCCTCGGCGGCGGTCAGCCGGTCGAGGATGCGCTGGCGGGTCTCGTCGGAAAAACGCGGCGGCCCGGCGCAGGATTCCAGGCGCTGCTGCAGCCAGCGCTTCTCGCCGGTCTCGGTGATGTGCATGTACTCGGCGCCGATATGACCGGCATAGGTGCAGTCGAGCAGTTCCAGTATCTCGCGCAGGCTGGTCCGTTCCACCCCGGCCAGAGAGCCGGTATCGAAGATCCGGTCCAGGTCGGCCTCGGTCAGTCCATGATGGGCGGGTTCGAGCTCCGGGATGTGCGGCCGTTCGCGCAGGCCCAGCGGGTCGATGTCGGCGATCTGGTGGGCGCGGAAGCGATAGGCATTGATCAGTTGCAGCACCCGGATCTGTTTTTCCTCGTGGGAAGCCGAGGCAGCCGGCGCGCTGCGGCTGGAAGGCCGACGCGCGAGTGAGCGGAACTGTTCCCGCACCGGGGTATGCGAAGCCTCGCGCTGGCGGGTATCGACCGCAGGCAGGGTATCGAAGAAGGTGCGCCAGTGCTCCTCGACCTGGGTCGGGTCCTCCAGGTAACGGTCATAGAGCGCATCCAGATAGGCGCCATTGTGGCCGGTCAACTGGGAGTCCGCCCACAGCCGCTGCATACTCTTGAGTTTGACTCTGTCTTCCATGGAATGGATCTGGCCGTGTTTAACGAAAAAAGAAGGCAATTCCTGCGCCAATCCGCTTCAAACTCAAGTTTGAGACATCAACCGACCGGAATCTACTCCCCGCTACAGCGATCGGAGTCCATGCACACGCGGAACATGCACGGTTTCATGCCATGGTGACTTGTTTTTGACGAAAAATCGCCATAAACCCGCGGTCTCTTCCCCCGCGCCGGGTTGTTCCGTCATACGCCATTCCCTTATCTTGATGAAGATTCCCCGCTACAGACAAGGGCACGCCCGATGGATCTGATCAACCTGCTGCTGGAGAAATTCGACTGGGAAGTCCTGATATTCACCGGCCTGCGCATTCTCCTCATCCTGGCGCTGATGTGGGGGCTCATGCTGCTGGCCCGACTCGGCCTGCGCCGGCTGGAGCAGCGGCTGGTGCGGCCTGGCCAGGGCGCCGACGAGAGCCTGACCGAGGCGAGCAAACGGGCCGAGACCCTGATCCGGCTGCTGCGCCAGGGCATCCGCATCGTGATCTGGGTCGTTGCCCTGCTGATCATCCTGCGCGAGCTCGGCGTGGACATCGCCCCCATTCTGGCCAGCGCCGGCATCGTCGGCCTGGCCGTTGGCTTCGGCGCCCAGAACCTGGTGCGCGACGTCATCGCCGGCTTTTTCATCATCCTGGAAAACCAGGTGCGGCTGGGCGACGTGGCCATCATCAACGGCACCGGCGGGCTGGTCGAGGCCATCAATTTCCGCACCCTGGTGCTGCGCGACCTCTCCGGTACGGTGCATGTCTTTCCCAACGGCACCATCACCACCCTGTCCAATATGACCCGGGAGTGGTCCGGCTATGTGTTCGACATCGGCGTGGCCTACAAGGAGGACGTGGACACGGTGATCGACATCATCAAGTCGGTCGGCGAGGAACTGGCCGCGGACGAACATTTCGGCCCCCTGATCGTCGAGCCGATCGAGGTATTCGGACTGGACAACTTCGCCGACTCGGCCGTGGTCATCAAGGGTCGGCTCAAGACCCGGCCCATCCAGCAGTGGGCCGTGGGGCGGGAATTCCGCCGGCGGCTGAAATACGCCTTCGATGCCCGCGGCATCGAGATCCCCTTCCCGCACCGCACCCTCTATGTCAACGACACCGACCGGGAGCTGCTGCAGGCCCTGGCCCACGCCGGCCGGCCGGAATCGTAGGCCGGGATAAGGGCCGAACGGCCCGTTTCCGGCATCCCCCACAACTGCCGGGAACGCTGCGCTTATTCCGGCCTACCCTTCCTCCCCCTTGATGGGGGAGGATCGAGGAGGGGAGTGAATTCGAATCAGCCGTACCAGGGCATGCACTCGGCCTCGGGCGGCAGCCGTGCAGCCCGCTGCCGGGCGGCTTCCCAGCCCTGCTCCAGACCCTGCTGCCAGTCGCGTACGAACTCCTCGATGGATTCGGCGAAATCCGGGTCCGGCTCGGCCCGGTTGATGCTGCAATGGATGGTGATGCGCCCTTCACTGCCGGCGTTCTCCGCCGTCAGCGTCCATTGCAGAGCGTTGGGACACCCCGGCAGGGAGAAGCGGATGCCGTCCCGGATCACCTCCCGATGCACCCGGAAACGTCCCCACAGGCAGCTGATCTCGCCGCGTTCGCCACTGTGCTCGAGCACCTCGGCAATGCCCGCACACCATTGCGACAGGGTTTCCACGCGGACGAACCGCTGCAGTTCCGGCGCACTCAGACGCGCCCGCGCACAGGCAAAGGCCTCCACTGACAACCTCCCGACGTATTCATGGCGACCATAAGATCGCTTGATGGATCAATAAAATTATTGCGGTTTTTATATAAGAACATTACAATATTAACTGATTATTCATTACGGGCGCTTATCGTTTACCCGTAGAAATAGAATTTATATTCATAATCTTAGGGGTGATACTTAAATCAATGTCACAAGAGAACCTGTATCTCTTTATCGTTGGACAGACAGACAATAACACACCACTACGGCCGCATAACTGGGCCGAGCGCTTCGCCGGCAACCTGGCCAGTTTCGGCCGCGACCGCCGGCTGCGCTATTCGGATGCCCTGGCGCCGGTAATGCTCGACGGCATCAAGTGCCTGCGTGTGGCCAAGGCACTCGCCGACTCGCAGCCGGGGCTGGTCGATGACATCCTGCGCTTCGCCGATCTCCACGGCCTGGCGGTCCGCAACCGGAGCGAACCGGAACTGGCACTGGCAGGTTGAGCTGAGCCGCCCCGCAACAGCACCCCCGGCGCGGTGGACAGCAATGCCTTTGCCTGTTGAAACTCCCCCAAGGGGATAGCGGCGGCATACCCCATGAGGCCGACTTCTGACCCTTCGGAGCCGGTGCTACTATTGCGGGTGCGCAGCACAGCACCGGGCATTCCCCGGTGCTGTGCTGCCGGCGTCTTCCTGCGAGTCGGAGCGAATCACCATGGGCAGTGCCAACGACATCCCGGTAGAACTGGTCGAGGAGATCCGCGGCAAGGCCCTGCATGCGCCGCGCCCGCGCGATCTCACCCCAGAGCAGCGTGACGCCCTGATCGAGCGTATCAGGGGCCTGCTCGAGGCCAACAACGCTGTGCTCATCACCCATTACTATGTCGATGAGCAGCTGCAGATGCTGACCGACGCCACCGGCGGCTATGTCGGCGACTCGCTGGGCATGGCCGATTACGGCAACAAGCATGCGGCCACCACCCTGGTGGTGATCGGTGTGCGCTTCATGGGCGAGACCGCCAAGATCCTCAATCCCGAAAAACGGGTGCTGATGCCTGACCTGGCCGCGGAATGCTCACTGGATCTGAGTTGCCCCATCGACGCCTTCAGCGCCTTCTGCGACCAGCACCCGGACCGCACCGTGGTGGTCTACACCAACACCAGCGCCGAGGTGAAGGCCCGCGCCGACTGGGTGGTGACCTCCTCCAACGCCGTGGATATCGTCGCCCACCTGCACGCCCGGGGTGAGAAGATCATCTTTGCGCCCGACCGTCATCTGGGCCGCTATGTGCAGCAGAAGACCGGCGCCGACATTCTCAACTGGCAGGGCTTCTGCGTGGTGCATGACGAATTCAAGGCCAGCGAGCTCAAGCGTCTGATGGCGGAGCATCCCGAGGCCGAACTGATCGCCCATCCCGAATCCCCGGCCGAGGTGCTGGAGATGGCCGATGCCATCGGCTCCACCACCCAGCTGATCAAGGCGGCGCAGGCCTCCAAGGCGAAGACGCTGATCGTGGCCACCGACATGGGCATCTTCCACAAGATGCACGAGGCAGCCCCGGACAAGCAGCTGATCG
>PABG01000083.1 GCA_002699185.1 Gammaproteobacteria bacterium | reverse complement strand
GTTGGAGACGCGGAAGTTGCTGTAGTACTCATGGATTTCGTGCTGCAGCAGCTCCACCCGCCGGCGTGCCCGCTGCAGGCGCTTGTCGGTGCGCACGATGCCGACATAGTCCCACATGAAATGGCGCAACTCGTCCCAGTTGTGGCTGACCACCACCTCCTCATCCGAATCCGTGACCCGCGATTCGTCCCAGGGCGGCAGCCGGTCCGGCGGCGGGTTCTGTGCCAGCCGCCGGCGGATGTCCTCGCCGGCGGCCTGTGCGAACACCAGGCATTCCAGCAGCGAGTTGCTGGCCATGCGATTGGCGCCGTGCAGGCCGGTATGGGTGGTTTCGCCGATGGCGTAGAGGCACTCCACGTCGGTGTGGCCGTCGCGGTCGGTCATCACCCCGCCGCAGGTGTAATGGGCGGCCGGGACCACCGGCAACGGCTCGCGGGTCATATCGAAGCCGAACTCCAGGCAACGGGCGTGCACGGTGGGGAAGTGCTCGCGGATGAAGGCCGCCGGCTTGTGACTGATGTCGAGCAGCACGTGATCGATACCCAGGCGCTTCATCTCGTGGTCGATGGCGCGGGCGACGATGTCGCGCGGCGCCAGTTCGCCGCGCGGGTCGAAGCGCTGCATGAAGGGCTCGCCGTCGGGCAGCAGCAGTCGGCCGCCCTCGCCACGCACCGCTTCGGTGATCAGGAATGACTTGGCGTGCGGGTGATACAGGCAGGTGGGGTGGAACTGGTTGAACTCCAGGTTCGCCACCCGGCAGCCGGCGCGCCAGGCCATGGCGATGCCGTCGCCGGTGGCGGTATCGGGGTTGCTGGTGTAGCGGTAGACCTTGCTGGCCCCGCCGGTGGCCAGCACCACGCAGCGGGCGGCGAACAGTTCCACCCGCTGGGCATCACGGTTGAGCACGTAGGCACCCAGGCAGCGGTTGGCGCCGCCCCGGCCCAGCTTGCGGGTGGTGATCAGGTCCACGGCGATGTGGCGTTCCAGCAGCGCGATCCCGGCATGCTCCCGCGCCCGCGCCACCAGTGAGGTCTCGATGGCCCGGCCGGTGGCGTCGGCGGCATGGATGACCCGACGGTGGCTGTGCCCGCCCTCGCGGGTGAGGTGATATTCGTTGTCGCCGCCCGGGTAACGGGTGAAGTCCACGCCATGGTCGATCAGCCACTGGATGGCGGCCGGCGCCCGCTCCACCGTGAAGCGCACCACCTCGGGGTGGCACAGCCCGGCCCCGGCGTTCAGGGTGTCCTGGATGTGGCTGTCGAAGCTGTCGTTGGGGTCGAGCACGGCCGAGACCCCGCCCTGGGCGTAATAGGTGCTGCCCTCGGTGATGCTGCCCTTGGCCAGCACCGCGACCCGGGCCTCGTCGGCCAGTTCCAGGGCCAGCCGGAGCCCGGCCGCCCCGCTGCCGACGATCAGCACGTCATATTCGTGTTGTTGCTGCATGCGTCTTTGATTGTCGCCTGAAATCGGGTAAGGTGATTCGGGTTTGCCGCCCCTTCCAGACCCCGGCTGTTGCATCATCCAATCCGCTAAACATAACCTAAACCACTGCCGCAAGCGAACTTTTCTTGATTCTTCCTGTCCACAAGCCCCGGTGGGGCAAGGCCCGGCGGTAAAGGAGCCCGGATGACGGCACAGAACGGGGATCAGTTACTGGTCGAGCGCGTCCAGCGCGGCGACAAGCAGGCCTTCGATCTCCTGGTCCGCAAATACCAGCATAAACTGGTGCAGCTGATCGGCCGCTACGTCTCCAATCCGGCGGATGCCACCGATATCGCCCAGGAGGCCTTCATCAAGGCCTACCGGGCGCTGCCGTCATTCCGGGGGGACAGCGCCTTCTATACCTGGCTGTACCGGATCGCCATCAACACGGCCAAGAACCACCTGCTGGCCCAGAGCCGGCGTCCGCCCAGCGGCGATATCGATGCCGGAGATGCGGAACAATTTGCCGGTGACTCGGGTCTGAAGGAGTACGCCACCCCGGAGCGGATGCTGCTCAGGGATGAGATCCAGGCCACCATCAACGACGCCATCGAGGCGCTGCCCGAGGATCTGAAGACGGCGATCATCCTGCGCGAGCTCGAGGGACTGAGCTACGAGGACATCGCCCGGGCGATGGACTGCCCGATCGGTACCGTCCGCTCCCGGATCTTCCGGGCCCGGGAGGCGATTGAGAAACGCCTGCAGCCCCTGCTGGGCTGAAGGCAGGAGAGGTAACACCATGACAGACCAGGTTAAGGAACAGATCTCTGCGCTGGTGGACGACGCCCTGCCGCCGCAGGAGCGCTCGCTGCTGCTGGCGCGCATGGTCAGCGATCCCGCGCTGCGCGAGACCTGGAGCCGCTATACGCTGATCCAGGACGCCCTGCGCAACCACCTGCCCGAGCAGGTGGAGCCCGACCTCAGTGATCGGGTGATGGCGGTGCTGGACACCGAGGCCGCGCATGATCGTGGCGCCGCCCGGCCGCGGCTGGCGGGCTGGACCCGGCCGCTCGCCGGCCTGGCCGTGGCCGCCTCGGTGGCGGTGCTGGCCGTGGTGATGTTCCAGCCTGACGCGCCCACGCCCGGCGGCGGCGTCCAGGTGGCCGATGCCGGCTCGGTGCCGGCATCCGCCCCGGCGCCGGCCGCGGAGGACTATCGCCGGGTCGATACCAGCCAGTGGCAGGGACAGCAGGGTACGGTGAGCGAGCGTCTCAATCAGTACCTGGTCAATCACAATGAATTCGCCGCCCGCAACGGCATGCCGGTGGTCGCCCCGCATGTGCGCATTGTGGGCTATGACCGGGAGCAGCGCTGACGCATGCCCGGCTCCTTCCGCGTCCCGTCCATCGCCAGGGTGCATGCCGCGCGGCTGCTGCCCCTGGCGCTGCTGGCGACGGCGCTGTTCAGTCCGCCAGTGGCGGCCGGTGAGGCATTCGCCTGGCTGGACCGGATGTCGAATGCCATCCAGGATCTGAACTATCGCGGCACCTTCGTCTACCAGCACAACGGCAAGCTCGACGCCATGCGTATCGTGCACCGCGGCGGCGAGGACAGCCGCCAGCGGCTGTTTGCCCTGAGCGGGGCGGCGCGCGAGGTCATCCGTGACCAGGAGGGGGTGACCTGCATCCTTTCCGACAGCCAGGCCGTCATGGTGGATCGCAGCCTGCCGCGCGGTCCCTTCGCGGCCCTGCCGCGCGATCTGGAACAACTCAGCCGGCATTACCGCTTCAGCCTGGGCGGCATCGGTCGTATGCTGCAACGCCGCAGCCAGGTGGTGGTGATCGAGCCGCGCGACGATTACCGTTATGGTTACCGCTTCTGGCTCGACAGTGAACATGCCCTGCCGCTGCGCTCGGAACTGGTCACGGCTTCCGGTGCCGCCCTGGAACAGATGATGTTCACCCGGCTGGAGGTGCTGACACACATCGACGATGCCGAACTGCGTCCCGAACTCGGCGGCGAGCATTTCACCCGCTACGAGGGGTCGCCGTCGGCCGCGGCACAGGAAATCCCGGCGGACGCCGACAGTGGCTGGGATTTCGCCTGGCTTCCGCCCGGCTTCGAACTGCGCGGCCACAACTGGCACGGCATGCCGGTCAGCGGTCAAAAGGTCGAGCACTGGATCTTCGGGGATGGCCTGGCCACGGTCTCGGTCTATATCGAAGCGCGTGACGAGAATACCCCGCCCGGCCTGCAGGGCCTGTCGAACATGGGCGCGGTCAATGCCATGGGCCGCGCCCTGGACGACGGCTATCACGTCATCGTGGTGGGCGAGGTGCCGGCGGTTACGGCCGAGCGCCTGGCGCTGGGAGTGCGACGCAGTGAATGAAGCAGCAGGGCGGCGGTCATGATCGAGGAACAGGGGCAGGTGCTCGAGGCCGCCGACGGGGTGGCCTGGGTCGAGACCCGACGCCAGTCGGTATGCGGGCAGTGCGCGGTCAACAAGGGCTGCGGCACCTCGGTGCTGGCGCAGGTACTGGGCAATCGACGCAGCCGGGTACGGGTCATCGACCCGGTCGGGGTACGGCCCGGACAGACGGTGCGCATCGGTATCGAGGAGGGGGCGTTTCTGCGCGGATCCCTCGCGCTCTATCTGCTGCCGCTGCTGTGCCTGTTCCTGGGCGGGCTGCTGGGCGAGGTGCTGGCCGCGCGTCTGGGTATCCTGCAGGAATGGCCGGCACTGCTCGGCGCGCTGGCCGGCGGCGGGCTGGGTTTTTACTGGTTGCGCCGGTTTTCCTGCAGGATACGCGACGACCGGCGCTATCAGCCGGTCGTGCTCGGTGTGCTTGGCGCGGGGATTGACACGGTGCCGGCCGCGCCCCGGTCCGGCTCGCAGCCAACGCCCGGCTGAGCGCTGTTCAGCCCGGTTTCAGGTCGGGCGATGTACATTGATGTCATATAACGATAGTGATGATTCCATTACGGGAGTGGGTATGAAATACAAGATTGCATCCTGGCTGAATGGCCTGGCGCTGTTCGGATTGATTGGCCTGACCCAGGCCGCCGCGGCACCCTGGTCGTCATCGCTGCCGGATTTTTCCGAGCTGGTCGAGCGGAACAGCCCGGTGGTGGTCAACATCAGCACCACCCAGGTGGTCAAGAGCCCGATGAGCAAACTGCCGCCGGGCATGGAGCTCCCGGACCTGCCCGAGGACAGTCCCTTCGGCGATCTGTTCCGCCACTTCTTCGAGGGCGAGGGCGGCGAGCCGCGCGAGCATGAGGCCAAGTCGCTCGGTTCCGGCTTCATCATCTCGGAGGACGGCTACATCCTCACCAACAACCATGTGGTTCAGGATGCCAAGGAGATCATCGTTCGTTTCAACAACCGCGACGAGATGGTTGCCGAGGTGGTCGGGACCGACCCCCGCAGCGATGTGGCCCTGCTCAAGGTCGAGGCCGAGGGGCTGCCGGTGGCTGAACTGGGCAAGTCCGAGGAGCTCAAGGTCGGCGAGTGGGTGCTGGCCATCGGCTCGCCCTTCGGCTTCGAGCGTTCGGCCACCGCCGGCATCGTCAGCGCCAAGGGCCGGGCCCTGCCCAGCGAGAACTACGTGCCCTTCATCCAGACCGACGTGGCCATCAACCCCGGCAACTCCGGTGGGCCGCTGTTCAACATGGACGGTGAGGTCGTGGGCGTGAATTCCCAGATCTTCAGTCGTACCGGCGGCTACATGGGTCTGTCCTTCGCCATTCCGATCGAGGTCGCGATGGATGTCGCCGAACAGCTCAAGACCCAGGGCCGGGTCAGCCGTGGCTGGCTGGGCGTGCTGATCCAGGAGGTGACCCGCGAACTGGCCCAGTCCTTCGGGCTGGACAAGCCGCAGGGGGCGCTGGTGTCCAAGGTGGTCCCGGACAGTCCGGCGGCCAAGGCCGGGCTGCAGGTCGGCGATATCATCCTGGAGTTCAACGGCAGGCCCGTGATCCGCTCCAGCAGTCTGCCGCACATCGTCGGCAGTACCCCGGTGGGTGAGCAGGCCGAGATGAAGATCATGCGTGAGGGCAAGCGTCGCACCCTGCAGGTGACCCTGGGCGAACTCGAGGACGATCAGCAGGCTGCGGCCGAGCCGGCCGCGAGCCAGACCGGCAAGAGCGACCGCCTGGGCCTGGTGGTGGCCGCGGTCCCGGCCGAGTTGCGCGAGCAGCTGGAACTGGGCGAGGGCGGCGTGATGATCAAGGAACTCAAGTCCGGAGCGGCCTCACGCGCCGGGGTGCGTGAAGGCGACATCGTCGTGCGTTTCAACAATGAGACGGTCAAGGGTGTCGATCACTTCAACCAGCTGGTCGAGGACATGGAAAAGGGCAGTTCGGTGCCGGTGCTGATTCAACGCCGCAGCGGTCCCCTGTTCCTGGCCATCCGCATTCCGGAGTGAGCCGCCGCCGGTGCGGCCCCGGGGCGAACCGGGGCCGCACCGGGTTTCGGCCATGACCCGTCTGATCCTCTATTCCCGCCCCGAATGCGGCCTGTGCCAGGACCTGGAGCAGGAACTGCGTGCCCTGCAGGCGGAACTGGGGTTCCAATTCACGGTGGTCGATATCGACCGGGACCCCTCACTGGTCGAGCGCTGGGGCACGCGCGTCCCGGTTCTGACCACGGCCGAGGGCCGGCTCATCTGCGAGTATTTTCTCGATCCGGCGGCGCTGCGCGCTATCTGCCGTCCGGACGAATGTGTATAATTCCGCAGCTTCAAATGCTTATATGAGGCTGGCCGGTCCGGCTGCCGGCAGCGTCCCTGTGCCCGCATGACGGGCTTATGCATCGAGAACCCCGTGGCAGACCTGAGTCATATCCGCAATTTTTCCATCATCGCCCATATCGACCACGGGAAATCGACCCTGGCCGACCGGTTCATCCAGGTCTGCGGTGGCCTGACCGAGCGCGAGATGGCCGAGCAGGTGCTCGACTCCATGGATCTGGAGCGCGAGCGCGGCATCACCATCAAGGCCCAGAGCGTGAGCCTGGACTACACCGCCCGCGATGGCCGGGTCTATCGGCTCAACTTCATCGACACCCCGGGGCACGTGGATTTCTCCTACGAGGTCTCGCGCTCGCTGGCCGCCTGCGAGGGCGCCCTGCTGGTGGTCGACGCCGCCCAGGGCGTGGAGGCGCAGAGCGTGGCCAACTGCTACACCGCCATCGACCAGGGCCTGGAGGTGGTGCCGGTGCTGAACAAGATCGACCTGCCCTCGGCCGAGCCCGAGCTCGTGGCGCAGGAGATCGAGGACATCATCGGTATCGAGGCCCACGACGCCGTGCATGTCAGTGCCAAGACCGGCGTCGGCGTCGAGGATGTGCTGGAGACCATCGTCGCGCGCATACCGCCACCGCAGGGTGATGTGGAGGCCCCGCTCAAGGCCCTGATCATCGACTCCTGGTTCGACAACTATGTCGGCGTGATTTCGCTGGTGCGGGTCAAGCAGGGCACCCTGCGCCCTCGGCAGAAGATCACGGTGATGTCCACCGGGCGCAGTCACCAGGTCGACAATGTCGGCATCTTCACCCCCAAGCGCAAGGATACCGACCACCTCAGTGCCGGTGACGTGGGCTATGTCATCGCCGGCATCAAGGACATCGACGGTGCGCCGGTGGGCGATACCCTGACCCTGACCGACAATCCCGCCAGCGAACCGGTCCCGGGCTTCCAGTACATGCAGCCGCGGGTCTTCGCCGGACTCTACCCGGTCAGTTCCGATGATTATGAGGACCTGCGCGACGCCCTGGAGAAGCTGCGTCTGAACGATGCCGCCCTGCAGTACGATCCGGAGAACTCCCAGGCCCTGGGGTTCGGTTTCCGCTGTGGTTTTCTCGGCATGCTGCACATGGAGATCGTGCAGGAGCGGCTGGAGCGCGAGTATGACCTGGACCTGATCACCACTGCACCGACCGTGATCTACGAGGTCCTGACCACCCGCGGCGAGACCCTGCAGGTGGACAATCCGGCCGAGCTGCCGCCGCCCAATGAAATCGAGGAGATCCGCGAACCCATCATCCTGGCCAGTATCCTGGTGCCGCAGGATTACCTGGGTGCGGTGATCACCCTGTGCATCGAGAAGCGCGGGGTACAGAAGAACATGCAGTATCTGGGCAAGCAGGTCTCGCTGAACTTCGAGATGCCGTTGAGTGAGGTGGTGCTGGATTTCTTCGACCGGTTGAAATCGGTCAGCCGCGGCTATGCCTCCTTCGATTACCACCACCTGTGTTTCCAGGCCGCCAAGCTGGTCAAGCTGGACATCCTCATCAACGGCGAACGGGTGGATGCCCTGTCGCTGATCGTCCATCATGACAATGCCCCCTACAAGGGCCGCGAACTGGCCGATGCGATGAAGGAACTGATTCCGCGGCAGATGTTCGATGTCGCCATCCAGGCCGCCATCGGCAATCAGATCATCGCCCGTACCACGGTCAAGGCGCTGCGCAAGAACGTGACCGCCAAGTGCTACGGCGGTGACGTCAGCCGCAAGCGCAAGCTGCTGGAAAAGCAGAAGGCCGGCAAACGCCGCATGAAGCAGTTCGGCAAGGTCGAGGTCCCGCAGGAGGCCTTCCTGGCGGTGCTGCACGTGGGCAAGAAGGGTTGATTCTGGTTTACTGAAAACCTCAACGCAAAGGCGCAGAGACGCAAAGGTCGCAGAGGTTTTTTTGCTTTCTAGCAATTAATCCTTTGCGTGCTCCGCGTCTTCGCGTCTCTGCGTTGAAAGGGTTTTGTTTATAATTATCAGAAACACAAGACATGAGACAACGTCATGAGTTTTAATTTTCCGCTGATCCTGGTGCTGGCCACCTTCATTACCGGTCTGATCTGGCTGCTCGATGCCTGGCTGTGGAAGCCGAAGCGCAGACAGGCCGCCGCCGGCGTCCAGGATGAGGCGCGCCGCGAGGCGGTGCTCAAGGAGCCGGTGCTGGTGGAATACTCCCGCGCCTTCTTTCCGGTGATTCTGGTCGTGCTGTTGCTGCGCTCCTTCCTGGCCGAGCCCTTCCGCATCCCCAGCGGCTCCATGATGCCGACCCTGCTGGTGGGTGATTTCATCCTGGTCAACAAGTTCGCCTATGGCCTGCGCCTGCCGGTGCTCAACACCCGATTCCTGGACCTGGGAGAACCGGAGCGCGGCGACGTGGTGGTGTTCCGCTACCCCGACAACCCTTCCGTGGACTATATCAAGCGCGTGGTCGGACTGCCCGGGGACCGGGTTGCCTACCGGGATAAAATCCTATATATCAATGGCGAAAAGATGCCGCAGCAGGTCCTGGGCACCTATATCGCAGAAGGTGCGGGACTGGCCAGCACCGGTGCCAGCGAGCGGCTTGAACGGCTCAATGAGGTTGAGCACCGCATCCTGGTGCGGCCGGGCTATCCCAACATCGAGGGCGAATGGATGATCCCCGAGGGGCATTACTTTATGATGGGTGACAACCGCGACAACAGCAAGGACAGCCGCTACTTCGGTCTGGTGCCGGAGGAGAACCTGGTCGGCAAGGCCTTCATTATCTGGATGAGCTGGGATGGCGTGAACAACCGCGTCACCTGGAGCCGCATCGGCGATTCCATTCATTGACAAGGGGCGAGGGGGAGTAATATGCATTATCCGCAACGACAGCAGGGCATGACGCTGCTGGGCTGGATCATCGTGCTGGGACTGATCGCGTTCTTCGTGTTACTGACACTGCGGTTGCTGCCCAACTATCTGGAGAACTTCAAGGTTGCCGAGACCCTGGCTTCGCTCAAGAACGAGCCCGACATCACCCGCAAATCCCCGGCCGAAATCCGCAAGCTGATCGACCGGCGTTTCATCATCAACGATGTCACCCGCATCGAGGCCCGTGATGTGACGATCACCAACGACAAGGGCCGGGTGACGGTGCGCGCTCAGTATGAAATCAGGGTGCCGGTGCTGGGTAACGTGGACGCCGTGACCAAATTCGACGAAAGCGTGGAGCTGATTCGCAATTGACGCTGCCACTGGAAGCGCTCGCCCGGCGGCTGTGTCATGAGTTCACCACCCCGGCACTGCTGCAGCAGGCGCTCACCCATCGCAGCGCCGGCAATCTCAACAATGAACGACTTGAATTTCTCGGGGACGCGGTGCTCGGTCTGGTCATCGCGGATGCCCTCTACGCGCGCTATCCGAAAGCCAGCGAAGGGGACCTGAGCCGGCTGCGCGCCACCCTGGTGAAGAAACCCACCCTGGCCGGCATTGCCCGCGAACTGGAACTGGGCGAGTACCTGCAACTGGGATCGGGCGAACTGAAAAGCGGCGGCTTCCGGCGTGATTCCATCCTGGCAGACGCCCTGGAAGCGATTCTCGGCGCCGTCTACCTGGATGCCGGTTTCGAGCCCGCCGCCGCGCTGGTGCTGCAACTCTACCAGCCGCGACTGCAGTCGCTGCCGGAGGCGGCCACGCTGAAGGACCCCAAGACCCGCCTGCAGGAATACCTCCAGTCCCGCCACATTGAACTGCCCGGCTATCAGGTGATCCAGGTTTCCGGCAAGGCGCACGCCCAGACCTTCGAGGTCGAATGCCGGATCGCCGGGCTGGACCGCAGCAGCCGCGGACGCGGCTCCAGCCGGCGCAAAGCCGAACAGGCTGCCGCGGCCGGCATGCTGCAGGCGCTGGGCGTGGAGTCTGAGGCGCAGGAGTCGGATGCATGATGGGATCATGGCAGGCATGAATACGGATTCCGGCGATTTCCGCTGCGGCCTGGTGGCGCTGGTCGGTCGGCCGAACGTGGGCAAGTCGACCCTGCTCAACCGCATACTCGGGCAGAAGATAAGCATAACCTCGAATAAGCCGCAGACGACCCGACACCGTATTCTCGGCATCAAGACCACGCCGCAGGCCCAGGTGGTCTATATCGATACCCCGGGACTGCATCGCGGCGCCAGGCGTGCACTCAACCGGGCGCTCAACCGCGCCGCCAGTGATGCCATCGCTGACGTGGACCTGGCCGTATTCCTGATCGAGGCAGGCCGCTGGACCGACGAGGACGAACTGGTGCTGCGGCGCCTGCGTCAGGCCGGCGTTCCGGTGCTGCTGGCAGTCAACAAGATCGATCGGCTGGAGGATCGCGGTCAGCTGCTGCCCGAGCTGAAGACGCTGGCCGGCAGGCATGATTTCGCCGAAATCCTGCCCCTGTCGGCGGCGCGGGGAGAGAACCTGGAGCGACTGGAGCAGTGCGTGATCGAACGCCTGCCCGAAGGGCCGCCCTACTTCCCCGAGGAGCAGATCACCGACCGCAGCGAGCGTTTTCTCGCTGCCGAATTGATTCGCGAGAAGCTGTTCCGCCGCCTGGGTCAGGAGCTGCCCTACGGCCTGACGGTGCAGATCGAACAGTTCAAGGAGGACGACGGTCTGCTGCGCATTCATGGGCTGGTGTGGGTGGAGCGCGATTCGCAGAAGGCCATCGTGATCGGCAAGGGCGGTGCCATGCTCAAGCAGATCGGCCGCGAGGCGCGACTGGACATGGAGCGGCTGTTCGGCAGCAAGGTATTCCTGCAACTGTGGGTCAAGGTCAAGGGCGGCTGGGCGGATGATGAGCGCGCCCTGCGCAGCCTGGGTATCGATGAATGAATTCAGAAAAACATGATGGCCACGGAAAACACGGAAAGCACGGACATTATATTAAGGGGTGCGTAGGTCGGGTCAGCCCGCAAGGGCGTAACCCGACGCATCGCCCGGATTACATGTCGGGTTACGCTGCGGCTGACCCGACCTGAGTGTCTGCGGCAGCCGGAGTCTTCTGCCTGACAATTTCATGTCCGTGCTTTCCGTGTTTTCCGTGGCTATTGATATTTTCGGGAAGATTCCGCCATGGCCGTCGACAGCGTCGAACTGCAGCCCGCCTATATCCTGCATCACCGGGCCTGGCGTGACACCAGCGCGCTGCTGGAACTCATCACGCCCGGGTATGGCCGCATCGGCGTGGTCGCGCGCGGCGCGCGCAGCGCCCGCTCGCCGCTGCGTGGTCTGTTGCGGCCCTTCCTGCCGCTGCTGTGTTCCTGGGGGGGGCGCGGCGAACTGTTCACCCTGCGCCGGGCGGAGGTGGCCGGGCGTACGCCCGAGCTCCGCGGTCAGGCCCTGTTCGCGGCCTATTATCTCAATGAGCTCCTGCTGCGGCTGCTGCAGCGTCAGGATCCGCATCCCGAGATCTTCGATGCCTACGTGCAGGCGCTTGGCAGCTTTGCGGTCCAGCCGCTGGAGGCGGTGCTGCGGGTGTTCGAGAAGCGGCTGCTGGAGGCCCTGGGATATGCGCTGGTGCTGGAATCGGACGTGCACGGCGAGCCGATCGAGGCCCGGTGCCGCTACCGCTACCTCCCCGAGCAGGGACCGGAGCGGATGCAGGGGCAGGGCGGGATCAGCGGCCAGGCCCTGCTGGCACTGGCGGCCGAGGCCTGTGACAATGCGCAGGATCTGCGCGAACTCAAGCCGCTGCTGCGTCAGGTGCTGGGACAGTATCTGGGCGAGCGGCCGCTGAAGACCCGCGAATTTCTCATCGACCTGGAAGGACAGGGACGGAGCGGACATGACTGAGCATCCGAAGGACATTCTGCTGGGCGTGAATATCGACCACGTGGCCACTCTGCGCCAGGCCCGCGGTACCCGTTTCCCCGACCCGGTGCAGGCGGCGATCGAGGCCGAGCAGGCCGGCGCGGACGGCATCACCCTGCACCTGCGCGAGGACCGCCGCCACATCCAGGAACGCGATGTGGAGATGCTGGCCGGCATCCTGCAGACGCGCATGAACCTGGAGATGGCGGTGACCGAGGAGATGCTCGCCATCGCCGAGCGCATCCGGCCGCAGGACTGCTGCCTGGTGCCGGAACGGCGCGAGGAACTGACCACCGAGGGCGGACTGGACGTTGCCGGCCAGCCGCAGCGCATTCGGGAGGCCTGCGCCCGGCTGGCGGAGGCCGGGGTGCGGGTATCGCTGTTCATCGACGCCGAACCGGCCCAGATCGAGGCCGCGGCGGCGGCCGGCGCACCCTGCATCGAGATCCATACCGGCCATTACGCCGATGCCGCCGGGACGGCGCAGCAGGCCGAATACGAACGCATCCGCACGGCGGTCGATGCCGGCGTGCGGGCCGGGCTGCAGGTCAACGCCGGCCACGGCCTGCACTATCACAATGTACAGCCGATCGCGGCGTTGCCGGCCGTTCGCGAACTCAACATCGGCCATGCCATCGTGGCCCGGGCCGTCTTCACCGGCCTGCAGGAGGCGGTACGCGAGATGAAGCGGCTGATGGTCGCGGCGCGGCGCTGAACCTGATGGATCGGATCTGCGGCATCGGCACCGATATCGTCAGTATCGTCCGCATGGAGCAGGCGCTGGCGCGTTTCGGCCGGCGTTTTGCAGAGCGCATCCTCGGCGACGCGGAACTCGAGGAGTTCGACGCCTGTGCGCGACCGGCGGCGCTGCTGGCCAAGCGCTTTGCCGTCAAGGAGGCGGTGGCCAAGGCCTTCGGTACCGGTTTCCGGGACGGGCTCAGGCTGCAGGATATCCAGGTCGGTCACGATGCCAGGGGGCGGCCGGAGTTGCAGTTCCAGGGGATGGCGGCCGCGTTCGCGCAGGCCGGCGCGATCGGTGCCACTCATGTCTCCATCGCCGATGAGCGCGACTACGCCGTCGCCTATGTGATCCTGACAGGGGATGGGCTCGGGTGAGTGGGGCTGAGATCGGCAGGCTCGGATTCCTCGCCCGGCTGCCGTCCCAACCCCGGATCAGCCCGTTCGATTCCTGAATCGCTCCAGTTCCTGCAGGCACTGCGCCAGTGCCGCTTCGATTGCCGGTGCATCGTCGGCCTCGCAGGCCGACTGCAGGCCTTCACCCGCCGCGGCCAGCGCCTGCAGGCCGCAATACACCGCCGAGCCCTTGAGCTTGTGCGCCTGTTCCCGCAGATTCTGCCAGTCATGCGCATCGAAGGCGTGCTGCAGGGCCGTTTGCCACTGTCCGGCTTCACCGCGAAAGCGCTCCACCAGTTCCCGTTTGACCGCGGCGACGCGTTCCTCTGCGCCGGGCTCGGGCGCGGCGGGGGTGGCGCGGGTCCAGCGTCGCACGCTTTCCCAGATACGGTATTCGGTAACCGGTTTGATCAGCACTTCCTGGACCAGCGCCCTGATATCCGCATCGGCTTCGAGGTGGATCAGGGCGTCGGCGGTCAGGGCGATGATCGGTGTGGAACGGTTGGGGTTGTCGGGGGTCTCGCGGATCTTGCGGGCGGTGTCGACGCCGGTCAGCCTGGGCATGTGCACATCGAGAATGATCAGGTCGTAGCGGTGTTGTCGGGCCAGTTCCAGCGCCTGTATGCCGTCGGCGGCCTGGTCGACCCGGATGCCGAGCGCCTGCAATTGCAGTTCGGTCAGGCGGCGGTTGATTTCGTTGTCGTCGGCGATCAGGACCCGGCCGCCCTCCAGCCGGGGTGGCTGGGGCCGTGGCTGCTTGCGCCTGTCCGTGAGTGCACTGTGGCGGGTTTCGGGCCAGCCCATGAGTTTCCACACGGCCAGACGCAGTGAATCGCGCCGGGCGGGTTTGGCCAGGCACTGGGCTGCACCCAGTGTCAGGGCGCGCTGCAGCCGTTCCTTCTCGATGGTATTGAGCAGCAGCAGCACCGGGATGGCGTAGGGCCTGAGCAGTGCCAGCAGGCGTTCGATTTCCGCCTGGCTTTCCCGGGTCGGTGGCAGGCCCAGGGCGATAAAGTCGGGACGCGGCGTATCCGGATTGTCCAGCACTCGGAGCAGACCGTCGGGATCGTCGGCCTCGATGACCTGCAGGCCCCAGGATTCCAGCGGATGGCACAGGGCCAGCCGGGCCAGGGGAAACGGGTCGCAGACCAGCACGGTGCCGCTGGCCGGTGGCAGCGCCGGCTCGGTGCTCGGGACCTGGCCCTGGGTCCTGAGTGTGAGCCGGAACCAGAAGGTGGAGCCGTGTCCCGGCAGGCTGTTGACCCCGATACTGCCGTCCATCAGTTCCACCAGCCGCTTGGAGATGAACAGGCCCAGGCCGGTGCCGCCGTGACGTCGGGTGGGCGAACTGTCGGACTGGAAGAAGGCGCTGAACAAGCGCCCCTGCTGTTCGGGTGACAGGCCCTCGCCGGTGTCGCTGACCTGGACCCGGATGCTGGCCTGTGCGCTGTCGGCGGTCAGCGGTTCGTCGAGCATGACCCGCACCACCACGCTGCCCTGACGGGTGAACTTGATGGCGTTGCCGATGAGATTGAGCAGCACCTGGCGGATGCGGGTGGAATCCCCGTACAGGTGCAGCGGTACGTCGGCGTAGACCAGCAACACGCATTCCAGTCCCTTGGCGTGGGCCAGCGGGGCCATCAGGTCCATGGAATCCTCCAGCGCCTCGCGCAGGTCGAAGGGACTGTGCTCGATCTGCAGCTTGCCGGATTCGATCTTGGAAAAATCCAGAATGTCGTTGACGATCACCAGCAGGTTGGTGGCCGACTTGCGCACCGTGGTGACGTACTCGCGCTGCTCGGCCGACAGCGGCGTGTGCAGCAGCAGGTCGATGAAGCCCAGCATGCCGTTGAGCGGAGTGCGGATCTCGTGGCTCATATTGGCGAGAAACTCGGACTTGTCGCGCACGGCCTGCAGTGCTGCCTGCCGTGCCTGTTCCAGTTCCACGTTCTGTTGCTCCAGCCGCTGCAGCGTGGTGCGCAGTTCGTGGGTGGCGGACTGAATCTGACGCTCCAGGTCCTTCTGGGTGTCTTCCAGCGTCCCGGCCATGGCGTTGATGCCTTCCTGCAGCGACCTCAGTTCTCCGGTGCCGACGGTGCGTGCGCGCACGGAGAGGTTGCCGCGGCCGAGTTCCTGGACGGTGGCGGTAAGATGGGTGATGGGATGGGAAATGGCGCGACTCAGATGCGCGGCCAGCAGGCTGGCCGCGCTCAGGATCAGCAGGGTGAAGAACAGGCCGTTGATCAGGATTTCGCTTTCCGCGCTGAGCACGGACTGCATGGACAGATCGATGGAGATCCGGCCCATGGGTGCCGCGGTCCCGGTCCCGGTGCCGGCCTCGGGGTAGTCGTGTATCGGGATATCGGGCGGTTCAATGGCATGCTCGAGACTGATCAGTTTGTCCCGCGGCAGTTGTTCACTGCCGGGTTCCCGTTGTTCGAACAGGATTTCGCCATGGCGGTCCCTGACCGCGACGTGTACCACCTTGGGGTCGGACAGCGCCCGCCGGGCCAGCTGCTCGAGCACCTCGTGGTTGCCGGTATAGATGCTGTATTCGGCCCCGGAGGAGAGATAACGGGCGATGGCGTTGCCGCTCTCGATGAGGGTATGCCGGGCCTGGGTGATCCGGCTGTCGATGAAATAGTACCCCAGTATCAGGGCCAGCAGCGCGGCCGGGATGATCGCATTGATCAGGATGCGGGACTGGATGCTGTGCAGTGTCATCGGGTTCCCGCCTCCATGTCGCGAAGCTGATCGTGCAGCCGCGCCTCCGGCGGCAGAGCCAGACTCAGCGTTTGCGCCACTCTGTGATTGAGCGTGACGGTGAACCGGGAAGGGTGTGCGGGTGCGGGCAGGCCGGTTTCCGTGTCGGCCAGAAACACGCTGGCAATGTCGGCGCTCGCACGCGCCATGTCCTCGGGCGTACTGTGCACGGCAGCGATGGCGCCAGCCTTGACGAAGGAGTCTGAAAATCCGATCACGGCGATGCCCTTGCGATAGGTGGTAAGCAGTATGCCGTGAATGGAATGGCGGTTGTAGATCGCCGGGTCGGGCAGGGCCAGCAGCATCTGGTGGCGATCCATGCCCTGCTGGATGCGGCGGGCCGGATTGTCCCCCGGGGGCAGCGTCAGGATGGACAGGCTGACCCCGGCCCTGACGGCAGCCGCGCGCAGGGAATCGGCATCGGTTGCGGCTTGGGGCCTGAGTACCACCAGGCCGCCGTCGGGGGGCAGCAGCAGACTGGCCAGGTTCAGCTGGCGCGACAGGGGCTGCTCCAGGAACAGGGCGCTGTGGCGCGGTGCGCGCGCCTGCCCGGCCAGGCGGCGATAGGCGGCTTCAGTGATGAAGGTGCACAGCACCGGCTGTTGTGCCTGGCTCAGGCCCTGTGCGCAGGCGCGGGCGCCGGCGGTGATGATCAGGGGTGTTCCGGCTGCCTGCAATGGCGGGAGAGGGTGGGGCTCGCGGCCGGCCGGAGGCAGCCGGTGTTCGTCCAGCGTGGTGGGCGCCAGGGCACTGGCCAGCTCGTCGCGGAAGCGGGTGTGATGTTCCTCCAGCAGGCTGCTCACCAATATGAGGCGGTCCGCGCCCGCGGATACGTCCTGGCACAGCGACAGGGCCAGCAGCAGAAAGGGAAGGATACGATGCATGCCTGTGGGCTTGTCGGCGCGGCCGACTGGTGTGTCCCTAGTTCAACGAAAGGCCGACCTCGACATAGGCGCGAGTATCGAAGGTGTTTTCCTGGCGGAAGTCGGTGTATTCGTCCAGCAGGTTCTGACAGACAAGTGCTACATGGCCGCGCTGGCCATTGACGCGAAAGCCCTTGCTCAGCCGGGTATCGAGCCGGTCGTGGCTTGGGACACGATCGCCGTCGCCCAGCCATTTCATGGCTGAGACCCGATAGTATAGCAGGCTCAGGTCCCAGCCCCCGGACAGCCGGTGCATGGCAAAGATGCTGCTGGTGTGGGTCGGGATGTCCTCGCCGAGATCCTCGTACTCCACTCCGGGGCCGTTGATCAGGTTCAGCGCCTGGCCCTTGCCCCGGGTGTAATTGTGATTGATGCCCACCAGGGTGCGGTAGGCCGGCCGCCAGGTGATGGAGAATTCCGCGCCGTTGATGCTCATCCGGCCGCTGTTGGTGAACAGGTTGGCCGAGGGGCTGGGCAGGGGTTCAGGGAAGGCCTTGTCCTTGACCGCGGTGATGCGATCGTCGATGTCCTTGTGGAACAGCTTGAGGTCGATCGTGGTGTGCAATCCGGGGAACTGTCCCAGGTAGCCGATCTCGTAGGCATGCAGACGCTCCGGATCGACGCGGGTGTTGCCCAGCATGATCTGATCGATCAGGGTGCCATCGCTCAGCCGTACGGCCAGATCGGCATGCGTCTCCAGGATGCTGGGGTGACGCAGGGCACGCGACAGGCTCAGATGCATCCCATGGCGGGGGAGGAACTGATAATTGACCGCCAGTCGCGGCGAGAGCAGGGTGCCGGCGAACTCGGTGTGCTCCAGGGCGAAGCCGAGGTTGGCGACCAGGTCGTCGCGCATGCGCCACTCCAGGCTGCCGAACAGGCGCTGCAGCGAGGATTCGATCCGGTGGTCGCGGTTGAACAGCACCCGGCCCTTGACCCGGTCCTCGCGCAGTCCCACGCCCCAGGTGCTGCGCAGCCGTTCGTGCAGCCGCAGACTGCGCTGCAGTTCGATCCCGAAGCGCTGCTCCAGGACCGACAAATCCACCGCAATGGGATCGTCGCTGCCGAACAGGGCAATGACCTGGGCCGGCGCCACCCCGAACAGGTCGGACAGCGGCGTGATGGTGACCTCGTTGTGGTCCATGTAGTTGTGATAGGCCAGCAGGGTCCAGCTGTCGTCGGGCGATTCGCTGCGGTGCCAGCGCAGCTGCTGGTAGTGACTGGTGAGTTCGCGGGTGCGGTCGGGGTCGTGGTGCACACTCATGCCTTCCCCGCGCGGCCCCCTGGCATAGCCGAACTGGAATTCCCAGGCATCGTTGTTGGCGGCGACGTGGTCGCCGCGGAAATTCACCATGCTGGTGCGCATGCTGTCGTGGCGCTGCAGGCGCGCGCCCGAATCCTGATCGACGAATTCCTGAAAGCCGTCGTCGAGCCGGCGTGCCAGGCTCAGGCGATAGTCCAGTGCGCCCTGGCTGTGGCTGTAGCGGGCAAAGCCGCGGCGCAAGCCCTTGTTTCCGGTCTGGGCCTTCGCGCTGAACCGCGGTGTCTGGCTGGCATGCAGGGTGGTGATGTTGATGGCGCCGAGGTAGGAGTTGGAACCGAGGGCGGCGGCATTGGGACCGCGCACCACCTCGATGCGTTCGATGTCCTCGATGGCCACCGGCAGGTCGGTCCAGCGCACGCCGCCGATGGAGGGACTGTAGACCGGGCGCCCGTCGATGCGCACCTGCATGCGTCGCGCGTGCTGGTCGGACAGGCCATGGTAGGTGGCGGTGATGGTGTGGCCGGAGGCGCGCGCGACCTGGAAGCCGGGCACCAGGCGCAGCAGATCGGGGATATCCACCGCGCCGCTGGCCTCGATCATGGCCCGGTCGATAACGGTCATGGCCACCGGGGCTTCGTACTGGGGCTGGGCCAGGCGGCTGGCTGACAGCACCACGGGAAAACCCGCCTGGTAGTACTCGTCTGCAGTCGGGATATCCGTGCCGACGGCCTGGGCCATGGCGATGAAGGGGATGTTGCAGGCGAAAAGCCGCAGCAGAACGCCGCGCAGAAAGGCCATGTGCATCTTCTGACTCCCGTGTTGTTCTTATCCGGTTCCGGCCTGTCCGCGTTATGTTGCAGTTATTCGTGTCAAGGGTCAAAATCCATTCTGCGACTGCGCCACTGTGAAACCGGATTGCACATGGACTACCCCACTCTCGAAGCCTTTGTCGGCAACACGCCACTGGTGCGGCTGCAGCGCCTGGTCGGTGAAACCACCAACACCGTGCTGGTCAAACTCGAAGGCAACAATCCCGCCGGCTCGGTCAAGGACCGTCCCGCGCTGGCCATGATCCGCCATGCCGAACAGCGCGGTGACATCCGTCCCGGCGATACCCTGATCGAGGCCACCAGCGGCAACACCGGGATTGCGCTGGCCATGACCGCCGCCATCAAGGGTTATCGCCTGATCCTGATCATGCCCGAGAATATGAGCCTGGAGCGCCGCGCGGTGATGAAGGCCTATGGTGCCGAGATCGTGCTGGTCAGCCGTGATGAGGGCATGGAGGGTGCACGCGATCTGGCGCAACAGATGCAGGCCGAGGGTAGCGGCCGGGTGCTGGACCAGTTCGCCAATCCGGACAATCCCGATGCCCATTACGAGAGCACCGGTCCCGAGATCTGGCGCGACACCGGCGGGAAGGTCACGCACTTCGTCAGCGCCATGGGTACCACCGGCACCATCATGGGCACCGGGCGCTATCTCAAGGAGCAGAATGCACAGGTGCAGATCGTCGGAGTGCAGCCGACCGAGGGTTCCTCCATCCCGGGTATCCGCCGCTGGCCGCCGGAGTATCTGCCGCGCATCTACGATCCGGCGCAGGTCGACCGTATCATCGACATCGATCAGGCGAGCGCAGAGCAGACGACCCGGGCCCTGGCCGCGCGCGAGGGCATCTTCTGCGGCATCTCCTCGGGCGGTGCGGTGGCGGCGGCGCTGGAGCTGTCAGCTCAGGTCGAGAACGCCGTGATCGTGAGCATCATCTGCGACCGCGGCGACCGCTATCTCTCCACCGGAGTCTTCCCCGCCTGACGGTGCGCCCGCTCCTGCGCCAGCGCCGTTGGTATTTCCTTGTATTGCTGCTGCCGCCCCTGTGCGTCGTTGCCATCGAGCAGCTGCAGCTGCGCCTGCCGGGGCTGCAGGGCAGGGGGCTGGCGATCTCGGGTCTGACCACACAGGTCGACTTGCTGCCTTCCGGTCGCCTGGCCGGCAGGCTCGAGCTCGAACGGCTGGAACATGTTCCCAGCGGGGAGCGGCTGCAGGGGTTGCGGCTGCAGTGTGACGATCTGGCACTGGACGCGGCGCGGCTGCGTTGCGGCATAGGCCGCTTTGCCCTTGCCGACTGGCGGGGTCAGTCTCTGCAGGGGCCATTCACGCTCGACTATGCGCAGGACCGGGACAGCCTCACGCTCAATCTGGGGCCGGCCGCCTATGCCGGCGGGCGGGTGCGGGTCGAATTGCATTACACGGCCGGGCGCTGGCGGGCACGGGTGGAGGGCGAGGGTCTGGCGGCACAGACGGTGGCCGCACTCGCTGCGCCCTGGCTGCCGGACGGCTACCGCTTCGGCGCCGGCCGGCTGGATCTGCAGGCCGAGGCCGCAGGCGCGGCGGGGCTTTTGCAGCGTCTCGCGCTGGAACTGCAGCTCGGCAAGCTCGCCTTCTCCAATGCCAGCGGACTGGCGGCTGGCGAGGCGCTGGCCGGTGAGTTGTCGTTGAGCGCCCGGCACACGGGCAATGATTATGAAGGCAGCTTCGCTATCGCCCTGGATCAGGGCGGCCTGTATCTGGATCCCGTCTACGCCGACTTCGCCGCGCAGCCGCTGCAGGCATCGGGACAGTATCACCTGGCGCCTGACGCCGGCCGGGTGCGGCTGTCCGGGGTCGAACTGGCGCAGCCGGACCTGCTGGCGGCGACGCTGGAAGTCGAACTGGACCGGGAGGCCGACGCCCTGCTGCAGCAGGCGCGGGTCGATATCCAGCGGCTCGACCTGGCCGGGTTTTTCCCGACCTATGCCGCCCCCTGGCTGGCCGGCACCGCTTTCTCGGATCTCGCTGCCCGCGGTCGGGTCAGCGGCAGCCTGAGCCTGCGCGCGGACCGGCTGGAGACCGTCGACGTCGTGCTGGAGGCAGTGGCGCTGGAGGATCCCGCTCAACGCCTGAGCCTGGAAGGTCTGGCCGGCAACCTGGCCTGGGGCCGGGACGACAGGCCGCGCACCCTGCGCATCGGCTGGGAACGCGGCAGCCTGTATCGGCTCGAACTGGGGGCGGCGGGGTTCCGGCTCCAGAGCCGGGGCAACCAGTACCGGCTGCTGGAACCGGCCGAGGTGGAGGTGCTGGACGGCCGGCTGTTGATCGAGGAGTGGGAACTCTCCGATCCGGGAAGCGGGGCCATGCGCTGGCATATCGATGCCATTCTCACGCCGGTGTCGATGCAGCGGGTCACTTCCGCCCTGGAGTGGCCGCCGATGCAGGGGCAGCTGTCCGGCGTGATCCCGGAGGTGCGCTATGCCGAAGGCCGCGTGGAGGTCGGCGGCATGCTGCTGGTGCGGGTGTTCGACGGCGCGGTCCGGGTGCGGGAGCTGCGCCTGGATCAGCCCCTGGGACTGGTGCCGCAGCTGCAGGCCGACATCGAGATCGACAATATCGATCTGGAACAACTGACCGGCACCTTCGCCTTCGGTAGAATCGAGGGGCGGTTGGATGGTCATGTTCGCGAACTGTGGCTGCAGAACTGGGAACCCCTGGCCTTCGATGCCGTCCTGGTCACGCCCGAGGACGATACCAGCCGGCATCGCATCAGCCAGCGGGCGGTGGACAACCTGTCGCGGATCGGCGGCGGTGTCGGCCAGGCCCTGTCGCAGACCTTTCTGGGCCTGTTCGAGGAATTTCCGTATGATCGTCTCGGCATCCGCTGCCGACTGCGCAATGGTGTCTGCGAGATGGGCGGTGTGGCGCCGGCCGAACAGGGTTATTATCTGGTCAGGGGCACTTGGCTGCCGCCGCGCATCAACGTGATCGGCTATGCCGATACGGTGGACTGGCCGGCACTGGTGGGTCGGCTCAAGGCGGCGACCGCGGGCGGGGCGCCGCAGATCCAGTAACAATGACTCGGGAGTCCAGGTATGTACAGAATCGTGTTAGCTCCGTGGTGGCTGCTGCTGACCCTGCTGGCCGGCTGCGTGACCATCAATGTCTATTTTCCTGCCGCCGCCGCCGAACAGGCCGCTGACCGCATCATTCGTGATGTCTACGGCGTGCCGCAGCGCGAGGAGATACCCGCGCAGGAGCAGCCGGCGCCGGCGCCCGACAGCCGCCTTGAATCCGACCGCCCCCTGTGGGTCGCCCTGCTCGAGGCGGCCGTGACGCCGGCCGCGGCCGCGGCCGACATCAATGTGCAGTCGCCCGCCATCAACCGGCTGCGGGCCCAGATGAAGGCCCGCCACCGGCAACTCGAACCCTTCTATCAACAGGGCGCGGTCGGCATCGCCGCCAACGGCGAACTGCGTATCCGCGATATGAACGCCGTCGCCCTGCGCGACCGGGCCCGGGTGCAGCAGCTGGTGGCGGAGGAGAACCGCGACCGTCAGGCCCTGTATGCCGAGATCGCGCGGGTCAACGGTCATCCCGAGTGGCAGGACGAGATCCGCGCCACCTTCGCCCGGCGCTGGATCGACAATGCCCCCGCCGGCTGGTGGTACCAGGACGCGGGCGGCAGCTGGAAACAGAAATAAAAACCCTACAACGCAAAGACGCAAGGGCGCAGAGGCCGCAGAGTGTCATTCATTTCATGCATTGAATCTCTCTGCGCCGCTGCGCCTCTGCGTTAAGGTTTTATCTCCATGAACATACTGGTGTTCGATATCGAAACCGTCCCCGACCTGGACGGCGGCCGGCGGCTGCACGGACTGGACGGTCTGGCCGACGAGGATGTCGCCAAGGCCCTGTTCCATCTGCGGGCGCAGGAAACCGGCGGTAGTGAATTCCTGCGCCTGCATCTGCATCGTATCGTTGCCATCTCGACAGTGCGGCGCAGTGGCGAGGCGCTGGACGTCACGTCGCTGGGTACCCCCGACAGCCCCGAGTCCGAGTTGATCCGGGCCTTCTTCGATTGCGTCGAGCGCGACATCCCGACGCTGGTGTCCTGGAACGGCAGCGGTTTCGACCTGCCGGTGCTTCATTACCGGGCTCTGCTGCACGGTGTCGTCGCACCGCGCTACTGGGACGTCGGCGAGGAGGATCGCGAGTTCAAGTGGAACAACTACCTCAGCCGCTATCACAGCCGCCATACCGATCTGATGGACGTGCTGGCCGGCCATCAGCCGCGCGCCAATGCGCCGCTGGGCGAGATTGCCAGCCTGCTCGGCCTTCCCGGCAAGCTGGGCATGGACGGCGCGCAGGTCTGGGAGCGTTTCCAGGCCGGTGAGCTGCGCGCCATTCGTGACTACTGCGAGACGGACGTACTCAACACCTATCTGGTGTGGCTGCGGTTCGAACTGATGCGCGGACACCTCCTGCTGCCCGGGTACGAAGCAGAACTCAGCCGGCTGCGTGAGTATCTGAATGCCGGCGACCGTCCGCATTTCAGCGCCTTCCTTGCGGCCTGGCCGGCGGACTGACGTCCATGGCGCGGCGCAGAAAGTCACTGCCGCCGGATCCGGTTCCGGCGCATATCGATTCGCTCTCCCACGACGGCCGCGGGGTCGCGCACCTGGACGGCAAGGCCGTGTTCATCGACGGCGCCCTGCCGGGCGAGCAGGTGACCTTCGTGTATACCGGCAAACACCGCAGTTATGACGAGGGCCGGGTCGAAGCCGTGCTCGAACCGGCCCCCGAGCGCGTGCTGCCGCGCTGCAGCGCGGCCGGTGTATGTGGCGGTTGCAGCCTGCAGCATATGCACCCCGAGGCCCAGATCGAGGCCAAGCAGGGGGTGCTGCTGGACAACCTGAAACGCATCGGCGGGGTGGCGCCGGAAACGGTGCTCCCGCCCCTGACCGGCCCGGTCTGGGGCTACCGGCACAAGGCGCGCCTGGGGGTGAAGTATGTGCGCAAAAAGGGCGAGTTGCTGGTCGGCTTCCGGGAAAAGCGCAAGTCCTATGTGGCCCGCATCGACAATTGCGAGGTGCTGCATCCCGATGTCGGCTACCGTCTCGGGGACCTGGCGCTGCTGATCGAGTCCCTGTCGATCAGGGCCGCGGTGCCGCAGATCGAGGTGGCGGTCGGCGACCGGGTCACCGCCCTGGTGTTCCGGGTACTGGAGGCGCCCAGCGAGTCCGACCTGGCCAGCCTCAGGGCCTTCGGGCAGGAATACGACATGCAGATCCATCTGCAGCCGAAGGGACCGGATTCGATAACGCTGCTCTGGCCCGAGTCCGCGGCGGCGGCCCGGACGCTGAGCTATGACCTGGATGACCACCGGGTGACCCTGCAGTTCCGCCCCACCGATTTCACCCAGATCAATCCCCGGATCAACCAGAGGATGATTGCGCGCGCCCTGGAACTGCTGCAGCCGCAGGCGGACAGCCGGGTGCTGGACCTGTTCTGCGGCCTGGGCAACTTCACCCTGCCGCTGGCACGCCGCGTCGCCCAGGTGACCGGGGTGGAAGGCGAGGCGGGACTGGTGGCGCGGGCGCGGGAGAATGCGCGTGCCAACGGCATCGACAATGCGGAGTTCTTCACGGCCGACCTGGCCGGCGAGGTGGCCACCGAGCCCTGGCTGGAGCGTGACTACGACCGGGTGCTGCTGGATCCACCGCGCAGCGGCGCGAAGGAGATGATCCCGTTGATCGCCGCACGCGGCGCGCAGCGCATCGTCTATGTCTCATGCCATCCCGGCTCGCTGGCGCGCGATGCCGGTCTGCTGGTCAACGAGTACGGCTACCGGCTGGCGGCCGCCGGGGTGATGGACATGTTCCCGCATACCGCGCACGTGGAATCCATTGCGTTGTTCCTGGCGCCGGAGTGACATAAATATCGTAGGTCGGGTTAGCCCGAAGAAGGCGTAACCCGGCGTTCCCGCCGTGAGTGTCGGCTTACGCAGCGCTAACCCGACCTACAGGGTTCTGCATCCCATCCCCACCGTCATCCACGCGCAGGCGGGGATCCAGTCGCCGCCGCAGTGTAGGTTCCCGTCGTTCAGGATTGCGGCGTACTCGAAGTCTCCCCGCCGCCGAACTTGACCAGCCGCGTGACCTGGATGTCGGAGATGAACACCACCCCCGAGTGCTCACTGTAGAAGGGCGCGAAGCCCTCCAATATGGGCTTGACCAGGGACTCGGGCACGGCGGCGATGATCATGATCAGCACGTCGTCCTCGTTGAACATCAGGTGGCCCTCGTGAAAGCCGTGATTGCCCTTGCCCGAGAGGTTGTTGATGATGGTGTAGCCCTTCACTCCGGCGCGGTCGAGCAGGTCGGTGGCAAAGCCCTGGTGTTCGCCGCCCAGGATGATCTCGAGCTTCTTGAGCGGGCTGAAATTGAGGTTTCTCATGTCGACTCCTCCGGGATGGGGGGTTGGGTCAGGCGCGTCTGCTCACGCCACTCGCCGTCGTCGTAAAGGGTGACGGCCGCGGTTCCGGGATCGATCACCAGCAGCCGGATCCAGCCGTTGCGCACCAGATGCTTGATGGCGGTCACGTCCTCGACGGCACGCCGGGCGTGTTCGAACGGCGCCTCGATCAGGGTGATCAGCCGTACCGGCTGATGATAGGGCCGGCCCTGTTCGAGCACGGTCTGGGCCGGCAGGCCGGTGCGCAGGTCGCTGAGGTTGCCGGTCATCACCCCGAAGCGGCCGGCCACGTTGTGATAGACCTTGCTGCCGCTGCCGAAGCATTCATTGTCCACCGTGGAGAAGTAATGCTCCATGTTGATCCACTGGCCCACCACCAGCGGTCCGGTGAGGATGTTCTCCAGCAGCCGGCGTTTCGGATCCAGGCGGTAGTCGTAGGAGTGCAGGAAGGCGCGGCCTTGCAGGGCCAGTTCGCGGGTCAGGTCGCGGCGGCCGATGACGAAATAGGCGTTGCGTGACAGGCCCCATTCGGGCCGCACCTGCGACCAGTCCATGGCGTTGCGGCGGGTCTCGCGGAAGGCCGCCGCCGGTGCCTGCTGCGCGGCCTGCCTGCCCCTGCGCGGTTGCAACTCGGGCAGGCGCTCCCGGGCGCACAGCCGGGAGGCGGCGGTCAGACCGTTGCGCAGCCGGTCCAGGTACACCACATGGGACGAGGGCAGCCGGTCGAGATCATGCAACTCCAGGGCATCGGTGGTCGTGTTGTGCAGGGCCGGGATGAACCAGGCGTCCTCGGCGATATCGATGCCCCGGGCGCGCAGACGGCGGCGCACCTCCGGCTTGTTGGCCATCTGCGCCAGTACCCGTGCGTTGACCAGGCCGTGGTTGCCGCCGCAGGCCCCGCAATCGAGCGCGGACTCGTAGGGGTTGTTTTCCGAGGTACTGCCATGGCCGACCAGCAGGATGAAGCGGGAGAAATCCCGCGTCAGCCCGATCGAACGCAGCGCCTGGCTGACGAAGCCGGTCTGCTCGTCCAGCGAGAAACCGATGCGGGCCAGCCGTTCCAGCTGCAGCCGGGCGAAGGCGGGATCGATGCGGTAGACCTCGCGCAGACGCCGGATGAAGGCCTGCTCGGCGGCCGTATCCAGCCCCAGGGTGCGCGCCAGTTCGGGCGCGCCCGGCTGCCGACCCAGGGCGGCCTCGCGCAGTTCCCGCACCATGTCGTCGGTGATGCGCTCGGCCGTCAGTTCGAAGTCCTGTTCCACCGCCTTGACGATCACGGCGCGCTGGACGGCGCGCACGATGGAATCGGCCTGGTCGCGGTCGAGCTTGTCGATCAGCAGGTGGGTCGGCGGCTTGTGCTCGTGCAGCTGGCTGCGCCAGCGGTTGTAGTGCCGCGGCAGCAGGGTCTTGCCGATCATGTCGAAGCCGAACAGCAGCCCGATGGCCTCGACCGTTACGAAGGGACTGAGCACGGATTCCTTGAGCTCGTGCAGCGCCTTCTCCATGGCGGTGACCGCGTTCAGATCGCGCGGGGCCTCGACGCTCATCTCCAGTGCCAGGTTCTTCGGTGTCAGCAGCACCGGGCACAGGTGGGTTTCGCTGCCCTTGCCCAGTTCCATGAAACTGACCGGGACGCCGAAGAAGCCCGCGATGCCGAAGGTCTGGTAGTCGCCGACCGATTCCAGATGGCGCCGGATGCGCTCGGAGCGGGTGTCGATGCAGAACAGCGCCTGCGCGAAGGGCCGTTTGTCGCGCGGCGGCGGCGGTGCCAGCTGTATCCCCGAGAGCAGCCTGTGCATGGCGTGCGCCTCCATGGCCCGCAGCCACAGCATACCCTCCCGGCGTTCGAACTCGCGCAGGCTCCGCACCAGGGCCTCGAGCTGGCCGGTGTCCAGCCGTTGCAGTGCCTGCGTGGCGCCTGCCTGCCCGGCCAGCAGGCGCAGGGATTGCGCCTGGCGTTCGGCCTCGCGGGTGCGCTGGCGGCGCACATACTCGCCGAACACGGCCGTGATCCGCCGTGCGCCGCCCAGCGCCAGGGTCTCCTCCACCCGCTGGGCCTGGTCGGGCAGTATCCGGCCCGTGTGCAGTTCATGGCGCAGCCAGGCCTCCGGCGTGCGGGTCTCGATGAGTTCCCGGACCGCCGGGGCCGAGGTGACGCCGAACCGGCGCCCGCGCTCCTGCAGCAGGGCCAGCGCCAGGGTCAGACGTACCGCCAGCAGGTCGACCAGATCACCGGGATAGCGCTGGCTCCAGTGATAATGGCGGGCGCTGGAACGCCAGCGGATGAATCCGGCCCAGCCGTGCAGCCGGGCCAGTTCGCGGGTGAAATAAGCGCTCCAGTGCTGCTCCGCCACCCCCAGGGTCCGCATCACGTGATCGATCACGCCCTCGGGGGTTTCATCGACGGCGAGGATGCGTTTGATGTGCATGCCACGCAGGAACAACCGGACGTTGCGGCTTGCCACCTCGCGCCAGGCAGCGAAGAAGCCGCGGCTGCGCAGCGGCATGCCCCACACCGACTGGCCCTCGTCGAAGAAGTCCAGACAGCTCTTGATCACCAGTTCGTCCAGTTCATCGCCGATGCCGGTGCCGTAGAGGGCATCCACGGCCTCGTAGACGGGGGTCTCGCCCAGCAGTGTGCTGCGCAGCCGGCCGGCCAGCACGGTCGGATCGATGTCTGCCTCCGGGGCGGGGCGGGTACCGGCGAGCGCGGCCGCGATCCCGGCCGGTCCGGCCAGCGCGTCGGTCGCCGTCACCGGCTGTTCGATCCGGGTCAGCAGGGCCATGAGCCAGGCCTGCAGATCGATTCCCGCTATCGGCTCCCGCCCGGCGGCGAAGGCCGTCACCGCCGCCTGCAGCCGGTCCCGGTCGATCCTGCCCGCGGCCAGGTAGGCCTGGTACTGGCGTCGCGGCAGCTGGCAGCGGCAGTGGAACAGTCGGGCGCCCTGCGCCACGGCCTCTTCGAAGGGCAGATGTTCCAGGCCGTGCAACGGGTTGTGGTGGATGAAGGCGCGCATCGGCCAGAAAAAGGGAATGGGCTCGCCGGCCACATAGGTCATGGCCCGGATTCGCAGGCGCTGTCCCAGCGACAGACTCATGCCAGACCGCCGAGCAGGTACAGACCGGCACCGGCCAGCAGGCCGAGGACGGCCGCGTAGGCCCAGGTGGCAGTACGGCTGAGGTCTGCCGCCCCGTGTCTGTCCCCGGGGCCGACCACCAGTCCCTGCAGCAGGCGTGCCGCCGCCCAACTCCACAGCAGCCAGACAGCGACCAGGGCCAGGGCCATGGCCGGAGCGGCCGCGGCCGTGGCGAGGGTCAGGGTCAGCAGGGTGAAGAAGGGCGGGAACAGGGGCATGGCGATGACGGCCAGCACCACCACCACCAGCACCCCGCTCAGGCGCGGCAGGCGCTGCGCCAGGCCGCCGTGCAGGCCCGCATAGGCGGCGCCGAAACGCTGTTCCAGCCCGGCGCCGAGCAGTCCCAGCAGCGCCAGGGGCAGGCTCAGCCCCAGCCCGTGCAGCGCCGGGGGTACCGCGCCGGGACGTGCCAGGGTCAGCCACAGCAGCGCCCACAGCGAGCTGGCGATAAAGCCGTTCCACAGCCCGAGTTCGCGCAGGGTCAGGGCCCGGAAGGCATACAGGGCCGAGGTCAGCAGCGCCCAGTAGAGCAGCCAGTCGGGCGGCGGCGACGCCGCCGTGGCCGCCAGCGCCAGGCCGATCTGCGGCCAGGCGAGCAGGAGCAGGGTGCGCGGCGCGGGCCGGCGCAGGCGCCGCAACAGGAGGTTGAATGCCATGCTGAGCGGAAACAGCGGCAGGAACAGACCGGCAAGCAGGTAGATCGCGGCATCCATGTCAGGCCCACCTCAGCCAGACGTTCAGCCGGGCCGCGGCCTGCAGCAGGCCGCGGGTCAGCGAGGCGTAGATATCGGCCAGGTAGAACTCGCGCGAGACCAGGGCATAGAAGACCAGCCAGCCGCGGCCGGTGCGGCGCTGCCGGCGGCCGCCGTTGCGTTCGGCATAGTAGGTGAGCAGCCAGCCGAGCACGATCACCGCGGTGACGATGCCCACCAGGATGTCAAAGCGCAGCAGGTCGATATCGGCGGCGGCATAGATCTGCCGGCGGAAGGCCGGGTCGGGGTACAGGAACAGGTCGAAGGCGTGGCTGATCAGGGTGTAGCCCACGACCACCACCGTGAAGGAGAACACGCTCAGGCCCACCAGCCGCCACAGGTTCTGGCTGCGCATGCGGTAGGTGGCGAAGATCAGCTGCGCGCCGGTGACCCAGCCGAAGAACAGCAGCACGATTGCCCCCTGTTTCTGGAAGTAGTCCTGCGCGATCAGCAGGTGAGCGACCACCAGGATGCTGACCGGCACAGCCAGGGTGATGGCCGCCATCAGCAGCCAGGGCTTGCGCTGCCGGGCCGGACGGCGTTCCACCACGAAGGTGTAGAGGTCGTCCTTGGGCACGCCGTCGTCGTGACGCGCGGCGTGGATGACGCCACCGGCGCCGAGGAACAGGGTGCCCTTGAACAGGCCGTGGGCGATCAGGTGGTAGATGGCCAGCGAGAAGGCGCCGACACCGCATTCCATGATCATGAAGCCCATCTGGCCCATGGTCGAGTAGCCCAGCGATTTCTTGATGTCGTTCTGGGTCAGCATCAGCACCGAGCCGATGACCGCGGTCACCAGCCCGACCAGGAAGATCCAGTGCAGCACGCCGCCGGTGTGGATGAACACCGGGGCGAAGCGGTTGATGAGAAAGCCGCCGGCATTGACGATGCCCGCATGCATCAGGGCCGACACCGGCGTCGGGCCGTCCATGGTATAGGGCAGCCAGGTGTGGAGCAGGAACTGGGCCGAGCGCGCGAACGCCGCCAGCGCGATCAGCGCACCGACCACGTCCAGCAGTTCCATGCCGAGAAAATAGTGGCTGCCGGGATCGGCCGTAATGCGCGCGAACAACACCGGCAGCGACCAGGTGCCGTAGGCGTGATGGAGCAGGCCGGCCGCCAGGACCAGCGGCAGGTCGCCGATGCGGTAGGTCAGCAGGGTCCAGAAACTGTAGCGCCAGGCGGGACGGCTGCGGGTGTCATGGCCGAGCAGGAAGTAGAGCAGTACCCCGACCAGGTGCCAGGCGATCAGCAGAGTGATCAGATCGCCGGCGGCGACCATGACCAGCAGCGCGGCGGTCATCAGGTCGAGCAGCAGGAAGAAGCGGGCATAGCCCGGTTCCTCGGCCATGTAGCGTACCGAGTAGACATGCACGATCAGACTGATCCCGGCGATGACCAGCATCATCAGGGTGCTGAGCGGATCGAACAGCAGGCTGCCCCAGGCGGTGCCCGGGAGGGCGAGGGCGACGGAGTCCCCGCCGGTCAGTGCCAGCCACAGCATGGCGGCGGCGGCCAGGAAACTCAGGGTGGTGCAGGCCACGCTCACCCGGGCGGCCCGCCACCCGGGGTGGTGGGGCAGCAGTTGAATCAACAGGGCGGAACCCAGCGGCAGGGCTGCGACCAGGACGATGAGTCGTTCCATAAGCCTGCATCAACTTCCGTCAGGGGTGGCAAGCGGTGCCATGCTGCGGCGGCATCCCTTGTTATATTTCGCTGGGCCTGCCTTGCCTCCGAATTTATGAACGGTGGTTCGGATCCGTGAGCCACGCATAGGCTTCCCTGGGAGTCTACGGGGTGGATGAGTTGGCAAATAATCGATAAATCGAATAGAACCGATTGCGTTAAGGCAATGGGTTTGCCGGAATCGGCTGCAGGGATAAATGGATCGGCAGGCCCTGGGGGGAAGCCGGTGCTGCCGGAGATCGGAGCGGAAAGCGGCCGGATCCGGCCGGGATCAGTTGCGGAACCAGTGCCGGTTCAGTGCCCGGAACACCCGGTCGGGGTACCAGGTCTGGCCCAGGCTGCCGTTGTAGCGGGCCAGTGCCCGCTGCAGGTTCCCGCGCTCGCGCTCCAGATAGTGTTTCAGGATGGCACAGCCGTAGCGGATGTTGGTGCGGATCTGGAACAGATTGTCCTCCGGCCTGCCGAGTTCCTCCAGCCAGAAGGGCATGACCTGCATCAGGCCGCGGGCGCCGGCATGGGAGATGGCGAAGCGGTCGAAGTTGCTCTCGACCTGGATCACGGCCAGCACCAGTTCCGGGGGAAGTTCGGCCCGGGTGGCCTCCTGGTGAGCAATTCTGAGGATATCCAGCCGTTCTGCGGGCGGGACATCCTGCCAGCGTCGCTGCAGGCGGCTGGACATGTCCGACAGCCAGACCTCGGCCTCGAAGCGGTCCTCGAAGCTCTCGGCACTGGCGATGGCCCGGGTCAGATGGCTGCGCATCTCGGCATCTGGCCGGGCCTGGGTCGCAGCCTGGGCCGCCTGACTGAATGCCAGTATCAGCAGGAGGACGAGCCTCGGGATTTGCAGTCGCAGTTTCATTACCGGGAAATTCTGTTTGTAAAGGCGCACATTTGGCAAGCTATTCTGTCTATCGGCCTCGATTCCCGTGTATTGATATGTCCGACTGGAAACGTCCCGAATCCGTCCTGGTACTGGTGCACACCGCCGTCGGGGAGGTGCTGTTGCTGGAACGTCTCGAACCGCCCGGCTTCTGGCAGTCGGTCACCGGCAGCCTGGAATGGGGGGAATCGGCCGCCGCCGCGGCCCTGCGCGAACTGCGCGAGGAGACCGGGCTGGCGCCGGGTGCGGCGTTGTGTGACTGCCGCCTGCAGAGCCGGTTCCCCATTCTGCCGCCCTGGCGCGAGCGCTATGCCCCGGAGGTGAGCGAGAACCGCGAGTATGTCTTCGCCGTCTGCTATGCGACGCCGCCGCCGATCCGGCTCAATCCCGCCGAGCACCGTGCCTGGTGCTGGCTGCCGGCGGCGGAGGCCGCCGTGCGGGCGGGTTCCGTGACCAATCGCGACGCCATCCGTCGGCTGCTGCGTCCGGCTGAGCCGGCCTGACTTCCCCTCAAGCTTGCCCGGCCGGCGCCGATGAAGGGCTGACCCGGTCCCGCGGCCGGGTCCTTCATGGAGCCTGTTCTCCCCCTCGAAGTGAAATAAAAGTTGGAGTTATCAATGAGTAAGCGATTCGCGCGCGCCCTGCTGCCGACCGCGCTGGCGGCGGCATTCTCCCCTGCGGCCTGGTCCACCAATGGCATGAACATGGAAGGCTACGGGCCCATCGCCTCGGCCATGGGCGGGGCCGGGTTTGCCTATGACAACGGCACCGCCGCCATGATGAACAACCCGGCCACCCTGGGCCTGATGCCGTCCGGTGACCGGCTGGACATCTTCTTCGGCTTCCTCGGCCCCGATGTGGAGGCCGAGGCCGGCGGCCAGGTGGCCCAGTCCGACGGCACTGCCTATGCCATGCCCGCTGCCGGCTGGGTGCGCAAGAACAACGGGCTCACCTACGGTATCGGCGTCTATGGCCAGGGCGGCATGGGCACCGAGTACGATGCCGCCTCCTTCCTGGGCAACCCGGCGGCCGGTGTCGGCATCCAGTCCAATCTGGAGAACCGCACCGAGTTGAGCGTGGGCCGGGTCATCCTGCCGCTGGCCTTCGATGTCAATGAGCGCCTGGTCATCGGTGGCAGCCTGGACTTCGTCTGGGCCGGGCTGGACCTGAAAATGGCCATGAGCGGCGCCCAGTTCACCGATCTGGTGACCACCCGGAACTTCGGCACCGCCGGCGATGACGGCACCGGCCTGGTCTCCACCTTCAACGGCTTCGTCGGCAGCGGGGCCATCACCCGGGTCGATTATGCCTACTTCGATTTCAGCAATGGCAGTGATTTCACCGGTCAGGCCCGCGGCTACGGCTATGCCGGCAAGCTCGGTGCCGTTTTCAGAGTCAATGATCGGCTGAGCGTGGGCGCGACCTACCACAGCGAGACGCGGCTCAGCGACATGAAGACCTCCGGGGCCGACGTGAGCTTCGGTGTGGAAATGATGGGTGCCGCCCAGTCCATCCCGGTCAGCGGCGAGGTCAGGGTGCGCGACTTCCAATGGCCGGAGATCTACGGCATCGGGGCGGCCTGGCAGGCCAGCGACAACTGGTTCTTCACCGGCGACATCAAGCGCATCGAGTGGGCCGGCACCATGGACAGCTTCGACATGAGCTTCACCGCCGACGCCGTTCAGGGCGATCCGCGCGCCGCTGCCTTCGCCGGCAGGGGCATGGACGTGTCCCTGTTCCAGCGCTGGGACGACCAGGTGGTCTACCAGTTCGGCGGCGCCTGGCGCTGGAGTCCGAAGCTGACGCTGCGCGCGGGGGCGAACCTGTCCGACAATCCGGTGCCGAATACCTACCTCAATGCCCTGTTCCCGGCGATCGTGGAAGAGCACTATACCGCCGGTTTCGGCTACCGCTTCAACCGGGCTCAGGGCATCGACTTCTCGCTGCAGTACGCGCCCGAGGTGGAGGAGACCAGCGGCGGCGGGGTGATTTCGCGCCACAGCCAGACCAGCTTCCAGTTCCTCTACAGCCACCGCTTCTGAACCCCTTCCGGCCGGCGGCGTCCGCCGCCGGTCCGGTCCCGCTGCCGCCCCGGTCCATGCTAGAATGCCCGGCATCTGAAATGTCCGGGAAATCAGCACGAGGCAGTCATGGCAGGGCACAGCAAGTGGGCCAACATCAAGCACAAGAAGGCCGCGAACGACAAGAAGCGCGGCAAGGTCTGGACCAAGCTCATCCGCGAGGTCACGGTCGCGGCGCGTGAGGGCAAGACCTCCGACCCCGGCACCCACCCGCGGCTGCGGCTGGCCGTGGACAAGGCGCTGGGTGCCAATATCCCCAAGGATACCATCGAGAAGGCCTGCAAACGCGGCGCCGGTGAGCTGGACGACGGCGCCAGCTACGAGGAGGTGCGCTACGAGGGCTACGGCCCCGGCGGCGTGGCCATCATGGTCGACTGCCTGACCGACAACCGCAACCGCACCGTCTCCGAGGTGCGCCATGCCTTCACCAAACTCGGCGGCAACCTCGGCACCGACGGCTCGGTGGCCTACCTGTTCAACAAGACCGGTGTGATCAGCTTCTACGAGAACGTCGATGAGGATGCGGTCATGGAGGCCGCGCTGGAGGCCGAGGCCGACGATGTGGTGACCAACGAGGACGGTTCCATCGAGGTGCTGACCTCGCCGGAGGAGTATCAGCGGGTCAAGGATGCCATCGAGGCGGCCGGGCTGAGGCCCGACAACGCCGAGGTCACCATGCGTCCCGAGACCCTCAGCGCCGTGGATGCCGACACCGCCGAAACGGTGCTGCGCATGATCGACATGCTGGATGATCTGGACGATGTGCAGGAGGTCTACACCAACGCCGATTTCCCGGACGAGGTGCTGGACCGGCTGGCCTCCTGAACATCGCCCCATGCGCATCCTCGGCATCGATCCCGGCTCCCGCCAGACCGGCTTCGGCCTCATCGACGCCGAGGGCAACCGCATGCGCCATGTGCACAGCGGCTTCCTGCGCATCCAGGGTGAGGATTTTCCCGCCCGGCTGCGCGCCATCTTTCTCGGCATCCGTGAGTTGGTGCAGGACTATGCGCCCGAGGCCGTAGCCATTGAGCAGGTGTTCGTCTCCCGCAATGCCGACTCGGCGCTGAAGCTGGGCCAGGCCCGCGGTGCGGCCATCTGCGGCGCCCTGCAGGCCGAGGTGCCGGTGGCCGAATACAGCCCGCGCGAGGTCAAGCAGGCCCTGGTCGGGCGCGGCGGCGCGGCCAAGGAGCAGGTCCAGCACATGGTCGGGCTGCTGCTGAATCTGCCCGCGCCGCTGCAGGCCGATCAGGCCGATGCGCTCGCCATTGCCATCTGCCATCACCATGTCAGCGCCACCCTGGGGCGGATCCCCGGCGCCGCGGGGGCACGCGGCGGGAGATTGCGATGATCGGACGCCTGCACGGCCAGCTGCTCGCCAAACAGCCGCCCCAGCTGCTGCTGGATGTCCACGGGGTGGGCTACGAGGTCGAGGCGCCCATGACCACCTTCTACGCCCTGCCCGGGATCGGCAGCGAGGTCACCCTGCACACCCACCTGGTGGTGCGCGAGGATGCCCAGATCCTGTTCGGTTTCAGCCGCCGGGCCGAGCGCGACCTGTTCCGCCATCTGATCCGCATCAATGGCGTCGGCCCGCGGCTGGCGCTGGCGATCATGTCCGGCATGACGCTCAGCGAGTTGATCAGCTGCGTCAATGACCGGGATGCCGCGGCCCTGACCCGGGTGCCCGGCATCGGCAGGAAGACCGCCGAGCGGCTGCTGGTCGAGTTGGGCGACCGGTTGAAGGATTTCGGTGCTGCGCCCGGGGCGGCCGGCGGCGGCGAGGCGGGCCTGGCCCCGGTCCCGGCCGGGCCGGTGGAAGAGGCGGTCAGCGCCCTGATTGCCCTGGGCTACAAGCCGCCCGAGGCCAGCCGCATGGTGCGCGCCATCGAGGCCGGCGACCTGCCGGCCGAGGAGATCATACGCCAGGCGCTGCGGGCCACGACTCAGAAGTGATGAATGCGCCAGGATCGATTAAGGCCAACCGTAGGTCGGGTTAGCGCAGCGTAACCCGACAGGTCTGGCGGACAATGTCGGGTTACGCCCTCCGGGCTAACCCGACCTACGCATTACGTGTCGGGATGACGGCATGTTTTAGCCTTTGTTGCCATCGCTTGTCAGCCTGCCCCGGGCACGCTATCGTGCCGGGAGCCTGAAACCGGACCTCTATGACCGACACCGACCGCATCATTTCACCCGCCGTGGACTCCCCCGAGGAGGCGCGCATCGACCGCGCCATCCGGCCCCACCGCCTGACCGATTATGTCGGCCAGCCCCAGGTGCGGGAACAGATGGAGATCTTCATTGGCGCGGCGCGTGGCCGCGGCGAGGCGCTGGACCATGTGCTCATCTTCGGTCCACCCGGGCTGGGCAAGACCACCCTGGCCCACATCATCGCCGCCGAACTGGATGTGAACCTGCGCCACACCTCCGGCCCGGTGCTGGAAAAGCCCGGCGACCTGGCCGCGCTGCTGACCAACCTGGAACCGCATGACGTCCTGTTCGTGGACGAGATCCACCGTCTCAGTCCCGTGGTCGAGGAGGTGCTGTACCCGGCCATGGAGGACTATCAGCTCGACATCATGATCGGCGAGGGGCCGGCGGCGCGTTCCATCAAGCTGGACCTGCCGCCCTTCACCCTGGTCGGCGCGACCACCCGCGCCGGGCTTTTGACTTCACCATTGCGTGACCGGTTCGGCATTGTGCAGCGGCTGGAGTTCTATAGCATTGCGGACCTGACCCGCATCGTGCAGCGTTCGGCCGGCATCCTGGGCGTGGATATGGATCCGGCCGGCGCCGAGGAAGTGGCCCGGCGCTCGCGCGGTACCCCGCGCATTGCCAACCGGCTGCTGCGGCGGGTACGCGACTACGCCCAGGTCAAGGCGCAGGGACGGGTCGATGCCGCGGTGGCGCAGCAGGCGATGGAACTGCTCAACGTGGACAGCCACGGTTTCGATATCATGGACCGCAAGCTGCTCGGTGCGTTGATCGAGAAGTTCGACGGCGGCCCCGTCGGCATCGACAGCCTGGCGGCGGCCATTGGAGAGGAACGCGGCACCCTGGAGGATGTGATCGAGCCCTACCTGATCCAGCAGGGCTTCATGATGCGCACCGCGCGGGGCCGGATCGCCACACGTCATGCCTATCTGCATTTCGGCATCACCCCGCCGGAATCCCTGACCGCCATGGCCGAGGCCTCGCTGTCGCTGTTCGACGATCCGGCGTGATGAGTAGTCGTCATTGCGATGCCCAGACCCGAAGGGTGGGGTACCCATAATGAAGCCCGAAGGGGTTCTATGGGCAATGCGGCGCGGCAATCTCGTCACGATGGCTGCATGATTCCAGAGATTGCTTCGTCACTGCGTTCCTCGCAATGACAGTTGAAATAATATCGCATGTCTTGGAATTTCGTGGAATAACATCTGTCTGATGGAGCAGCGAACAACACAAGCCGTGTTCTACTGGCCGGTGCGCGTCTACTACGAGGACACCGACAGCGGCGGTGTCGTCTATTACGCCAATTATCTCCGGTTCATGGAACGCGCGCGCACCGAGTACCTGCGCAGCCTGGGGTTCGAGCAGGACCGGCTTCAGCGCGAGGCGGGCATCATCTTTGCAGTACGTTCCGTGAACATCGAGTATCTGCGCCCGGCGCGTTTCAACATGGAACTGGAGGTCAGTGCACAGGTCGTGTCCGCAGGCCGGGCCAGCCTGGAGTTCGAGCAGCAGGTACTTGAGGCGGGCAGGCATAATGACCCGCTGTGCACGGGAAGGGTTCGCATCGCCTGTCTGGATGCCGGCAGTTTCCGGCCCCGGGCCCTGCCCGATTACATTGCAAAGGAGATCTGAATGTCGACGGATTTGTCGATGCTGCATCTGATACTCGGCGCCAGCCCGGTGGTGCAGCTGGTGATGCTGCTGCTGGTGGCCCTGTCGCTGTTGTCCTGGACCCTGATCTTTCATAAATGGAAGAAGCTCGGCGCGGCGCAGCGCGATGCGAAGGACTTCGAGCAGCAGTTCTGGTCCGGAGGTGAATTGGCCGCGCTGTATCAGCAGGTCGCCGCCCGCGAGCAGGACAATGAGGGCATGGCCGACATCTTCGAAGCCGGCTTCAAGGAATACAGCCGCCTGCGCAAGCAGCCCCAGGTCGAGGGCGGTGCCATGGTCGAGGGCGCCCAGCGGGCCATGCGCGTGGCGCTCTCACGGGAAGAGGACCGGTTGGAGGCCGGGCTTTCCTTCCTGGCAACGGTCGGCTCCACCAGCCCCTACATCGGCCTGTTCGGCACCGTGTGGGGCATCATGAACGCCTTCCGCTCGCTCGGTAATGTGCATCAGGCAACACTCGCCATGGTCGCCCCCGGCATTGCCGAGGCCCTGATCGCCACCGCCATGGGCCTGTTCGCGGCGATACCCGCGGTCATCGCCTACAACCGCTTCTCCAACGATGTCGAGCGGCTGGCCAATCGCTACGACAATTTCCTGGAGGAGTTCGCCGCCCTGCTGCACCGCCAGTCGCTGACGGCAAGGAAGGACTGACATGGCGCGTCAGCGGCACAAGAAGCGGCCGATGGCCGAAATCAATGTGGTGCCCTACATTGATGTTATGCTGGTCATGCTGGTGATCTTCATGATCACCGCGCCGCTGCTCACTCAGGGGGTGCATGTCTCACTGCCCAGCGCCGATGCCCAGCCGTTGCCGCAGGACAGCGAGGAGCCGCTGCAGGTGACGGTCGATGCCGGCGGCAACTTCTACCTGAACGTGGGCGATGATCCCGACCAGCCGATCGATGCCGAGACCCTGGTCCAGCGCAGCGCGGCGGTACTGCGCAACAAGCCGAATACCCCGGTGCTGGTGCGGGGGGATTCCGGCGTGGCCTACGGCACGGTGGTCCGCGCCATGGTGCTGCTGCAGCAGGCCGGCGCCCCCAATGTCGGGCTGGTCACGGAGCCGCCGGAGGCGGCGTCGCCTTGAGAGCCCTGTGGAAACTGTTCCGGGAGACACCGCAGGCCATCCTCTACGCGCTGCTGGTGCATCTGCTGCTGGTGGCCTTTCTGGCCGTCAGCCTGGACTGGACCCCCAAGCCGCAGCTGCAGGCTTCCAGCGAGCCGGTGATCGAGGCCGTGGCGATGGACGAAGCGCAGGTCCAGGCCGAACTGGACAAGCTCAAGGCGGCCGAGCAACGCGAACAGGCCGAGGCCGAGGCCCGGCTGCGGGAGGCCGAGGAGAAGCGGCGTCAGGCCGAAGCCGCCCGCCAGGCGGAACAACAGCGGCTGGAGAAGCTCAAACAGGAACAGGCCGCCGAGGCGGCGCGTCAGGCCGAACTCAAGCGCCAGCAGGAGGCCGAGGCCAGACGCTTGGAGGAACTCCGGCAGCAGCAGCAGGCACTGGCCCGCAAGCAGGAACAGGAACGCAAGCGTCTGGCTGAACTGGAGGCCAGACGCAAGGCCGAGGAGGAGGCCCGGCGCAAGGCGGAAGCCGAGGCCCGACGCAAGGCCGAGGAGGAGGCCCGACGCAAGGCCGAGGAAGAGGCCCGGCGCAAGGCGGAGGCCGAGGCCCGGCGCAAGGCCGAGGAGGAAGCCCGGCGCAAGGCTGAGGAGGAGGCCCGGCGCAAGGCCGAGGAGGAAGCTCGCCGCCAGGCCGAACAGGCCCTGCAGCAGCAGCTGGAGGCGGAGCGTCAGGCGCTGGCCGCGGCCGAGGCCGAGCGCGTGGTCAGCCGCTATGTGGCGGCCATCCAGCAGAAGGTGGAGCGCAACTGGATCCAGCCGCCGGGCAGTCGCGAGGGCCTGACCTGTGTCGTGCAGGTGGGCCTGATCCCGGGCGGTGAGGTCACCCGCGTCAGCATCGTCACCGGCAGCGGCGATGCCGCCTTCGACCGTTCGGTGGAGGCTGCCGTGTGGCGCTCCAGCCCGCTGCCGCTGCCGCCCGACAACCAGTATTTCGATCGTTTCCGTAATCTGAAATTCCGCTTTTCACCCGGATGACGCACTGAGGTCATGATGAAGAGGATTATCCCTGTCTTCCTGTTGCTGGTGTTCTGGTCGGGGCTGCAGCCGGCCCGGGCCGAGCTGACCATCGAGATCACTTCCGGCACCGAAGGCGCGCTGCCGATCGCGGTGGTGCCCTTCGCCTGGAACGGCCCGGGGACGCCGCCCGAGGACGTGGCGGAGATCGTCGCCGCGGATCTGGCCCGCAGCGGCCAGTTCGCGCCCCTGCCGCGGGCCGATATGCTGTCCCGGCCGGCCCGTCCCGAGGATATCCGTTACCGCGACTGGCGCGCCGTCGGCGTGGACAATCTGGTGATCGGACGCATCGTGCCGCGTGAGGGCGGTGGCTACACCGTCGAATTCCGCCTGTTCGATGTCTTCCGCGGTCGGCAGCTGACCGGCTACAGCTTCCCCACCAGCGGCGAGCGCCTGCGCGAGACCGCGCACCGGGTCGCCGACATCGTCTACGAGACCCTGACCGGCGAGCGCGGTGCCTTCCGCACCTGGATCGCCTATGTCACCGTGACCGGCAGCGGTGATGAACGCCGCTACAGCCTGCAGGTGGCCGACTCCGACGGCTATAACCCGCGCACCGTACTGCGCTCGCGCCAGCCGCTGATGTCGCCGTCCTGGTCGCCGGACGCCCGCCGTCTGGCCTATGTCTCCTTCGAGCAGGAAACCGCCGAGGTCTATGTCCAGGAACTGGCCACCGGTCAGCGGCGCAAGGTTGCCTCCTATCAGGGCATCAACGGGGCGCCGTCCTGGTCGCCGGACGGCAGGCAACTGGCGTTAACCCTGTCACAGGATGGCAACGCCGAAATCTATATCCTGTCGCTGGACTCCGGTCGTCTGCGGCGTCTGACCCGGCATCCGGCCATCGATACCGAGCCGGCCTGGGCCCCCGATGGCCGCAGCCTGGTCTTCACCTCGGACCGCGGGGGCAGTCCGCAACTCTACCGGCTGGCGGTCGACGGCGGCCGGCCCGAACGCCTGACCTTCGAGGGTGGCTATAATGCCAGTGCGGATTTCGCCCCTGACGGCGAGCGCCTGGCGCTGCTGCACCGCGACGGCCGGGGCAACTACCGGGTGGCGGTGCAGGACCTGGAGCGGGGTATGCTGACCCTGGTCAGCGAGGGCCGGCTGGACGAGTCCCCCTCGTTCGCGCCCAACGGCCGCATGATCCTCTATGCCACCGAGGCGGGCGGACGCGGAGTGCTGGCGGCGGCCTCGGTCGACGGCCGGGTGGGCCAGCGGCTGCGGCTGCAGGAGGGCGAGGTGCGCGAACCGGCCTGGTCGCCCTTTCTCGAATGACCTGACAACATCAACGTGACTGAATAAAGGAGTCGATGCAATGAATATCAGGAATGGACTGGTAGGGATCCTGGCCCTGGCCCTGGCGCTGCTGGGCGGCTGCGGGACCATGGACAAGCGTGCCGACGGCGATGCGGCCGTGGAGGACCGCGGTGCGGCGGCGGGTGCGCAGGCCGGCATCGACGGGGCCGAGGCCCGCGGTCTGGGTGCTGACGGGGACCTGCGCGGTCTGGCACTGGATGACCCCAGCAGCCCGCTGGCCACCCGCACCATCTATTTCGAGTTCGACTCCAGCGAGGTGGCCGCCGCGGATCGCGAGGTCGTCGCCGCCCATGCCCGTTACCTGGCTGCCAACCCGCAGCAGCAGGTGGTGCTGGAAGGTCATGCCGACGAACGCGGCTCACGCGAGTACAACATCGGTCTGGGCGATCGCCGGGCACAGTCGGTGCGCCGCATGCTCGAGTTCCAGGGGGTGGCGCCGGATCAGATCCGGACCGTGAGCTACGGCGAGGAGAAACCGGCCGTGGAAGGTCATGACGAACAGGCCTGGAGCCGGAACCGCCGGGTCGAAATCGTCTACATGGATCAGTGATGATGCGACTTGCGCCGATCACTCTGATACTGGCGGCCGTAGTGGCCGCCGCACCCGCGGTCCAGGCCCGCGACGGCGATCTGGACCAGCGGGTGCAGCGGCTGGAGCAGCTGATGCAGAGCCGCGGCCTGATGGAGATGCTGACCCGGCTCGAACAGCTTCAACGCGAGGTGCAGGAACTGCGCGGGCAGGTGGAGGTCCAGGGGCATACCCTGGAGCAGCTCAAGAAGCGTCAGCGCGATCTGTACATGGATGTGGACCGGCGGCTGCAGCAGCTGGAGAGCGGCGCGCCGGCAGCCGGCGCGGCAGGCGCTATTGGTGCGCCGGACCGGCCTTCGCTGCCGTCTGCTGCCGCTGAGGGCGGTGAGGCCGGCGAGGCGGATGCGGTCACGGATGCCGCTGCCGGCGCCGACCAGCGCCAGCAGTACCAGCAGGCACTGGATATCCTGCGCGAGGGCCGCTACATGCAGGCCGCCGAGGCGTTCAGCGGCTTCCTCCAGGCCCATCCCGACAGTGCCTATGCCGCCAATGCCCAGTACTGGCTGGCGGAGTCCTATTACGTCACCCGCCAGTTCCCCCGGGCGCTGGAGGAGTTCCGGCGGGTGGTCGAGACCTACTCCGACAGCAACAAGGTGGCCGATGCCCGCTTGAAGGTCGCCTTCATCCATTACGAGATGGAGGACTGGCAGGCCGCGCGTCAGGCGCTGGAAGCCGTGATCGAGGACTACCCCGGAACCACCGCGGCGCGCCTGGCCGAGGAGCGGCTGCTGCGGCTGCAGCGGGAAGGGCATTAGACTTCCCGTTTCGGGCTGCCGGGAACGCTGCGCTTATCCCGGCCTACGAGTGGCCGGTGCCGCGGCCGGGCCGGATGCGGTAAAATGCCCGAATGCCTGAACTCTCCACCTCCACGGTCAACGAGGCCACCGAACCGCGCCTGCGCATCACCGAGATCTTTCACTCCCTGCAGGGCGAGGCCGACACGGTGGGCTGGCCCACCGTGTTCGTGCGCCTGACCGGCTGCCCGCTGCGCTGCCACTACTGCGATACCGAATACGCCTTTCACGGCGGCGACTGGTGGGAGATGGATACCATTCTGGGCGAGGTGGCGCAGTACGGCGCCCGGTATGTCACCGTCACCGGCGGCGAGCCGCTGGCCCAGAAGCCCTGCCGCGACCTGCTGACCCGGCTATGCGATGCCGGCTACCGGGTTTCGCTGGAAACCAGCGGGGCGTTGGACATTGATCGTATCGATCCGCGGGTGACCAAGGTGGTGGATCTCAAGACTCCGGGGTCGGGCGAGGTGGAGCGCAACCGCTACTGTGTGCTCGAGCACCTGAGCCCGGCCGATCAGCTCAAGTTCGTGCTGTGTGACCGCGCCGATTACGAATGGGCCCGGGACAAGCTCGGCGAGTATGACATTCCGGCCATCTGCCAGGTGCTGTTCTCGCCGGCCTGGGGGCAGCTGCAGCCGCGTGAACTGGCGGACTGGATCCTGGCCGACCGGTTGCCGGTGCGTTTCCAGGTGCAGCTGCACAAGCTGCTCTGGGGCGATGTGCCGGGGCGCTGAAACAGATGGTGCAATCCGGAACACACAGCAAGGCCGTGGTACTGCTCTCGGGAGGGCTGGATTCGGCCACGGTGCTGGCCATTGCCCGGGCGCAGGGCTATGCATGTCACGCCCTGAGCCTGGATTACGGCCAGCGCCATGCCGCCGAACTGGCCGCGGCGGTACGGATTGTGCAAGCGCAGGGCGTGGCCGAGCATCGGGTGGTCAGGCTCGACCTGTCCCAGTTCGGCGGCTCGGCCCTGACCGACCCTGACATCCCGGTGCCGGAGACGGCCTCGGCGGGGATCCCGGCGACCTACGTCCCGGCCCGGAATACGGTATTCCTGTCCCTGGCGCTGGGCTGGGCCGAGGTGCTGGGGGCGCGGGACCTGTTCATCGGCGTCAATGCCGTTGATTATTCAGGTTATCCTGACTGTCGTCCGGAATATATCGAGGCCTTCGGGCGTCTAGCTAATCTAGCCACCCGGGCCGGGGTGGAAGGCGATCACTTCCATGTCCGGGCCCCGTTGCTGGAATGGAGCAAGGCGCGCATTATTCAGGAGGGCCTGCGCCTGGGCGTGGACTACAGCCTGACCGTATCCTGCTATGCCGCCGACGAGCAGGGTCGGGCCTGCGGTCGCTGCGACTCCTGCCGCCTGCGGGCCGCGGGGTTCGCCGCCGCCGGCGTGCCGGACCCGACCCGATACCTGACCTGATTCTCCATGACTGTACCGGCGGCTGCGGCCGGCGGTGGAAAACCCTTCAAGATCGAGAGGCAAGCAAGAGATGGAACTGACTCTGGGTAATCAAATCCTGCTGTGGGGCTTCGGCATCGCCGTGCTGATGGGCGCCGTCGTCAACAAGACCAATTTCTGCACCATGGGTGCAGTCTCCGACTGGGTCAACATGAACGACACCGGCCGGCTGCGGGCCTGGGTGTTCGCCATCGCGGTGGCCATCCTGGGCGTGCTGGTGCTGGAACTGTTCGGCTATACCGACATCAGCATGACGGCCAGCAACGACACGGCCCAGCCCCCCTACCGCACCCCGATGTTCGCCTGGCCGCGTTATATCCTCGGCGGCCTGCTGTTCGGCATCGGCATGACGCTCGGCAGCGGCTGCGGCAACAAGACCTTCATCCGCATCGGCGGCGGCAACATCAAGTCCATCGTGGTGCTGCTGATGATGGGCATCGCCGCCTACATCATGATCTACACCAGCTTCGATCACTACGTCTTCCTGCAGTGGATGAATCCGCTGTCCGTCAACCTGGCCGAGCATGGCATGAACAGCCAGGACCTGGGCAGCATCGTCGCCGGTCTGGGCGGGATGGAGAGCAGTCGCATGCCCTATATCGTGATTGCCGCGGTGCTGGGTCTGCTGCTGGCCGTGTGGTGCTTGCGCGCCGCCGAGTTCCGCGGCAGCTTCGACAACCTCCTGGGCGGCGCCGTGGTCGGCCTGGCCGTGGTCGGCGCCTGGGCCGTGACGGCCGGACCGATGGGGCAGGAATGGCTGTCCGAGATCGAATGGCTGGACGTCAAGCCCCATGCCACCGGGGTGCAGTCCTACACCTTTGTCGCCCCCAGCGGTCAGCTGCTGCACTACATCGATGGCGGCTTCGCTCAGCGGCTGGTGACCTTCGCCCTGGTCGGCGCGGCCGGCGTGGTGGTCGGCTCCTTCCTCTGGGCCATCCTCAGCCGCGGCTTCCGCTTCGAGTGGTTCAATGGCATCGGCGACGCCGTGCGCCACATCCTCGGCGGCCTGCTGATGGGCGTCGGCGGTGTGCTGGCCATGGGCTGCACCATCGGCCAGGGCGTGACCGGGGCCTCGACCCTGGCGCTGGGTTCCTTCCTGGCCTTCGCCTCCATCGTGCTGGGCAGCGCCCTGACCATGAAGATCCAGTACTACAAGATGCTCTATGAAGCCGAGGCCAGTTTCGGCAAGGCGCTGATCACATCGCTGGTGGACTTCCACCTGCTGCCCAAGGGCATGCGGCGCCTGGAGGCGATGTAACACGTCGTCTTTGCCTGCCGTGGCGGGCTGCTGTATGATTCGGCGCTCGCCCCACGGGGCCGTTAGCTCAGTTGGTAGAGCATCCGGCTTTTAACCGGCTGGTCGAAGGTTCGAGTCCTTCACGGCCCACCATATCCGGCGTCCACGATTCACGTGGACGCCGTATTTTTTTATCTCAACGCTTCTCCCTTCCTGCATGAGACACCCCCCCCTGCACTCATGAAGCCTGCAACTGCTGCAGTTTGCGGAACAGAGTACGTTTGCTGATGCCGAGTTTCCGCGCCAGCGTATCCCGATCCCCCTGGAAGCGTGCCGTGACCTGCGCCAGATAGCGTTGCTCGACCACCTCCAGCGGCAGGATGGTCTCATCAGCAGGTATGGCCGGCACCTCGCCTGGAGACCGTTCACAGCAGTACTCCGGCAAGTGCTCCGGCGTAATGAGGCTGTCGTCCGTCAGCAGTGCGGCCCGCTCCAGGAGATTGCGCAGTTCCCGGATATTGCCGGGGAAGGCATAGGTCGCCAGGCATTCCATCGCGGCGTCCGACAGCTGCAGCTGTCGGTCCGGAGCGATACGGGTGAGCAGCGACTCGATCAACAGCTGCAGGTCGTCACGCCGGTCGCGCAGCGCGGGCAGGGGAATGGGGAACACGCCGATGCGGTAGTACAGGTCGCGGCGGAATTCGCCGGTCTTCACCATCGCCTCGAGATCGCGGTGGGTGGCGGTGATCAGGCGGAAATCGGCCTGCTTCGGTTCGGTGCCGCCCACCCGGCGATAGGTGCCGGTCTCCAGCAGCCGCAGCAGTTTGACCTGCAGGCTGAGCGGGATATCGCCCACCTCATCGAGAAACAGGGTCCCGCCCGCGGCCGACTCGACCAGACCGATCCTGCGGGCATGGGCGCCGGTGAAGGCGCCGCGTTCATGCCCGAACAGCTCGCTCTCGAACAGGGATTCGGTCAGCCCCGAGCACTCCACCACCACGAAGGGTCTGTCCGCGCGCGGACTGGCCTCGTGTATTGCCTTGGCCACCAGCTCCTTGCCGGTGCCGGACTCGCCCTGCAGCAGGACCGCCGTGTCGGCGGGGGCGACCCGCTGCACCAGTTCCAGCATACGATTGAAGGCCGGCGCGCGGCCGACCATGCCGTCCGGACGGGCCTGACTGCTTGCCGCCCTGATCTCCCGCATGACCTCGATGACGTAGTTGATCCGGCCCTGCGCATCGCGTACCGGCCGGGTCATGACATCGACGTGTTCCTCGCCCCGGGGCGTGTGATGCAGATGCAGCACACGCTGGGCCTGGCCGGTTCCGAGGCAGTTGGCCAGGGGGCAGCTCTCGCCGGCCTGGTCGCTGGGGACGCTGTAATGATGCGAAACCTCATAGCACAAGCGCCCATGCAGGGGCCTGCCGTCACCGTAGGTCCGCCGGTAGGCCTCGTTGGCGGCCAGGATGTGGTAGTCCGTGTCCAGGGCGATGGCCGGTTCCCCGATGCAGTTCAGGACACCGGTGATCTCGGGGGCCAGACGATCGCCGAGCGCATGTGTCTTCCTGGAGCTCATGGGAAATACCCCGGTGATGACAATAATGGCAGTAAGCATATAACAGAACTGCCATGAATGACACTCCAGGGTGACTTACGACCCTGGGGTTATAATTGAAAATATATAAAAATCATATAAATAAGTAGATTCAGATGCGATGGCACATCGCTTGCAAACACCCGGTCATGATGACACGCAGGCAGGCGATGAGTGCATTCTCATGATTTTCCGGCAATTCGAAACCGCTGATGGTGAGCTCAGTTATCTGCTGGCGGATCCGGTGACCGGCGCGGCCGCGCTGATCGATCCGGACCTGGTGGCGCTGGAACGCTATCGGAGCGCACTCGCCGAGTCCGGGCTGAGCCTGCGTTATGTGCTGGAGACCCATCTGCATGAATCGCATGTCAGTGCCGCGCCCTGGCTGCGGGACAGTGCGGCGGCCCGCGTGGCCATGAGCGACTGCGCCGATGCGGTCTGCATCGATCAGCGCCTGCAGGATGGCGACGAACTGTATGTGGGCGAGGAGACGCTCACCGCCATCGCCACGCCCGGCCACAGTGCCTGCAGCATGGTCTACCGCTGGCGCGACCGGTTGTTCACGGGGCACACCCTGCTGGTCGGCGCAGCCGGCGATACCCGTCGCGACGATGCCGCCCCGGAGCGCCTCTACAGCAGTGTCGTCGACCAGCTGTATCGCCTGCCCGGGGACCTGCTGGTGTACCCCGGCCGGGTGGTCGAGGGCAGGCGCGTGAGCAGCATCGCCCAGGAACGCCAGACCAATGCCACGCTCAACCATCGCAGCCAACGCGATGACTTCATTGCCGCCAGGCGCGCCGACAGACGGACCCTCGCGGCCGCTGCCGCGCAACGGCTGCAGCTCAATCGCGAGTGCCGGTATGACGCAACACCTGAATTCTCATCCCACAAACCCACTGAACAAGGAAACCACCATGCAGACATGTAAACGACTCACCCTTCCTCTGGCACTGGCGGCCCTGTTGCCTCTGGGCGCGCAGGCAGCCGATGAGGCCGAGATCGAGGCCCGCGTGGCCGAGGCCAGGGCAACCACGGGCGCCTTCGTCAAGGAGCTCGGCGGCGCCATGATGAAGGAGATGAAGGCCGGCGGCCCGACCGCCGCCATCGCCGTATGCCGCGACCTGGCACCGGCCATCGCCAACCGCCACTCGCTGGAGAAGGGCTGGAAGATCACCCGCGTCGGCACCCGGGTGCGCAACCCCATGCTGGGTACGCCCGATGTGTGGGAGGCGCAGGTACTGGAGGCGTTCGCCGAGCGCGCGGCCGCCGGCGAGAACTACGACACCATGGCGCACTTCGAGGTCGTCGAGGAACCCAGCGGGCGCTACCTGCGCTTTGCCAAGGCCATCGGCACCGCCTCCCAGTGCCTGGTCTGCCATGGCGCGAAGTCGCAGATACCGGCGCCGGTCATGGAGAGGATCACGGCGGCCTATCCCCACGACAAGGCCGTGGGCTATGAAGTCGGCGAGCTGCGCGGTGCGGTCAGCATCAAGCAGCCGCTGGACTGATTCATTACATCATCAGGCAGGAGATACATCATGAACAAGACACTGGCACTGTTACTGGCACTGAGTGGTTCATCCGTTGCCCTGGCACAAGGCGATTCCGTTGACTATATTCCCTGGACCTTCGATGACTTCGACAGCAACTGCGAGGTGGTCGCCGGCCCGGTGAGTCAGGCCATCGCCGAGGAAACCGAGGCCGATAACAGCGACGCCGCCGAGCGCGACGCGCTGGACGGTTGATCATCCTTACACACAGGCGCGCGTGATGCAGACACCGGCTGACAGCCCCCTCTGGTCCAACCCCCTGGTGCGACACCTGGCGGTGATCCTGGCGGTCAAGCTGGTGCTGCTCACAGCGCTCTGGTGGGCCTTCTTCCGCGTGCCTGAACACGCCCTCCCGCAACAATCGGATATCGCTGCACACATCGCCGGTCCGGCCGCAACGGCCGGCTCGACGTTGCCCGACTGAGGAACTGTTGATGGTTGCTGAATCCGTCGTCGAACTGTCGCGGCTGCAATTCGCCCTGACCGCGATGTATCACTTTCTGTTCGTCCCGCTCACGCTGGGCCTGTCCTTCATCCTGGTGATCATGGAGTCGGTCTATGTCATGACCGGCAAGGAGATCTACAAGGACATGACCCGCTTCTGGGGCAAGCTGTTCGGTATCAACTTCGCCCTGGGAGTGACGACCGGCATCACCCTGGAATTCCAGTTCGGCACCAACTGGGCCTATTACTCGCATTACGTCGGCGATGTCTTCGGCGCGCCGCTGGCGATCGAGGGCCTGATGGCCTTCTTCCTGGAATCCACCTTCATCGGCCTGTTCTTCTTCGGTTGGGACCGCTTGAGCAGGCGCCAGCACCTGCTGGTCACCTTCCTCACCGCGCTGGGTTCCAACCTGTCGGCCCTGTGGATCCTGGTGGCCAACGGCTGGATGCAGAACCCGGTCGGGGCCGAGTTCAGTTTCGAGACCATGCGCATGGAGATGAGCAGCTTCAGCGAACTGCTGTTCAACCCGGTGGCGCAGGTCAAGTTCGTCCACACCGTGGCGGCCGGTTACGTCACGGGTTCCATGTTCGTGCTGGGCATTTCGGCCTACTACATGCTCAAGGGCCGGGACCTGGCCTTCGCCCGACGCTCCTTCGCGGTCGCCTCCGGGTTCGGCCTGGCCTCGATCCTGTCGGTCATCGTGCTGGGCGACGAGAGCGGTTACGAGCTCGGCGATGTGCAGAAGGTCAAGCTCGCCGCCATCGAGGCGGAGTGGGAGACGCATGCGCCGCCGGCCTCCTTCACCCTGATCGGCTTCCCGGATCAGGAGGCGATGGTCACGCACGGCGCGGTCAAAATCCCCTGGGTGATGGGCCTGATCGCCACCCGTTCCGTCGACGAGGAGGTGACCGGCATCAAGGATCTGATGGTGCAGCACGAGCAGCGTATCCGCACCGGCATGCAGGCCTACGCCCTGCTGCAGAAGCTGCGCTCGGGCGACTATACCGAGGCGGACAAGGCCGCCTTCGAGGAGGTCAAGGACGATCTCGGCTACGGCCTGCTGCTCAAGCGCTACACCCCGGAGGTGGTGGACGCCACCGAGGCACAGATCCAGCAGGCGGTTGCAGACACCATCCCCAGGGTCGCGCCGCTGTTCTGGAGCTTCCGCATCATGGTCGCCTCGGGATTTTTCATGCTGTTCATCTTCGCGGCCAGCTTCTACTACTGCGCCCGGCGCACCGCGGGGCAGAAGCGCTGGCTGCTGCGCCTGGCGCTATGGTCCATCCCGTTGCCCTGGATCGCCGCTGAGACCGGCTGGTTCGTGGCCGAATACGGCCGCCAGCCCTGGTCGATCGGCGAGGTGCTGCCCACCTATCTGAGTACCTCGGTGCTGCAGGAGGGCGATCTGTGGTTCTCGCTGACCGGCTTCATCGGTTTCTATACCCTGCTGCTGGTGGTGGAGCTCTACCTGATGTTCCGCTTTGCCCGTCTCGGGCCGAGCTCGCTGCATACCGGCCGCTATCACTTCGAACAGGCGGGAGGCGCTGGCCCTGCGCTTGCGACCCAGCCCATGGCGGCCCGTAATCCGGACTGAGGAGAACCGGTCATGATCATCGATTACGAGACACTCAAACTCATCTGGTGGCTGCTGGTCGGGGTGCTGCTGATCGGCTTCGTGATTACCGACGGCTTCGACATGGGCGCCGGCGCGTTGCTGCCCTTCCTCGGCCGGACCGATGAAGAGCGTCGGGTCATCATCAATACGGTCGGCCCCCACTGGGATGGCAACCAGGTCTGGTTCATCACCGCCGGCGGCGCCATCTTCGCCGCCTGGCCGGCGGTGTACGCGGCCGCCTTCTCGGGGTTCTACATCGCCATGCTGCTGGTGCTGTTCGCGCTCTTCTTCCGTCCGGTCGGCTTCGACTACCGCAGCAAGATCGAGGACCCGCGCTGGCGCCGGACCTGGGACTGGGGGCTGTTCGTGGGTGGGGCGGTGCCGGCCCTGCTGTTCGGCGTGGCCTTCGGCAATCTGCTGCTGGGCGTGCCCTTCGAGCACAACGAGTTCCTGCAGCCGCGCTACACCGGTTCCTTCTTCGGACTGCTGCATCCCTTCGCGCTGCTCGCCGGCGTGGTCAGCCTGTCCATGCTGATCATGCACGGCGCGGTGTGGCTGCACCTGAGGGCCGATGACATCGTCGCCGCGCGGGCGGCGCGGGCCACGCGTCTGGCCGGGGCTGTGCTGATCGCCAGCTTCGCCCTGGCGGGCCTGTGGGTCGCCTTCGGCCTGGACGGCTATCAGATCGTCTCCATGCCGCCGCGCGATGCGCTGCCCAATCCGCTGGCCAAGGAGGTCGCCGTCGGGGTCGGCAGCTGGATGAGCAACTACCGCCAGTATCCCTGGATGATGCTCGCTCCCGTCGCCGGCTTTGCCGGGGCGGCGCTGACCATCCTGCTCGCCGGCAGGAACCGGCCGGGCTGGGGCTTCGTGACCAGTGCGATCAGCATGACGGGAGTCATACTGACCGCCGGGTTCTCGATGTTTCCCTTCATCATGCCCTCGAGCACAGCCATGAACAGCAGTCTGACGGTGTGGGATGCGCCCTCCAGCCATCTGACCCTGACGGTGATGTTCTGGGCCGCGGCCATTTTCGTGCCCATCATCCTGGCCTACACGACCTGGACCTACCGCGCCATGTGGGGGCGGGTCACGGTCAGGCATATCCGGGACAACACGCACTCGGCCTACTGAGAGGATACGACGATGTGGTATTTCACCTGGATCCTGGGCGTGCTGCTGGCCTGCGCCTTCGGTGTGATCAACGTGATGTGGCTGGAGGCCGAGCACTGCCTGGACGAAGACAATGGCAACGACGGCTGACCGGGCCGCGTGTGAGGCGATGAGCGGCAACAGCGGAACATCCTGGATCTACGGCGGCGCGGCGCGGGGGCTGTCCCTGGCGCTGGCCTGCGGCCTGAGCGGGCTGATCCTGTTCCTGCCGACCGTGGTGTTCGGCGGGCAGGGCGAACTGAACCACAACCTGCTTATGCTCATCATGTGGGGCGTGGCGGCCGGTTTTGTCCACGGGGTGGGGTTTGTCCCACGGACACCGCTGTTGCGCCTCGCCCTCGGCCCCTACGCGGCCTGGATTCTGATGGCGGGCGGCGGCCTGTGGTTGTGGCTGGAGTAAGGACATGAGCGAAGCCGGGGAACACAACGCAATGACCAGTACACGCCTGCAGAACCTGCCGGTCTCCTTCTTTTCCTGTGTCATGGGGCTGGCCGGCCTGGCCATTGCCCTGCAGCGTGCCGGCGAACTGTGGGCGCCGCTGCAGCCCTTCGGCCTGCTGGTGGGCATCCTGAGCGCGGCGGTGTTCATTGCGCTGACGGGGCTGTATACCGCCAAGCTGTTGAAGTACCGCGCTGAGGTCGTCGCCGAGTTGACGCACCCGGTCAAGATGAGTTTCGGTGCGACCTTCAGCGTCAGTCTGGTGTTGCTGAGCGTGTCCTTTCTGGCCAGTCTGCCGACATTGTCGTTCTGGCTGTGGGCGCTGGGTTCCGGACTGCATCTGCTGTTCACCCTGTATGTGCTCAGCGCCTGGATCCACAAGGAGAATTTCGACATCAACCACATCAGCCCCGCCTGGTTCATCCCGGTGGTGGGCAACATCCTGGTGCCGGTGGCCGGCGTGGCCCATGCCAGTGCGGAGTTGAGCTGGTTCTTCTTCAGTATCGGGCTGCTGTTCTGGATCGTGCTGTTCACCATCATCGTCTACCGGATGATTTTCCATAATCCACTGCCCGACAAACTGCTGCCGACCCTGTTCATCCTGATCGCGCCGCCGGCCGTGGGCTTCATTTCCTATGTCAGGCTGACCGGGGATATCGACAGCTTCGCCCGCGTGCTCTACTACGGGGCCCTGTTCCTGACCCTGCTGCTGTTCAAGGAACTGCCGCGCTTCGTGCGGCTGCCCTTCTACCTGTCCTGGTGGGCCTATTCCTTCCCGCTGGCGGCGATGACCGTGGCCACGCTGATCATGCACACACACGTGCCTTCTGTATTCTTCACTTCCCTGTCCTGGATCATGGTGGTGGTGCTGGATCTGGTGATACTTTACCTGCTGGCACGGACCCTGGTGGCCGTATCGCGACGGCAGATATGCGTGGAAGGGCACTGATGCGGCTGCGACGCCTTATGCGGAAAATCGCGTTCCCGATCCTGATCGGCTTCGGCCTGGCGGGTCCGTGCCATGCCGATCTGCAGACAGCAACCGGGGAGGCGAGCAGCACGGCGGATCACGGCGCCTTCAAGATCCTCAAACGGGAGTTCAAGTCCGGGCCCGAGGTCACCGAGGCCTGCCTGAGTTGCCATACGGAGGCGGCTGAGCAGCTGCACCAGACCACCCACTGGACCTGGGAATACAAGCATCCCGTCACCGGTCAGTTGCTGGGCAAGAAACACGAGATCAATGTCTTCTGCGGCAGCCTGCGCTCCAATTACCGGCGCTGCACCTCCTGTCATATCGGCTACGGCTGGGAGGACAGGGATTTCGATTTCACCTCCGAGCGCAATGTCGACTGCCTGGTCTGCCACGATACCACCCGCACCTACGTCAAACCTTCGGCCGCGGCCGGACATCCCGCCTATCACGACATCACCCGGGACGGTGAGATCGTGGTCGAGAACAACAAGCCGCTGAAGGCGGTGGACCTGGCCCTGGTCGCGCAGAATGTCGGCAGGACCAGCCGCTTCACCTGCGGCAACTGCCACTTCTATGGCGGCGGCGCCGACGGCGTCAAGCATGGCGATCTGGACAGTTCCCTGATCGCGCCCGACAAGTCGCTGGACGTGCACATGGATGCCGAGGGGCTGGATTTCAGCTGTGCCACCTGTCACACCGCCGAGGCGCATGATGTCGCCGGCAGTCATTATTCCATGCAGGCGCGCGACGAGCACGGGATCGACATTCCCGGTCGGGCCTACGGCGGGCGCGCCTCCTGCGAGTCCTGTCACGGCACCCGGCCACACCCGGCCAATGTCAACAACAAGCTCAACGACCACGTCAACAAGGTCTCCTGCCAGGCCTGCCATATCCCGAGCTTCGCCCGCGGCGGTGTGGCCACCAAGACGTTATGGGACTGGTCGCAGGCCACCCTCAAGCTCAAGCGCGACGAGGCCGGGGAACTGGTGCTGAACGAGCAGGGCAAACCCATCCGCGTGGTCGAGTACGACGAGCACGGCCATCCCAGCTACATGAGCCACAAGGGCTACTTCGAGCATGGCGAGAATGTGGTGCCGGAATACCACTGGTTCGACGGCCAGATTCGCTACACCCTGCTCGATGACGAGATTGACCCCGCTGAAATCGTCTCGGTCAATAAGATCCAGGGCAGCTACGACGATCCCGATGCCCGCATCTGGCCGTTCAAGCGCATGGTCGGCAAGCAGCCCTATGACAAACAGACCAACCGTCTGCTGGCAACCCATGTCTACGGCCCCGATGACAAGACCGCGCTGTGGAGCAACTATGACTGGATCAAGGCGCTGGAGGTCGGGCAGCGCGAGGCGGTGCTGACCGGCGAGGCCGAGCAGGAGTTCAGCGGCGAATTCGGCTTCGTGAAGAACGAGATGTACTGGCCCATCACGCACATGGTCGCGCCGAAGGAGAATGCATTGAAGTGTGCCGCCTGTCACTCGCCCAAGGGGCGGCTGGCCGGCCTGGGCGGCTTCTACATGCCGGGGCGGGATTCCTTCCCGTGGCTGGACCGGATCGGTCTGATTCTCGTGCTCGGCACCCTGGGCGGTGTGCTCGTCCACCTGCTGGGCCGCATCCTGGTCAGCCGGAGGAAACCGTCATGAAGGTGATGATCTACAAGCGGTTCGAACGCTTCTGGCACTGGACCCAGGCGGCGCTGATCGTGGCTCTGATGATCACCGGGTTCGAGATCCACGCTGTCTATAGTCTGTTCGGCTTCGAGCGGGCGGTGAACCTGCACATCATCCTGGCCTGGTCGCTGATCGTGCTGTGGGCCTTCGCCATCTTCTGGCATCTGACCACCGGTGAGTGGCGCCACTACATCCCGACCACGGAGAAGCTGATGGCCATGGTCCGGTACTACTCCATCGGCATGTTCCGTGACGAGGAAAAGCCATTCAAGAAGTCACTCAGCGCCAAGCACAACCCGCTGCAGCGGCTCGCCTATCTGGGATTCAAGCTGGCGATTTCGCCGCTGATCTGGATCTCAGGGCTGCTGTATCTGTTCTACACCGACTGGCCGGCATTGGGTCTCGAAGGCCTGAGTCTGGGTACGGTCGCCATGGTGCATACCGCGGCTGCCATCGCCATGCTGGTGTTTTTCATCGCCCATGTCTATCTCGCGCTCACCGGCAGGCCTTTCTATGCCTACGTCAAGGCGATGATCACCGGCTACGAAGAGATCGAGGATGCGGAGGCATCCGGGAAGAAGCCCTGAATACCGTCCCGGGCGGCCGGGTGGCCGAACGAACTTCATGAACACAAACAGGAGATATCACATGAAACGACTGATTGCAGGATTGCTGATTGCCGTGTCCGCCACTGTCTTCGCCGCCGAGGCGCCGGAGAAGGAGAGCATGCGCACCCGGGCCGGGCTGTATGTGGATGCCGCTGAAGCCTACGAGATGCTCCGCAATCCGGGCGACCGTCAGGTGGTGCTGATCGATGTGCGTGATCCCATCGAGATCCACTTCACCGGTTATACCCGGATGGTCGATGTGCACGTGCCATGGAAGATCATGGACAGCACGCGCTGGAACGAGGAGAAGCAGAGCTATGGCGGCTACGTGAACCCGGATTTCGCCGCCGAGGTCACGGCCCGGCTGGATGCGCTCGACATCGACAAGGACGCGCACCTGATCTTCATGTGCCGTTCCGGCTCAACGCGCAGCGCCCCGGCCGCCGACGCCCTGTACGAACTCGGCTATGCCAATGTCTACAGCATGGTCGATGGCTTCGAGGGCGGCAAGGCGAAGACGGGGCAGCATCAGGGTGCCCGGGTGGTGAATGGCTGGAAGAATTCCGGCCTGCCCTGGGGCTGGAAGCTGGAGCGCGACGTCATGTACGGCCTGGACAGGTGATCGCAGACAGCCTGCATGCCGGGACCCGCATCATGCGGGTCCAGTTCCCACTGCCGGGCGGCCGCTAGGATCGTGGACCGCGGCACGAAGATCTATGCGCTGGTGCTCGGTCTGGCGGTGGCGGCCCTGCTGGTCCTGTTCCTGTATCAACCGGCTGCCGTGCGGGAACTGAATGAGCGCCTGGCCGCTGATCCGATCCTGGCCGCCTACCCCTATCCCTTCCGCGTCCTGCGCATCGAGGACCATACCGCGGTCATGAGTACGCCGCGTTCGGCCGAAATGCCGGTCCGGGACATGATCCATGCCATCGACCCCGGCCTCGCGGGTGTCGCATCGGATGATCCCGCCTTTCAGCAGGCCCAGCAGACGCTGGCCGGTCATCAGGCCCGTGCCGGCGAACTGGTCAGGGCAGATGCTTCGATTCAGCGTATCCGCTGGGAACTGGATGTGGACTGGCTGCGTCGGCAGGGGATTGTGCCGCCGCCGTAAGGCGGCCCGGCCTTGTCCGCTCGGGCCAGCCTGATTCCTGCCGCCGCCCAGCTGTTCCGGTGCTTCCGCGGGTATCAATGTGACAGCTGGTTTCCCTGGTGATCGCAGGCCAGCAGCATCCAGTCCTTCAGTAGCGTCTCGTAGGCGGAACGATCCACCGGCGTGTGCCGCAGATCGGGATGTGCCAGCAGCAGGCGCAGATGGTGGACCACCCCCTGGGCGAGACCGGGGCTGGGTTTCAGGGTGTGGCGGGTCATCAGGTAGAGCAGGACGACTTCCAGCAGGTCGCGCCGGGGCGGACGGTCCAACCCGGTGCCCTCGGGCGCGGGCAGGGTGAGCATGGCTTGCATGGGGTATCCTCCGTGTCGGGTGTTGCATGAAAAGGGCCCCGGATTCAGACCCTCCTCCATAATGCAAATGATAATCGTTATTATTTAATTGTCAATGCCCGCTGCGCCCGGCGTCAGGCTCAGGCGCGGAGTCGCTGTCCGGTGGAGGGTCGAGCCGTCCCATGCCCATGCTCCCGGCGCCTCCAGATCTGCTCGTGGATATGGTAGGCGAGGGTGTTGACCAGCGGTTCGACCAGCGCGATGGCCCCGCCCACGGCCACACTGCCGGTCATCATATAGCCCACACTGAAGGCCACGCTGAAGTGGACGGCCGCGAAACTCAGGGTCTTAGTCATGATGGCTTCTCTCCCCGCCAGCAGTTGCTCTGATGATGGGAGGGAGTATGAGGCAGGCAATGCTATTGGTAAAAACGTTTATTATTATTATTTCGATAGTCTATACATATCAATGATGCCGACGTCAGCCCTTGCGCTGCCGGCTGCGGCCTTCACCCTTTGCCCTGCCTCGCACCGGTCGTACCGTGTTGGGCAGGTGGCTCAGAATGACTTCGGCCAGGGCCTGCACCGCGGCGCGGCGGGGAAAGCTGCGCCGCAGCACCAGCGAGACGCGGCGCGAGGCGTCGGCGATATCCAGCGGCTGTGCCACCACGCCGCTGCCGCCGGTCCAGGCCCCGCCCATGGCCAGGGCCGGGACCAGGGTGACGCCGTAGCCGGCCGCCACCAGCTGGATCAGAGTCTCCAGGCTGGCCGCGCGCAGGTCGGCCAGTTCGCCCTGGCCGTGGCGCTCCTTGATCCGGCATACCTCCATGGCCTGCTGGGCCAGGCAATGGCCCTCGGCCAGCAGCAGCAGGTTCTCCTGGTCCAGGTCGCGCAACCGGATGCGCTCCCGGGTATAGAAGGGGTGCTCACGGGGGTAGGCGATCCAGAAGGGCTCGTCATAGAGCGGAATCACATCGAAATCGCTGTCATCGACCGGCGTGGCCAGCAGGGCGGTGTCGATCTCGTGATCATGCAGCCGCTGCAGCAGCACATCAGTCAGTTCCTCCGACAGTACCGGTTTCAACGCCGGGTGCTGCTGACGCAGGGGCTTGAGGATCAGCGGCATCAGGTAGGGGCTGATGATCGGGATGGCGCCGATGCGCAATGGGCCGGCCAGTGGATCCTGATGTGCGCGGGCGAGCTGCTGCATGGCATCGGCCTGTTCCAGGATCCGGCGGGCATAGGCCAGGAGTTCGCTGCCGATGGGCGTGATCTCGACCGAGCGGTTGGTGCGCTCGAAGATGGCTACGCCCAGTTCCTGTTCCAGTTTCTTGATCTGGCCGCTGAGGGTGGGCTGGCTGACGAAGCAGCGTTCGGCGGCCTGGCCGAAATGGTGGGTTTCGGCGACGGCGATGATGTATTTCAGGTCACGCAGGTTCATGGGCGGCTTGCCTGGCAGATTCGATCGTCTGTAACGATCAATATATTTTAAACAAACGATTATACAGATCAATAGTACAGGACTATCCTTTCCACCATGACAAGGCAGACGATACATGACCAGGACAGGAGCGTGATCCTGATCCGCCATGCCCAGAGCCAGTGGAACCGGGAGAACCGCTTCACCGGCTGGGCCAATCCGCCCCTGACCGCGGCCGGAGTGGCCGAGGCCGAGCGCGCCGGTGACTGGCTGCGCATCCACGGCTATCGTTTCGATGCCGCTTACAGTTCCCGCCTGGAACGGGCGATCGCCACCCTGGATATCCTCCTGGCGCGACTGGGACAGGACAGCCTGCCGCGGATGCAGGACTGGCGCCTCAATGAACGCCACTATGGTGCGCTGCAGGGGCTCGACAAGGCGCAAGCCACTGCCCGGGTCGGCGAGCACCAGGTCTGGCGCTGGCGCCGGGGCTACACGGACACTGCCGCGCCCCTGCTGCGCAGCGACCCGGCGCACCCGGCCAGTGATCCGTTGTATGCGGATGTGGACCCGCAGCGGCTGCCGGGTGTGGAGAGCCTGGCGCAGACCCGCGAGCGCGTGGCCGGCTTCTGGCGGGAGCAGGTCATCCCGCGCATCCGTCGCGGCGAGCGCATCCTGATCAGCGCCCATGGCAACACCCTGCGCGCGTTGATCATGGAACTGGCGGGCATGAGTGTGGAGGAGGTGGAGCAGTTCGAGATTCCGACCGCCACACCCATCCTCTATCGCTTCACGCCCGACGGGCGTCCACTGGACTGGCGCTATCTGGGTTGCGATCCGGGTGCAGCCAGGTCCGCATAATGCTGGATTCCAATCACTGACAACAGGAGGTAATGAAATGAGCAAGATCGATATCGGTATCAAGGAAAAGGACCGCAGCCGGATCGCGGAGGGCCTGAAGCGCCTGCTGGCCGACTCCTACACCCTCTATCTGCAGACCCACAACTTCCACTGGAACGTGACCGGTCCCCAGTTCCGCGAACTGCATCTGATGTTCGAGGAGCATTACACCGAACTGGCCACGGCGGTGGACGAGATCGCAGAGCGTATCCGCACGCTCGATGTGGCCGCGCCCGGGACCTACAAGGCCTTCGCCAAGCTGAGCTCAATCAAGGAGGTCGAGGGCGTGCCCGAGGCGAAGAAGATGGTCGAGATCCTGACCCAGGGCCACGAGCAGGTGGTCAAGACCTGCCGCGAGGTGCTCAAGGTCGCCCAGGAGGCCGATGACGAGTCCACGGCGGCGCTGGTCTCCGACCGCATGCGGGTGCACGAGAAGACGGCCTGGATGCTGCGTGCGCTGCAGTGAGCCGGTGAAGGTTCAGACATCAGAAGCGGGCCGGCGGCCCGCTTTCTGCAGCAGTGGACAGTACAGTGCTATGACGCCGGGAAGCCGCACCCGCATACCCGGTGACCGAACAGGTGTCCCGCCAGAAGCCATGCCAGGAACAGGGTGATCCGCCACAGCACGGGATCGAAGATTCTGTTCATGGATATATTCCTCGCTGGCTCACCGGCTGCGGTTGATTTCAGTGCATGCCCCGGCTTGTGACACCGGTGGCGGGGACAGGCAGTTGTTGTCGAAGGCGATCAAGCCCCGGTGGTTGAGCAGGTATTCACAACCTCCTCCCGGATTCATCAGACTCAGAATAAAGCCATTTCCATTTCCAGATAGACGAAATTGGCGTTGCGTCTGTGGTTCTCCTCGTACAGGGGCACATCCGCCCAGTCCGGGAAATGCGACTGTTCCAGGGCCTCGCTGAGGGTGAGGCCGTTGTCGATGGCGGCCGCCATGTCGTCGCGCAGGCGCTGGATGTAAGCGCGGGTCTTTTCGACCATGGGGAAGGGGGCGGTCTGGGCACTGCCATGGCCCGGGACCATCAGGCTGGCCTCGGCGAAATTCTCCAGCAGCCAGTCCTGTCCCTCGATGGCCTGCATGCTGTCGCCGTCGCCCATGAAAGTGGTGCGCTGGTTGAAGGCCAGATCCGAGATCCAGAGAATGTCCTCTGCGCTCTGGTGCACCACCAGGTCTCCGTAGGAGTGGTGTTTGCCGGCATTGTAGATATCGAAGCGTTTGTCTCCCAGTTCGAGTGAATACGGCGTGCCCAGTCGGGGTCGGTCGATGAGTACATCGGGCGCAACGCCCTCGAAGCCGCGCATGTCCGCGCCCAGGATGTCGCGGCGATAGTCGGCCGATTCCTGCAGCACCGGGGTGCCGAGGTATTCAAGGATGCCGGGATGTCCGATGACAGTGACTTCATCTGCGAGTTCGCGGAAGGCGGCGGCGCCGTAGGCATGGTCCGGATGGCTGTGGGTCAGGATGAGATAGCGGATCGGCCGGTCGGTGACGCTGCGGATGGTGGCGATCAGGCGGCGGCCGAGTTCGGGCGTGCCCAGGCTGTCGATGACCACTACCCCTTCGTCGGTGACCACGAAGCCGGCATTGCCGTTGAAGCCGCGGTTGCGCTCGTTGACCTGAGCGATATTGCCGTAGAGGAAATAGGTATCAGGGGCGAGCCGGTAGTAGGGCAGGGGTGCGGTATCCGGCGTTTCGGTCTGGATGACAATGTTGGGCAGGGTGGCGGTATCGATGGCGGTGGACGGCAGCCGGTTGTCGGGATGACGTTCGGCAAAACCGGGGTTCTGCAGGCTGCCGTCGAGTTCTTCCGCTGCGCCGATGGCGGGTGCACTCCCGAGCGACAGTGCCAGCAACAGCGGTGACCATGCGCGGATTCGTGGCATCCCGTATCTCCTGTGTCGGTGTCTGATTTTGAGAATAGCAGCTGAAAATCCGCTTTGCATGCGGGGATATATAGAAGCAGGAGTGCCACGGAAAACACGGAATGTACGGAAAAATGATATGACAGCCTGTGTAGGTCGGGTTAGCCCACAGGGCGTAACCCGACGCTCCGTGGTATCTGTGGGGTTACGCTTTGCTAACCCGACCTACGGGCTGCTGTTCTGTCTTCAACGTCGCGCTGGCAAGGCTCCATTCGGCCATATGCCGGTCCGGCCGCTCTTGAGTATTGTGTTGTCCGTGCTTTCCGTGTATTCCGTGGCGCTCTTATAAACAAAAAAACGGCCGCGGATGCGGCCGTCTGCAGTGTGCGGGGGATTTTCCCCGGACCTACTGCTGGAAGGTCTTCGCCAGACCGGGATTGCCGGCCACGTTCTTCAGCTTGGGCGTATTCAGTTCGGTGATACTGACCGTCTTCTGGTTGCGCAGATAACTGGCGACCACATCCCAGATCGGACGGGTGTCGAGCGGCTCGTTGACATTGGCCCAGCCGGCCACCGCATACTCCTTGTTGGGATCGATCGGCTTGCCGTTGAGCTCCATGTCGGAGATACGGTTGCCGATGGTGGCGGTGGGATCGATGCTGTATTTCAAGCCGCCCACGCGGACCATGTCGCCGCCCTGCTGGTAGTAGGGATCCTTGTTGAAGATGTTGTCGGCCACGTCCTCCAGAATGACCTTGATCCGCTCGCCGGTCATGTTGTTGAGCGTGGTGGACGGGTAGGTCAGCGCGGTCTGCGTCATCAGATCCTCGAAGGTGATGGGCTGGCCGGGCAGCAGGCTGGTGCCCCAGCGGAAGCCGGGCGAGAAGGCGATCTCCGCACCCATCTCCTCAATCATGGCGTCGCAGATCAGCTGGTCGAAGGTGCCGTTGAAGTTGCCGCGCCGGTACAGGGTGGTATCGGTGACGGCCAGTTCCTCTGCCAGCTTGTCCTTGTAGGGCGCGCGTACCGCTTCGATATGGGCGCTCATCTCGGCGTCGGCCTCCAGCAGGTTGGAGAAGACCGGCAGCAGATGGTATTTGAAGTCGCGCACCTTGCCGTTCTTCACATCCAGGTCCAGCACGCCGAGGAACTTGCTGTTGGAACCGGCGTTGGTGACCAGGGTCTTGCCGCCGCTGTTGCTGACCACCAGCGGTTGCGGCATGGCGTCGTGGGTGTGGCCGCCCATGATGGCGTCGATGCCGCGCACCTGCGAGGCCATCTTGATATCGACGTCGGCGCCGTTGTGCGACAGCACGATCACCACCTGAGCGCCCTCGCCGCGGGCCTGGTCGACCATCTGCTGCATACGCTCGTCGCGGATGCCGAAGCTCCAGTCGGGGATCATGTAGCCCGGATTGGCGATCGGGGTGTAGGGGAAGGCCTGGCCGATGATGGCGGTCGGCACGCCGTTGATCTCGCGGATCACGTAGGGCTTGAAGATGGGGTCGCCCCAGTCGTTGTCCACCACGTTCTGGGCCAGGAACTCGATCCTGCCCTGGAAGTCGTTCTCGATGATCTCCAGGACGCGCTCGGCGCCGTAGGTCATCTCCCAGTGCGGGGTCATGATGTCCACGCCGAGCAGCAGCTGGGCGTCGACCATGTCCTGGGCGTTGGTCCACAGCGAGGTGGCCGAACCCTGCCAGGTGTCGCCGCCGTCGAGCAGCAGCGAGCCCGGGCGTTGGGCGCGGATGCGCTTGACCAGGGTGGACAGGTGCGCGAAGCCGCCGACCTTGCCGAAGGTGCGGGCGGCTTCCTCGAAATTCAGATAGGTGAAGGCGTGGGCCTCGCGGCTGCCTGGCTTGATGCCGTAATACTCGAGGAATTTCTCGCCGACCAGGTGCGGAGGGCGTCCGTGCATGTCGGCCACACCCAGGTTGATGCTGGGTTCGCGGAAATAGACCGGCATGAGCTGGGCATGGCAGTCCGTGTAGTGCATCACGGAGACATTGCCGAAGGCGGGGATGTCGTACAGGTCGCTGGATGCCGCGTTCGGTTTCACGCCCCCGGGCTGCTTCTGGGTGGACGATCCGGATTCGCAGCCGGACAGATGGATTCCCGACATGCCGGCGATGGCGAGCATCTGCAGGAATTCGCGGCGTGACAGACTCATCGATAACCTCCAGTGTACAAGGTGGAAAAGGGTGGACCGGCGCGAGGCAGGTACGGTGTCGCAGCCCGCCGTTTCTACTGCTACAGGGGGCGTTCCAGAGTGGACGTGCCCGGCCGACGGGTTATTCCATCAGAATGGTTCAATTCTAAACAAAAAACCCGGTTTGGCGAACCAAACCGGGTTGATTGGCTGATCAGGTTATCAGCTTACTTGCGGGCACCGGGACCATTGATTTCCAGACCATTGCTCATGTAGGTGTGGAAGTACTCCAGGGCCTTGTACTCGTCGCTCTGTGCCGGGAACGGCTTGGCGCGGACCTGCTTGTTGCAGCCGCCGTAGCGACGGTGCAGGGTACCGAGCTCGCCCCACTTGGAGCGGTACACCGGGAAGTGGGTTACATGGCCCAGGGCCGGGCTCAGCAGATCGGCGCGAACGTTCCTGCCGGAGTTGTATACGTGGCAGTCGGCGCAGGCCATGTTGAGCTGGCCACGCTTGGCGTAGAAATGCGCCTTGCCGCGCTCGTAGGCCTCCAGGGCACGCTCGTCATCGGGGATCTCGATGTCGATCTTATTGCCGCGGGAGGTATAGGCCATGTAGGCGGAGATCTGGGCGATCTTGCCTTTCTTCCAGCCCAGCGGCTCCTCGCCGTTCTTCACCCGGCAGGCGTTGATGGCGCTTTCCAGGGTGACGACTTCACCGGTCTTGGTGTCGAAGTAGGGATAGTTCTGACGGATACCCTTGCCGTCGTTCTCGAAACAGCTGGCGTAGGTCTTGCCGTTCTTGAACGGGGTGTTGAACATCTCCTTGCCCGCGGAGATGTCGATCTCGTAGGGCGGGAAGTCCTCGATGGCCTCCCACTGTTCCCGCGATGCCTCATCGATGGCGTAGACGCCGTTGATGTAATCATTCATGGGGACGTCGGGGAACCGCTTCTCAAAATAGGCCCGGAATTCCTTCAGGTCTTCCTGCGGAGTGGCGCTGGCCGGTTGGGGGGCCATCGCCACCATGCCTGCTGCGGCAACCGCTGCTAGGATTTTTCTCATTGATGCTGCCTCCTTCGGTTATCAGCCGGGACCGCACCGGCAGTGCGGTCCCGTCATCATTATGCGATTTTGGTTTCGATGGAGTCGCTCTCACCCTTGTTGTCGACCCAGCGCAGGGTCAGGGTGTCGCCTTTCTCGGCGCCCTTGAACCGGAAGGAGAGGTAAGGGTTCTTGGAAATGGCGGGGCCCCACTGCGCGGTCATGACGGTTTCGCCCTTGTGCTCGCAGACGACTTCCTGAATGAAGTGCGCCGGGATCGTCTCGCCCGTCTTGCTGTTCTTGCGCAGGCCGGTTTCCATGATGTGGCTGATCAGGGCCTTCACCGTCGTGGTGTCGCCGGAAAGCCTGGCGCGAATCTTGATCGTGTTTGCCATTGTACTAAACCTCGTTTCGTAAGAAATATCCGCTGAGTAGGGTCGCTGATCAGCCGCCGCAGCCGCCGATGGTGACCTTGACTTCCTTGCCGGTGCTGTGGAGCGTGCCGCCGGCCTTGACCACGGCGATGACGCTGGAGGTCTCGCTCATCTTGATGCGGGTGGCCACGAAGCCTTCCGCGCGCGGGCTCAGGATATAGGCGGAGGTCAGCGGAGTGTTGTTCTTCTCAGCGATGATGCTGATGCTCTCGACCCCGTCAATGGTGGTCTCGACGGAGACCGGCACCACGGCGCCGTTCTCGGCGATGTCGGGAGCCTTGATCTCGATCTTGTCGCTGCCTTCGAGCTGGCTCTGGCCAACCAGCGAGTTGAGGGCTTCATCCACTGAGGTGGCCTTGAAGGCATCCTTGGGCCAGGCGGCCAGGACTGTGCGCGGTGCGAGCAGTCCGCTGCCGACGGCAATGCCCACGGCGCCTGCTGCCAATGAGCCTTTGAGTAGGGTTCTGCGTTTCATGTTCGTCACGACGTTTCTCCTAACTGGACTGTATCCTGTTAAAGCGTGTAGATGAATTCAACCACCTTGTCGATCTCGTCCTCGGACAGGATGTCATGGCGTCCGAAGGGAGGCATCATCGAGTTGGGGTTCATCTTGGTGGAATCCCAGATCTGGGCGCGCAGCTTGGACTTGTCGGGGAACCGCGCCTTCATGGCGATCAGGGGCGGGCCGATGTTGCCGGCGAGATCGCCGCCTTCGATCTGGTGGCAGGCAAGACAATTGCCCTTCTTGCGGTCAAAGGCAATCTGCTTGCCTTGTTCGATGACAGAAGCCTCCTCGGCGGATGCGCTTCCGATCGGTGCCAGTGACATACTTCCGAGCAAGATCGCAACGGAAGCGGCGGACGTTATGATGCTTTTGCCTTGCCGCATCTGTGCCTCCTCAGTGGTGTGGGTGTTGTGTGTTGATGTCATGTAACGTCAGGGCGCCAGCATAACCAAGCCCCTGGATGGGGTTGATGCGATGCTCCGGCAATCGAATATAGACTCATGAAAATACAGAGTCAAAGCCGTTGTCGTCAATCGCGTCAATCGGATGTCGCCTGACACGGACCATCCTCCTGCAGTCTCGTGTCGCGGTATGAAACAACCTGTTTCATCACTGGCGGTCCCGGTCTTGACTCGCGTATGCGTTCGCCTGCGTACCCCTTAGGACGAGGCGGCGCAGAGAAATATTCCACACCTTCCGTCCCGTGAATCCGATTCTGGCTGCTGGCGGCTGAATGCGGCCTGAACGTGACAGGGTCACTCCCGTTCCCGCTCGGCGAGCGCCTCGCGCTTGAGCCGGGCCAGCCGGGCCTCGAGCCGCGAACTGGAGTAGAAGTCCTGCGGCTGCTGCTGCAGGGCCAGTTCGTACTGCTCGATGGCGGCGTGGGTCTGGCCGTTGCGGTAATAGTATTCGCCCATGGCCTCGTAGGCCTCGGCCGGGCGGTCGAGGCCGCTGGCGGCCTTGGCCAGCAGTCGGTACAGCTCGGGGTCGGTGGCGTCCGGGTGTTGACGCACCTGCCGGCTGAGCAGGTCGTAGGCCGGCTGGTGCTCCCCGGCATGCACCAGCGCCTCGGCATAGTAATGACTGATGACAGGGTTGCCCGGATACAGGGCGATGGCGGCCTGGTAGGTGTCGAGCGCGCGACGGGTCTGGCCTTCGCGGCTGTGGGCCTGCGCCAGCGCAATCCGGTAGGCGATGCGGTCGGGATCGGCCTCGTGCAGACTGCGCAGCAGCGGTATCGCCTTGTCCGCCTGGCCGGACAGGATGTAGGCCTGGGCCAGGCCGTAATCACGGGCGGCCGGCGGGAGGCGGTCGCTGCCGATGTCGCTGAAGTAACCGACCGCCTCGCCCGGCTCCAGCATCGCCGCCCGCAGCTTGGCGCGGATGAGGTGGAAGTTGAGAGACTCCTCCACCGCGCTGCTCTCCATCTGGTCGATGCGGGCCATGGCGTCGGCGATGCGGTCGCTGGTGACGGGATGGGTGCTGAGAAACGGCGGCGGTGTGCCGTAGTAGCGGCTCTGCTGCTGCAGCCGGTCGAAGAAACCGGGCATGCCGGCAGGGTCGAAGTCGGCATCGCGCAGGGTCTGCATGCCGATGCGGTCGGCTTCCTTCTCGTTGCCGCGGGTGAAGTTGATCTGCTGCTGGATACTGCCGGCCTGCACGCTCATCAGCGCGGCCTGGCCGGCCTCGCTGTTCTGGGTGGCGATCAGGATGGAGGCCAGGATGGCGGCCGCCGTGGGCAGGTTCATGCGGCTGGCGCTGTCATAGGCACGGGCGAGATGGCGCTGGGTGACGTGAGCGATTTCGTGGGCCATGACCGCGGCCAGTTCGCTCTCGCTCTGGGCGGCCAGGATCAGGCCGCTGTGGGCGCCGATATAGCCGCCGGGCGCGGCGAAGGCGTTGATGGAGCTTTCCCGGACGATGAAAAAGGTGAAATCCCGGCCCGGCTCGCTGCTGTGTGCGGCCAGGCGGTTGCCCAGGCTGCGCAGATAATTGACGATCTCGGGGTCGTCGACGAACTGGACCGTCTGACGCAGTCGCCGATAGAAGGCCTCGCCCAGTTCCTGCTCCTTCTGCGGGCTGACCACCTGGCTGGCCGGATCGCCGATCTCGGGCAGCTGCAGGGGATCGTCCGCCAGGGCAGGGGAGAGCGCGGTGGTGAGGGCCAGCAGGGGCAGGCCAAACAGATTTCGCAACATCAACGTCATGGATCCGGGAGTCGTATCCCTTGTTGTGACACCGGAAACGGACGGGCGTTCACGGCAGCGGACGGCAACCAGCTTGCGGCCTGCCGGCAGAGTTGGCAATATATTAAGAATATCATGATTAACTAATATAGAGGAGGTCTGATCCGCATGCTGGGAATCAAGGAGATCGATGCCGCGTCCCTGGCCGCGCTGCTGGAGGCCCGGGGAGAATCCGTGCGCCTGCTGGATGTGCGTTCGCCCGAGGAGATGGCCCAGGGCATGATCGCCGGCGGCGAGGCGCTGCCGCTGCACCTGCTGCCGCTGCAGCTGGACCAGTTCCGCAACGAGCAGCGCACCCTGGTGTTCTACTGCCGCAGCGGGGCGCGTTCGGCGCAGGCCTGCCAGTTTCTCGCCCGGCAGGGTGTTCGCGCAGAACTGATCAATCTGCGTGGGGGGATCATTGACTGGGTGCGTGCAGGTCAGCCGCTGACGGCGCCGACGCGCCAGGCCGCCTATGCTTGAGCCGCTTCAGACGGGCTGCTAGGGTGCCGCTAAGTCCCCTGGCCTGCGGCTCCAGCGGCGTCGGGCCGGACTTGCGTTTATACGGATCATCCCGTATAAGTGCGTACTTCAAAATTGCTGGATACCCGTCAGTCTGAAGTTCGCGCTGACCGTGATCGTTACCGATTCACCTTCGTTTATACTTGAGTGTAATTCAGAGGAGTACTCATAAATGGCAAATTTCGACGAGGAACTGGATGCATCCGGCCTGAACTGCCCGCTGCCCATCCTGCGTGCCAAGAAGGCGCTGGCCGGCCTGGGAAGCGGCAAGGTTCTGCATATCATCGCCACTGACCCCGGTTCGGTTAAGGATTTCGAGGCCTTTGCCAAGCAGACCGGCAACGAGTTGATGGAATCCAAGGAAGATGGCGGCAAGTACCACTTCCTGATCAAGAAGGCCTGAACTGATCCGATCAGTTCGATTCCTCGCCGGTGACGGCAGCAAAAAAGCCCCGCAGATGCGGGGCTTTTTTGTGGTTGGTACGTAGGATGGGTGGAGCGAAGCGCAACCCATCGGGCGTTCCGGGACGATGGGTTGCGGCGCAAGCGCCTCCACCCATCCTACACTGATCGGCTCATTGGAAGTTCCACACCAGCTGGGCGCTGAGGATATCCACCGAACTGTCATACTCGCCGGTGATGGTGCCGGCCGTACTGCTGGTATGGTCGATGTCCGTGTCCTTGACGAACAGGTGGGCATAACCCACGTCCACGCGCATTGCCTGGCTGGGGCTGTAGGAGGCCCCTACGGCCAGCCAGCGGCGATCGTTGCCGGGGATGCGCGGGGTGCGGGTCTGGGCGTCCGGGATGGGCTCCTCGTCGAAGGCCACGCCTGCGCGCAGGGTCAGGCTGGAACTGTGCCGGTAGTTCACGCCCAGCGAATAGCGATCGCTGTTGGACCAGTTCTCCGGGGTGACCGAGTCGGGCTGGCTGGAATCGAACTCGATGCGCAGTTCCTCGAAACGCTCCCAGCGGGTCCAGGTGTAGTCGGCCAGCAGGGTCCAGCGGTCGTTGAGTTCGTGCGACAGACTCAGCGAGACGCTCTCCGGCAGATCCACCCCGGCGTTGACATCGGTCGGGACGAACAGGTCCTGGCCGGTGAAGAAGGGATGGGCATTGGTGAATCCGGCCTCGCCCTCGAGTTCCTGCTCGACCTTGGAGCGGTAGGCCAGGCCGATGCGGGTGCCCGGCTGCACCTCGTAGAGCAGTCCGAGGTTGAAACCGAAGCTCCAGTCATCGCCCTTGACCTCGGCCAGGGCGTCGGCCCCCTGCGGGGTCAGGCCGAGCGGATCGCAGGTGGCCTGGGCTGCAGCCAGGGCAGCCGCCTGGCTGGCGCCGCCGGCGAGGCTGGCCTGGATCACGCCACCGTAGCAGCTGCTGCCCTGATCGATGGCCTGGGTCAGTTCGGCCTCGATGTACTGGGCGCTCACGCCGGCACCGAGAGACAGCTTCGGCGTGGCCTGCCAGGCCAGGCTGGGATTGATGTTGATCGTGGTGACCTCGGACTTGATGCCATGGTAGCGGCCCACCCAGTCATCGTCGTACTCGGTGGCCAGGCCGAATGGGGCGTTGATGCCCACGCCGAACACCAGGTCCTCGCGCAGCGGCATGGCGTAGTAGAGGTTCGGGACCAGGGCCGCGCCACCGGCATCGCCGCCGTCGCCGCCGGTGGCCACCGGATTGCCCAGGGCGTCCGTGGCGCTGCCGGAGAACTCGGTGCTGGGGCGCACGATATGGCCGGCCACCACCAGTTGCCGCCCTTCCAGCCGGGTCAGGCCGGCCGGGTTGAAGAATACCGTCGAGGCATCCTCGGCGCTGGCACCGGCGCCGGCATAGGCATTGCCCAGACCGCTGGCGCTCTGCTCGATCAGCGCGAAGCCCGCGCCCTGTGCCGGGCTCCAGGCGCCCGCCATCAGGATGGCGCCGATCAGCGGGGTGGCAGACGTTTTTCTGGCGTTCGGATTCATTGTGATGGTCTCTCCCATGGCATGGTTTGAGGTTGAGCGTGCGGAGTCCGCACAGCAATCTGCAGATATTGGGCGCGATACCTGATTAGCGTGAATTTTGTTGCGATAGTGCAACAAATGAAACTTCAGATTAAACAGGCATGTTCCTTGCTTAGTTCATTCCCGTTTGACAATTTTTGCCTAGCTTGACATTCTGTTGCGGTCGCCGCAATAGCTTGTCGCGAGAAAACAACACATCTGGATTCCGCCAGGAGGGAGAATCAAAATGGTACGCACGTTCAAGGCTTCACTCGTCAGCTTTGCCGTGGCCGCGGCGCTGGCCGCCCCGGCCGCCTACGCCACCAACGGCTATTTCAAGATCGGCTCCGGCACCAAGAACCGCGGCATGGCCGGTGCCGGCATCGCCTTTTCCCAGGATTCCCTGGCCCCGGCCACCAACCCCTCCGGCCTGTCCTTTGTCGGCAACCGGGTGGATTTCGGCGTGGAACTGTTCAGCCCCAAGCGTGAGGCTCAACTGGATGCATCGGTAGGCATGGGACCGATGGGCGGCGCGGATAGCGGCAAAGTCGATAGTGGCGCGACCCTGTTCGCCATCCCCCACGCCGGTTTCGCCATGGACATGGGCAACATCACCGCCGGCCTGAGCATCACCGCCAACGGTGGCATGAACACCCGGTATAACTCGAATATTTATGCAAACAGTCTGGGAGCTGCAGTGCCGGGCTTTGCGGGGATGCTGGGCGGTATGGCGCCTGCCGTTGCAGCCGGACTGGCGCTTGATCCCAATGCCCAACCCGACTCGACCCTGGGCGTGAACTTGTCCCAGGTGATCATTGCCCCCACCGTCTCGACCAAGCTGAATGAAAATCATTCAGTGGGCGGCTCGCTGCTGATCGGCTACCAGCGCTTCCGTGCCTACGGTCTTGGGTTGTTCTCCGGACTGTCGAGGGACCCCACCAGCATCACCAACAACGGCGACGACGATGCCTGGGGCGCGGGCCTGCGCGTGGGCTGGACCGGCAAGGTCAGCGACAGCCTGACCCTGGGCGCCCAGGCCTCGTCCAAGATCTACATGCAGAAGTTCAGCGACTACGAAGGCCTGTTCGCCGAACAGGGCGATTTCGACATTCCGGCCCAGTTCGGCGTCGGCCTGGCCTTCTCGCCCACCGACAAGACCACCATTGCCGTGGACGTGCAGCACATCATGTACGGCGATGTGGATTCCATCGCCAATGATGGTCCGACTGCGGATCAGTTCTTTGGCGCTTTGCAGGATGTGTTGACTACTGGTCAGCCATATGCCGGGACAGGCCAGCTTGGTACCGATGACGGCTGGGGCTTCGGCTGGGACGACATCACCGTGATCAAGGTCGGCGTGAACCACCGCTACAACGAGAAGTGGACCTTCCGCGGCGGCATCAACTACGGCGAGAACCCGATCGACGACGATCAGAACCTGTTCAATATCCTGGCGCTCGGCGTGGTGCAGACCCATCTGACGGCCGGCTTTACCTACCATCCGAGCCGCTATCAGGAGTTGTCGGTCAGCTACATGCATGCCTTGGAAAACGACCAGGACTATCGATACAGCGCATCCAATGGTGCCTTTTTCGATACCGAGATCGGCATGTACCAGAACGCACTCGAGATCAGCTACGGCATGAAGTTCTGAGCTGAAGGTCGGGACAGGAGACGGATGGCGTAGGGAGCACGCCGGCAACAGGGGCCATGGTGACATGGCCCCTGTTGCGTTCAGCCCCGGTTAATGAATAAATATCTAACGTTTTACAACAGCCTGCCGACAAGGCAGACAACCACCTTGGGAATGAGGGACAGGAGGCGATAATGAGAATGTTCAACCAGCTGATGCGGGGGTTGCTGATTGCGGTCTGCACCCTGCTGCCGTTTGCCGCCAGTGTACAGGCGGCGGACAAGTTCAAGCCCTTTGTACTCGCCGAGCGCGGACCGGGCGATATGAAGGAGAAGGTCGACGAGGTCAAGGAATCCCTGCGTGATGCCGGCTTCGAAGTCGTCGGCGACTATGTGCCGTTCGAGGATTCCCACGTCATCATCTTTACCAGCGATGCCATCAAGAGCGTGGCGGCGCTGACCGAGTACGGCGGTTTCGCCATGGCGCAGCGCGCTGCTGTGGTCAGGGTCGGCAACGAATTGCAGGTGTCCTACGTCAATCCTGTGTACATGGCCCATGCCTACCGGCTCAAGAGCGATTTCTCCAATACCTCCGAGGCCCTGGCGAAGGCGCTGGGCCGGATTCAGGAATTCGGTTCGGAGGAGGGGCTGAGCGAGCGCAAGCTGCGCAAGTACCATTACACCTTCGGCATGGAGTATTTCCCGGATGTGTATGAACTCGCCGAACACAGTTCCCACCGGGCCGCCGTGGCTGCCGTGGAGAAGAATCTGCAGAAGGATGACGGCGTCGAGCCCTTGTATCGCATCGACATGCCCGGCAAGGATGTCACCATTATCGGTGTCTCCATGGCGGCCGGCGAGGACGGCGACAAGTATATGGATGACGCCTTCCAGATGTCGGTGGTCGACTTCGGCGAGTTGAAGAACTCCGCCTATCTGCCCTACGAGATCATGATTACGGGCAACAGGGTCGTCGCCCTGCACATGCGCTTCCGCATGGCGGTGCATTTCCCGGATCTGAAGATGATGGGCTCCAACAGCTTCATGAAGCTGATGCCCAGCCCGGCGGCCATTGAGAAGGCCCTGAAGGATGCCGTGAACGAATAGGCCGGCATCCGGGGACCCGGACCCAGCCGGAAAGCCCCGCTGCCGCGGGGCTTTTTTGTGTCCGGCTCCCCGGTTGGGGAGACTGGCCATTGACTTTTCCCGGGTAAAGTTTTAAGGCGCCGGGACGCTACAGGGATAACGCGCCGAGCGGGACAAGCCCGGCGTGAATGAGGGGGACTCAATCAAGAGGGACGCAACGGTCATGGTCAAGACCTGGATAGAGAAATTGAAAGCTGCCGCAGTCTGGCTCCCCGCCGGAGCGCTGATGGCGGCAGGGGTGCTGGATGCATTCGCATTCGGCGGTACTGGCGGCTGGTATCTGGCGATCGGGGCACTGGCCGCCCTGCCGCCGCTGCTGGTGCTGCGCGCCGGCAGGCGCCGGGATCAGGCCTGGGGACAGGCACTGGCGGCCCTGGCCGGGGGCGAGGCGGCCCGGTTGAGTCCGGCCATGCAGCGTGATGCCGCCATGGTCGAGGCCTTCAACCGGGTCGATGCGCGGATCGCCGAACGTGAAGCCGCGCTGGAACATGTGGCGGCGAGCCTGCAGGGCGCCATGGGGCAGCTGCGGGGACTGATTGCGACGGTCAGCAGCTGCGGCAATGACAGCGGCCAGCACGAGGCCAGCGTGGCGGTCGACGAACTGGTGCAGGCGGTCGACGAGATCGCCCGCAATGCCGCCTCTGCCGCCGAGTCCACTCACCAGGCCCTGAACGAATCCGAGACCGGCAAGGTCACCATGACCAATGCATTGGGTTCCATGTCCAGCCTGACCGATCAGATCGGCAAGGCCGGTGAGGCGGTGGAACGCCTGAGCCAGGAGAGCGTGAACATAGGTGCGGTGCTGGACGTGATCCGCGGCATCGCCGAACAGACCAACCTGCTCGCCCTCAATGCGGCAATCGAGGCGGCAAGGGCCGGCGAGCAGGGGCGGGGTTTTGCCGTGGTGGCCGACGAGGTGCGTCACCTGGCCAGCCGCACCCAGTCCTCCACCCAGGAAATCCAGGACATGATCGAGGCGCTGCAGGGGCGCGCCAACGAAGCCGTCAAGGTCATGGGTGAGGGCACCAGTCAGGCCGGCGTGGTGGAGGAAATGCTGGAGAATGCCACCATGTCGCTGGCCGAGATCGGCGGTTATGTCCAGACCATCGATGGCATGAATACCACCATTGCCAGTGCCGCGGAACAGCAGAGTGTGGCGGTGCAGTCCATCCGCGAGGTGGTGCGCAACAACCAGAACCAGGCCGACAATGCCCAGCTGGTTGAGAGCGAGCTGCAGGCGGTGATCGGACAGATTGAACAGATCCAGACTGCGCTTTGAGTCGGCCGCTGAGGTCGGAATCGACTCCCGGATGAAGCGGGGGGCTGAAAGTGGTCTGGATGTTGCATTTTTTCCGGGACAGGACATTCAGGGTGGAAGAGGGGGATCCCCGCGGCGGAATTTCTGACGCGCCGCCGGGATGATGGCCTGGATTCAGAGACGATTGATGGATGGTACGTTATGAAACCGAGCATCTTGCGTAATCTGCTCATTGCCTGCGTGGGCTTCGGCATCCTGATGGGCGCCGCTTTCCCGGTCTTTGCCCAGTTCTTCGTGGACTGGAAGGACGGCATGTTCACCTGGTTCGTGGCCGGATGCCTGGTGGCCGGCGTGGTCCTTGGAGTGGTGAACTACTGGCTGGTCAATACCATCCTGCTGAGCAAGCTGCGGCGCATCTCCGAGGTGGCCAATGCCATTGCCCAGAACGACGTCTCGCACACCTGTACCATGGAAAGCCATGACCTGATCGGCGAGATCATCACCAGCTTCAATCAGATGGCGGCCAACCTGCGCAGCGTGATCGGCGAGATCAGCGGTGCGACCGCCCAGCTGGCTTCCGCCGCCGAGGAGATGTCGGCCGTGACCGACGAGGCCAGCCGCGGCGTACAGCAGCAGCAGTCCGAAATCGAGCATGTGGCCTCGGCCATGAGCGAGATGACCACTACCGTGGGCGACGTGGCGCAGAATGCGGCCAACGCCGCCCAGCACGCCCAGCAGGCCGATGCCGATGCCAAGGGCGGTGCCCTGGTGGCCACCGAGGCCCTGGGTGGCATCGACAATCTGGTGTCCGAAATGGAGCGCGCCGGCGGCGTGATTCACAAGCTGGAGACCGAATCCGAGAACATCGGCATGGTGCTGGATGTGATCCGCGGCATCGCCGAGCAGACCAACCTGCTGGCGCTCAATGCCGCCATCGAGGCGGCGCGTGCCGGCGAGCAGGGCCGCGGCTTTGCCGTGGTGGCCGATGAGGTGCGCCATCTGGCCAGCCGCACCCAGCAGTCCACCCAGGAAATCCAGGAGATGATCGAGCGTCTGCAGGTGGGGGCGACCGATGCGGTGAAGGTCATGCAGGAAGCTCAGAACATGGCCCGGGAGAGCGCCGAGCAGGTGGAGAAGGCGGCCGAATCGCTGGGCGGCATTGCCGCGGCCGTCTCCCAGATCAATGACATGAATACCCAGATCGCCAGTGCCGCCGAGGAGCAGAGCGCGGTGGCCGGCGAGATCAACGCCAATGTGGGCAATATCCGGGACGTGGCCGACAAGACCGCCGCCGGGGCCCAGCAGACGGCCTCGGCCTCCGAGGAACTGGCGCGGCTGTCCGCCACCCTGCAGGGTCTGATGGGGCGCTTCCGGATGTAAGCTGATCCGGATCAGCCCAGTGCCATAAACCGACGACCCGCCTCCCGGCGGGTTTGTCGTTTTCAGGGCAGCACTGTAAATTAGTGATACATGCAGGTCGGGCCAGCCGCAGGGTGACCCGAGCTGCATCCTGTTTTCCTGTCATTGCGATGCCCTGACCCGAAGGGTAGGGTACTCATGATGGATCCCGAAGGGATTCTATGAGAAAGCCTGGCAATCTCATGATGCAGGATCGGATGGTTGGAGATGCCACGGCGCTGCGCGCCTCGCAATGACGAATAAATTGGAATTTCCTCAGCAGGAATTGCCAGCGGCAGCCGAAAGGGAGAGGCAGCGGATGAGAACACTTTTCATACTGGCCCTGCTTGTGTTTGCGCAGGCGGCACCGGCCCAGCTGCCCACCGCGCCGGTGGAGCGCAGCACGGTGCCCTACCGGCAGTGGTTCGACGGCGCGATCGAGGCGGTGCATCAGGCGACGGTTTCGGCCGAGACCAGCGGGCGCATCACGGCGATCCATTTCGATGTCGACGACTATGTCGAGCGCGGCGCCGTCATCGTGGAGTTGCGCGATACCGAGCAGCAGGCCCGTCTGCGTCAGGCCGAGGCCGCCGTGGAGGAGGCCCGCGCCCGTTTTGCCGAGGCCCGCGACGAATACAATCGCATCAAGGAGATCTACGCCCGCAAACTGGTCGCCAAGGCCGCGATGGACCGCGCGACCTCCGAGTTCAATTCGGCCCGGGCCCGGCTGGAAAGTGCGCGCGCCGCGCTGGAGGCGGCGCAGGAGCAACTCGGCTATACCCGCATCCGCGCCCCCTATGACGGCATCGTGGTCGAACGCCATGCCGAGGTCGGCGAGATGGCCAGCCCCGGCATGCCCCTGATGACCGGCATCTCGCTGGAGCGGCTGCGCGCTCTGGTCAGCGTGCCGCAGCGCTATGTGCACGAGGTGCGCGCGCTCGCGCAGGCGCAGATCCGGTGGGGGCGGGAGGCAAGCGAGCAGGTCGCCAGCGACAGTATCACGGTTTATCCCTACGCCGACGGTGCCAGCCATGGCTTCCGGGTGCGCGTCGACCTGCCCTCGGCCAACGGCTACGGGCTCTACCCCGGCATGCTGGTCAAGGTCGGCTTCGTGGTCGGGGAGCAGGAACTGCTGACCATTCCCGCCTCGGCGGTGGTGCACCGCAGTGAATTGACCGGCGTCTATGTGCTGGACAGGCAGGACCGCATCAGCCTGCGCCAGATCCGCACCGGCCACCCCTATGAGGGCGATCGCATCGGCATCAGTGCCGGGCTGAGCGAGGGGGAACGGGTGATCACCGATCCGGTCCAGGCCGTGGTCGAGCTCAAACGCCGCCAGACGGAGGCGGGCCAGTGAGCGATCGGCTCGGTTTTTCCGGACGGGTCGCCCGGACCTTCCTCGATACCCAGATCACCCCCCTGCTGGCGCTGCTGGGCTTCCTGCTCGGGGTGCTGGCGGTGCTGATCACGCCGCGCGAGGAAGAGCCCCAGATCAATGTCACCTTCGCCAATGTCTTCATTCCCTTTCCCGGGGCGACCGCGCGCGAGGTCGAGCAGCTGGTCACCACCCCGGCCGAGCAGGTGCTGTCCGAGATCGAGGGGGTCAAGCACATCTATTCCGTCTCCCGACCGAACCAGGCGGTGCTGACGGTCGAATACGAGGTCGGCGAGGCGCGCACCCAGGCCATCGTGCGCCTGTACAACGCCATCTTCTCCAACCAGGACTGGCTGCCGCCGAATCTCGGCACCCTGCAGCCGATCATCAAGCCCAAGGGCATCGACGACGTACCGATCGTGACCGCCACCCTGTGGACGCGGGATCGCAACCGCGGCGCCTATGAACTGCAGCGGGTGGCGCATGCCCTGGAGGCCGAACTCAAGCGCGTGCCCGGCACCCGCGAGATCGCCACCATCGGCGGTGCCGACCGGGTGGTGCATGTGCTGCTGGACCTGCCGAAGCTGGCCGGCTACGACATCGATGTCGCCCAGCTCAAACGCGCCCTGACCGCGGCCAACCATTCCAGCGACAGCGGCATGCTGGTCGGCGGCAACCGTGAGATCCCGGTCCGGGCCGGCGATTTCCTCAGCCATCCGGAGCAGGTCGCCGAACTGGTGGTCGGCATGCACCAGGGCCAGCCGGTGTACCTGCGCGACGTGGCCGAGGTGCGCTACGGGCCGGACCAGCCGGAGCAGTATGTGCGCTTCGGTGCCGGCGCGGCAGCCGCGGACAAGGGTATCGAGGCCAGGGGCGAATTCCCCGCCGTGACCCTGGCTATCGGCAAGAAGCCGGGCACCAATGCCGTGGACATCGCCAATGCGGTGATCGAGCGTTTCGAGCAGCTGCGCGGCACCTTCATCCCGGATGACATCGAGATCACCCTCACCCGCGATTACGGCAAGACCGCCAACGACAAGGCCCAGACCCTGATCAAGAAGCTGGCCTTCGCCACCGCGCTGGTGGTCGGCCTGGTGCTGATCGCGCTCGGCTGGCGCGAGGCCGTGATTGTCGGCCTGGCCGTGATCATCACCCTGGCCATCACCCTGTTCGCCTCCTGGGCCTGGGGCTTCACCCTCAACCGGGTCTCGCTGTTCGCGCTGATCTTCTCCATCGGCATCCTGGTCGACGATGCCATCGTGGTGGTGGAGAACATCCATCGCCACATGGGCATGGGTGGGCGCAGCCTCAAGGAGGCGATCCCGCTGGCGGTCAATGAGGTGGGCGGGCCGACCATCCTCGCCACCCTGACGGTGATCGCCGCGCTGCTGCCCATGGCCTTCGTCACCGGCCTGATTGGGCCCTACATGAGCCCGATCCCGATCAATGCCAGCATCGGCATGCTGATCTCGCTGGCCGTGGCCTTCGTGGTCACGCCCTGGCTGAGCTACAAGCTCGTCGGCAGCCACGGTGCGGGCGAGGGCGGTGAAGGGGTGCCGGCCGGGCTCTATGCCTTGTTCAGTCGATTCGTCGGACCCTTTCTGCGCGGCCGCCAGGGCCGCATGAAGCGCCTGCTGCTCGGCATCGTCACCCTGGTCCTGATCGTGCTGTCGCTGGGCATGGCGGTGAATCAGTGGGTGGTGCTCAAGATGCTGCCCTTCGACAACAAGTCCGAGTTCCAGGTGGTGCTGGACATGCCCGAGGGGACCAGCCTGGAGCAGACCACCCGGGTACTGGACGAGATGGGAGCGGCGCTCTCACAGGTGCCCGAAGTGACCGACTATCAGATCTATGCCGGGACCGCCTCGCCCATCAACTTCAACGGCCTGGTGCGCCAGTATTATCTGCGCAGCGAGGCGCACCAGGGCGATATCCAGGTCAATCTCCGGGACAAGGCCGAGCGCAGCCGCAAGAGCCACGACATCGCCCTGGCGGTGCGGCCCATGCTCGCGGCCATCGCCGAGCGCTACCAGGGCAGTGTCAAGGTGGTGGAGATGCCGGCCGGGCCGCCGGTGCTGTCGCCGCTGGTGGCCGAGATCTATGGCCTGAGCTACGCGGGCCAGATCGGGTTGGCAGGCGAACTGAAGCAGGTCTTCGCCGGCACTGCGCACGTGGTCGATATCGACGACAGCGTCGAGGCCGCCGCGCCTCAGTTCTATGTGGCCGTCGACCGCAGCCGGGCGGCGCGCTTCGGCCTGGCGCAGTCCAGCGTGGTCCAGGCCATGACCGCCGCACTGTCGGGCGAGGACGTCACCTACCTGCACACCGGGCACGACAAGTATCCGGTGCCGGTGCGGCTGGAACTGCCGGTGCAGGACAAGGACCGGCTGGAACGGCTGCTGGCCATGGAAGTGTTCGGCGAGGGGGGACGCAGTGTGCGCCTGGCCGACATCGTCGAGGTGCGCGAGGGGCTGCGCGAGCGCGCCATCCAGCACAAGGACCTGCTGCCGGTGGTCTATGTCACCGCCGATGTGGCGGGCGGCGTGGACAGTCCGCTCTACGGCATGTTCGACATCGTCGGCCAGCTGCGCGACAACACCCTGGGCCGGCCCGAGCCGATCGAGCAGCATTTCATCGATCAACCCGAGAACCCCTATAAATACAGCCTGAAATGGGACGGGGAGTGGCAGATCACCTACGAGACCTTCCGCGACATGGGCATCGCCTATTCGGTCGGGCTGCTGCTGATCTACCTGCTCATCGTGGCCCAGTTCCGTTCCTACCTGGTGCCGCTGATCATCATGGCGCCGATCCCGCTGACCGTGATCGGGGTGATGCCGGGTCATGCCCTGCTGGGCGCGCCCTTCACCGCCAGCTCCATGATCGGCATGATCGCGCTGGCGGGCATCATTGTGCGCAATTCCATCCTGCTGGTGGATTTCATCAACCACGAGGTCGGGCGCGGGGTGGCCTTCGAAGAGGCCGTGCTGCGCTCGGGCGCGGTGCGGGCCAAGCCCATTGTCCTGACCGGTCTGGCGGCGATGCTGGGGGCCTTTTTCATCCTTGACGACCCCATCTTCAGCGGCCTGGCTATCTCTCTGATATTCGGCGTGTTTGTCTCCACCCTGCTGACCCTGGTGGTGATTCCGGTGCTGTATTACGCCGCCCGCTGGCGTCGCCATGCCACGCCCTGAGCGGATAGCCACATTAGTATATTTTATATTCTCTCGTTTGCTGCTAGGATTGGCACCCGCCTGAAAAATGGCAGGTGCTTCAAAAACAATTGCATAGCGCGGGAAGGATGGGGTGTGCGGCGCGGCCCGCCATTCGCACCGGGAGGGTGTTTCCCTGTCACGTCCTGCAGCTTCAACCCCGGATAAGGCAGTACAGAGAGAGTCATGGCTGATCGCAGATTGCAGGTCTTTCACACAGTGGCGCGCCTGCTGAGTTTCACCAAGGCGGCGGAGACGCTGCACATGACCCAGCCGGCCGTCACCTTCCAGGTCCGCCAGCTGGAGGAGCATTTCAATACCCGCCTGTTCGACCGCACCCACAACCGCATCAGCCTGACCGAGGCCGGCCGCCGGGTATTCGAGTACTCCGACCGCATCTTCGACCTGTACAACGACATGGAAAACGCCGTTCGCGAGATGACCGGCGATATCAGCGGCGTGGTCATGATCGGCGCCAGCACCACCATCGCCGAGTACATGCTGCCCGCCCTGCTGGGCGATTTCCGCAACAAGTATCCGGATGTGAACGTGCAGCTGCGCGTATCCAACACCGACGGCATCGTCTCCATGGTGGAGAACAACATCATCGACCTGGGCGTGGTCGAGGCCCCGGTGACCAACAAGAACCTGGTGGTGGAGATCTGCCGCATGGACGAACTGGTGGCCATCGTGCCGCCCAGTCACCCGCTGGCCGGAAACAAGGTGGTCAAGATCGAGGACATGCTGAAGTATCCCTACATCTGCCGCGAGGAGGGTTCGGGTACCCGCGAGGTGATCAGTGAATACCTGGGCCAGGCCGGGGTGAACATGACCGATATCAGCGTCTGCATGGAGCTGGGCAGCCCCGAGGCGGTCAAAGGCGCGGTGGAGGCCGCGATGGGTGTATCCATTGTCTCCCGCGCGACCATTCAGAAGGAATTGAAACTCCAGACCCTGGTCGCGCTGCAGCTCGAGCCGAAGCTGGAACGGCCTTTCTCCTTCGTGCACCAGAAGCAGAAGTTCCGGCACCTGGCCATGGACGAGCTGCTGGAATTCGCCCGCCATTACTGCAAGACGCATCAGGACGACTGGGAGTGATCGGGCTGTAGGATGGGTGGAGCGAAGCGCAACCCATCATGGCGCGGTCTGCCGATGGGTTGCGGCGCAGTGCGCCTTCACCCATCCTACAGGATCTGGAAACTGCTTTTAGAGAAAATATGTCCGTAGATGAAGCCAGGTTGACGGAACTGTTTCGAGAACTGAGCGAGGCCGACCGCCACGCCCTGATCCGCTACGCCGAGTTTCTCGCCAGCCGGCCCGCGACGGGGCTGCCGCAGCCGCAGGCAGCGGCACCGGCTGAACCACCGCCGCCCGAAACCCCGAAACCGATCCCGCGGCCGGAGTCCGAATCCGTCATCAAGGCGGTCAAACGCCTGTCCGAAAGCTATTACATGCTGGACAAGAATAAGCTCCTCAACGAGACCTCACCGCTGGTGACAGAACACGTGATGTACGGCAAGGCGGCCGAGGAAGTGATCGACCGGCTGGAGGCCGTATTCGAAGAGCACTACCAGGCCTATCTCGAGCGCTGGTCCTGAATCTCGGCCCATGGACATCATCCGCAACTGGTTCCGCCGCTACTTCTCCGATCCCCAGGTCGTCATCCTCGCGCTGTTTCTGATCGTCGGCTTCGCCGTGGTACTGACCATGGGGCACATGCTGGCGCCGGTGCTGGCGGGTGTCGTGATCGCCTATCTGCTTGACGGCCTGGTCGTGCCCCTGGAACGGCGCGGCATCGGCCGTACCTGGGCGGTACTGGTGGTATTCATCGTCTTCATGCTGTTCCTGCTGTTCGCCTTCTTCGGCATCATCCCGCGGTTGTCCTTCCAGCTGACTCAGCTGGTGCAGCAGCTGCCGGATATGGTCAGCCGCGGCCAGGCGATGCTGCTCAAGCTGCCGGAGCGTTATCCCAATTTCGTTACCGATGAGCAGATCCGCGAGTTCATGCTTGCCATACGCACCGAACTCGGCAGCATGGGCCAGCGGGTGCTGTCGCTGTCGGTGGCCTCTCTGGTCAGCCTGATCACCCTGCTGGTGTATCTGATCCTGGTGCCGGTGCTGGTGTTCTTCTTTCTCAAGGACAAGGACCGCATCCTCGGCTGGCTGGCCTCCTACCTGCCGCGTGAGCGGCATCTCTCCACCGCTGTCTGGCATGACGTCAATGCCCAGATCGGCAACTACATCCGCGGCAAGATGTGGGAGATCTTCATTGTCGGCGGAGTGACTTATGCCACCTTCACCCTCATGGGGCTGCAGTACGCCGTTCTGCTCAGCACCCTGGTCGGCCTGTCGGTGATCATCCCCTACATCGGCGCGGCCGTGGTGACGGTGCCGATCGCCATCATCGCCTATTTTCAGTGGGGCTGGGGGAGCGAGTTCTTTTACGTGCTGGCAGCCTATGCCGTGATCCAGGCCCTGGACGGCAATGTGCTGGTGCCGCTGCTGTTCTCCGAGGTGGTGGACCTGCATCCGGTGGCGATCATCGTCGCGGTGCTGGTGTTCGGCGGCATCTGGGGCTTCTGGGGCATATTCTTCGCCATTCCGCTGGCCACCCTGGTGAAGGCCGTGCTCAAGGCCTGGCCGCGCAAGGAGCCCGAGGCCGGGGCGGAACCGGCTGGTGCCGGCGGGGAATAACGCAGAGGACGCAGAGGCGTTTATGCCCTTTGGGTGCAAAGACGCAGAGGAAACTCTGAGTCATTCACTTAAGCCCGTCATTGCGAGCATCGCGAAGCAATCTCGAACGGCAGAATCAATCGGATAAAGATTGCCGCGTCGCTCTGCTCCTCGCAATGACAGAATAATGAGAGATTTCTTGCTATTCTCCGCGCCTCTGCGTTAATGCCGCAAAGGTCAGAGATTCTCCGACGCGTAATCCGCCAGCCGTGAACGCTCGCCCTGGCGCAGGGTGACATGGCCCCCGTAACCCCAGCCCTTGAAGCGGTCGACCACGTAGGTCAGGCCGGAGGTGGTCTCGGTCAGGTAGGGCGTGTCGATCTGGGCCACGTTGCCCAGGCAGACCACCTTGGTGCCGGGGCCGGCGCGGGTGATCAGGGTCTTCATCTGCTTGGAGGTCAGGTTCTGCGCCTCGTCGATGATGAGGAACTTGTTCAGGAACGTGCGCCCGCGCATGAAATTCAGGGAATGGATCCGGATGCGCCGGTGCAGCAGATCGTTGGTCGCCGCCCGGCCCCATTCGCCGGCGGCATCGGACTGGGTCAGCACTTCCAGATTGTCCATCAGCGCGCCCATCCAGGGTGTCATCTTTTCCTCCTCGGTGCCGGGCAGGAAGCCGATGTCCTCCCCCACCGGAACCGTCACCCGGGTCATGATGATCTCGCTGAAGCGCTTCTCGTCCAGCGTCAGGGTGAGCGCGGCGGCCAGGGTCAGCAGCGTCTTGCCACTGCCGGCCTGTCCCACCAGGGTGACGAAATCGATATCCGGATCCATCAACAGGTTGAGTGCGAAGTTCTGTTCCCGGTTGCGCGCGGTGATGCCCCAGACCGAATGATTGGGTTTGCGGTAGTCGCGCAGCACCTCGACGACGGCGCTGTCCGCGTCGCGTTCGCGCACCATGGCCTCGAACTCGTTATCGCCCGGCAGGTAGATGCCCTGGTTCAGGTGCCAGTCCTGTGTCATTGCGTCATTGATGCGATACAGGCTGCGGCCGTTGTCCTGCCAGGAATCCATCCGGTCGCCGATGCTGTTCCAGAAATCGCCCGGCAGTTCGGCCATCCCCTTGTAGAGCAGATTGACGTCATCCAGCACCTGGTCGTTGTAGTAGTCCTCGGCGTGAATGCCGACGATGGCCGCCTTGATGCGCAGGTTGATGTCCTTGGATACCAGCGTAACCCGAGCATCGGGCTGCTTCTGCTGCAGGGCCAGGGCGGTGCCGAGAATGTTGTTGTCCGGGACATTGCCGGGCAGTGCGGCAGGCAGTTCGAAGGGAAGGCTGCGAGTCTGCAGGTACAGAACGCCGGAGGCGTCCAGGCCATGGCTATTGGTGTCGAACGGGCGCTGTGACAGTTGCAGTCCCCGCTCGATGTCTTCATGCGCCGCATCGCAGGTCAGTTCATCGAGGAAACGGTTGACCTGGCGCACGTTGCGGGCCACCTCGGTGACTCCCTTCTTGCCGGCGTCAAGCTCCTCCAGTACCACCATGGGCAGGAAGATGTCGTGTTCCTGAAACCGGAACAGCGCGGTCGGGTCGTGCATGAGGACGTTGGTGTCGAGCACGAACAGGCGTTTATGTGGCATGTAATTGAGGATTCCGCCTAGTGATATGTGTGAGTGTGCGGGAGCAGTTCAGGACTTGTTGAGTTGTTTGACGGCCTCGAGGACCTCGTCGACGTGGCCCTTGACCCTGACCTTGCGCCACTCCTGCCGGAGCACTCCCTGCTCGTCAATGAGAAAGGTGCTGCGTTCGATGCCCATCACCTTCCTGCCGTACATGTTCTTTTCCTTGATCACGTCGAACTGCTTGCAGGCCTTTTCCTCGGTGTCGGACAGCAGTTCAAAGGGGAACTCGTGCCTGCTCTTGAAGTTCTCGTGGCTTTTCAGGCTGTCCCGCGAGATTCCGAAGACCAGGGTTTTCTGGCGTTTGAATTTGCTGTAACTGTCGCGAAAGTCCTGGCCCTCGGTGGTGCAGCCCGGTGTATTGTCCTTGGGGTAGAAATACAACACCACGTTCTTTCCCCTGCAATCGGAGAGTTTGAAGGTCCGGTCGCCCGTCATGGGCAGAGTGAAATCACGGACCTTCTTGCCGATGGTGACGCTCATGCTGCCTCCTTCAGCCTTTGGCCGGTTCGATGATGGCGTCCAGGTTCAGCTGATCGCAGAAATCCATGAATTCCTCCCGCAGGCTGGAGATATGCTGTTTGGCCGGTATCTGCACCGTCATATGCACGGCAAACATGGGCGTGCCGGTGTGCGGGGCGGCGTAGCTGCTGGTGTTCAGGTCCTGGATGTTGATGTTGCGGGCAGAGAAGAAGTGGGCCAGGTTGTGCACGATGCCGGGATTGTCCATGGCGACCACCTCGACCACATAGGGCAGGGTATCGCGGCTGTACTGGCGCTCCTCCGTGCGGCGCAGGCTCACGGTCAGGCCGAGCTTCTCGCCCAGCTGCGGCAGCTGGTCCTCGAGCTTGGCGATGGCATTCCAGTTGCCGGTCACCAGCAGCATGACGGCGAAATCCCCGCCCAGCACCGTCATGCGGCTGTCGGCGACATTGCCGCCGTAGTCGTAGATACAGCGGGTCAGTTCGTCGACCAGGCCCGGCTGGTCGGCGCCCAGGGCGGAGATGACGAGATGAGTGCTCATGATTCCAGGCTGACCTCGCGTAGCTGTTGGGCGGCGTCTTCCGGGCTGATGGTATTGACGAACAGCCCCGAGCCGAGCTCGAAGCCGGTCGGGATACTGGTCCGCGGGCAGATTTCCAGATGCCAGTGGAAACCGGACTGGCAGTCGGCATAGGCCTCGCTGCGCGGCAGCGAGTGCAGGAAGTAATTGTACTGCACGCCGCCGACCACCGCATCGAGCCGCGCCATGGTGCGGCGCATAACCCGTGCCAGATCGGCCCGTTGAGCGTCGCTAATATTGAGGAAGTCGCTGTCGTGCTGCAGCGGCAGGATGTGTACCTCCCATTCGTAGCGGCTGGCGAAGGGCTTGATGGCGATGAAGTGCTCGCCGCGTTCAACCACGTACTGGCCGACGTTGATTTTGCGCCGGATCTCACCCGAGACACGGTCGTAGATGGTGGCCTCGAAGGTCAGTGCCTCATCGATCAGCGAACAGAAGATGCACTGGTTGTATTTCTGGTAATGAACGCGGCTGTTGAGCAGTTCGTTGTGCAGGTTTTCGGGCACCACCGGCATGGCGATGATCTGGCTGTGGGTGTGGGCGATGCTCGCGCCCGCCGCCGGGCCGAAGTTCTTGAAGACGAGCACGTAGCGGATGCGCGAATCGGAGGCGTAGAGTTGGGCCATGCGGTCACGGTAGACCCCGAACAGCAGGGCCAGGTGCGCCTCGTCCATCTCATGGATGGCGATGCCGTGGACGGCGTTGTCGATGATCACCTCATGGCGGCCATAGCCGTCGATGGCCTGCTGCAGGCCGAAGGTGAGGGCGCCGCCGGCGGTCTCGCCCAGCACCGGATACAGGTTTTCCACCATGCGGATCTGCCAGTTCTCCTCGCCGGGCACCGCCATGATGGTCGGTGGGGTCATGGCCTCGTTGCCCTGACAGAAGGGGCAGCGCTCGACGTGACGGCGGGTGTCGCGCGGGGCCGGTTCCTCGTCCTTGCGCGGGCGCATGGCGCGGGCGGTGGCCACCAGGACGGACTCACTCGGCACGATGGGGTTGATGCGGATTTCACGCAGGGGGGCTTGCTCTTTTTCGCTCATATTGTCTCACCTTTTCGGCCAAGAATACTTTAGAGCCGGCGTGCATTGCCACTACGGCGTCGTCGCCTTGTCAGCACCGGGGCGGACCAGTAGTATGTGGCGGTTTCAGGGGTATCCCGACCCGGGTCCCGAAACAGGCTTGCGGAGTAAGTTGCATGTTCCATGGCAGCATGGTCGCGCTGGTGACCCCGATGCACGAGGACGGGGCGGTCGACTACACCAGCCTGGCGAAACTGGTTGAATTTCATATCGAACATGGCACCGACGGTATCGTGGCCGTGGGTACGACCGGGGAGTCCGCCACCCTCGACGAGGACGAGCACTGCGAGGTGATCCGCCGCACCGTGGAACTGGCGGCCGGGCGCATCCCGATCATCGCCGGCACCGGCGCCAACTCCACCACCGAGGCCATCAGCCTGACCCGCTGCGCCCTGCAGGCCGGGGCCGATGCCTGCCTCCTGGTCACCCCCTATTACAACAAGCCCACCCAGGAGGGACTGTACCTGCACCACAAGGCCATCGCCGAGGCCGTGCCGATCCCGCAGATCCTTTATAATGTCCCCGGCCGTACCGCCTGCGACATGCTCCCGGACACGGTCGAGCGTCTGTCTCACATCTCCAATATCGTCGGTCTGAAGGATGCCACCGGCGATCTGGACCGGCTGCGGGAACTGCGTGAGCGCTGCGGCGGCCGCATCGACCTGTACAGCGGCGACGACCCCACCGGCATGGAATTCATGCTGCAGGGCGGGCAGGGCGTGATCTCGGTCACCGCCAATGTGGCGCCGGCGGACATGCATGCCATGTGCGTGGCCGCCCGTGCCGGTGACCGGGACGCGGCCGCCCGCATCAACGAACGGCTGGACGGGCTGCATCATGCCCTGTTCCTGGAGGCCAATCCCATCCCGGTGAAATGGGCGCTGTACAGGATGGGCCTGATCCCGACCGGCATCCGGCTGCCG